>NZ_JBFAHP010000001.1:0-440622 GCF_040654255.1 Streptomyces sp. NPDC050732
CTTGGGTGCCGGCGCCTCGGGTGCGTTGTGGGGCGGGGCCGCGGGGGTATGTGCGTACTCGCTATCCCTGCGTCGCGCCTCAAGTCCAAAGACGCCACAGTGCGCTCGGTGCTCCGTTCGCACATACCCCCACGTCCCCTCCGGCGCGCTCGCGGCTGTCCGGCCGGTGGGGGCTTGGCTCCTGTGTCCGGGCGCTCGCGGTCGGTCCTGGAAGGGGGAGGGTAGGTTTTCCGTATGGGGAAGTCGGTGCGCGGGGCGCATATCGTGTGGGACTGGAACGGGACGTTGCTGCATGACATCCATGCGGTGATCGAGGCGACGAACGCGTCCTTCGCCGAGCTCGGGCTCGAAGCGATCACGCTGGAGCGGTACCGCGACCTGTACTGCGTGCCGATTCCTCGGTTCTACGAGCGGCTGATGGGGCGGCTCCCCACCGATGCCGAGTGGCGGGTCATGGACGCCGTCTTCCACAAGCACTACTGGGCGCGGGCCGAGGCCTGCGGGCTGGCCGAAGGGGCCGCCGAGCTGCTCGCCGCGCGGCGGGACGAGGGGCGTACGCAGTCCTTGTTGTCGCTCGCCCCGCACGAGCGGCTGATCCCTTTCGTGCGCCGGCACGGGATTCACGAGTACTTCGTGCGCATCGACGGGCGGACCGACGAGTCGCACGACGGCAAGGCCGAGCGGATGGTGCGGCATCTCGATGCTCTTGAGCAGCGACTCGAAGTGGGTCGGGTCGTCGTCATCGGGGATGCCGTCGATGACGCCGTCGCCGCGGCCCATGTGGGGGCGCGGGCCGTGCTCTACACCGGTGGCTCGCACAGCCGGGCGAGTCTGGAGCTCGCCGGGGTGCCCGTCGTCGACAGTCTTGCGGAGGCTGTCGAGGAGGCGGAGCGGCTCGTCGCCTGAGGGCTGTTGCGGGGATTCCGTTCACGCTCCGCGTTGATCTGCGTACGCTGAGGTCCTCGGGACGACGTGGCGGGGGCGGTAACGCGATGGGTTTCGGCTTCGGGCAGCGGCGGGGCGGGCAACTGCCCGCCGAGTTGACCTCGTTCGTCGGGCGGGTGGACGAACTGGCGCAGGTGCGTGCGGCGTTCGCGTACGCGCGGCTCGTCACGCTGGTCGGGCCGGGGGGCGTCGGCAAGAGCCGCACCGCGCTGCGGGCCGCCGCCGGGCTCGGGGAGCGGTTTCCTGACGGGGTGTGGCTGGCCGAGCTCTCCGCCCTGCGGGACCCGGAGTTGATCCCCGCCACGTTGGCGGCGGTCCTCGAACTGCCGGAGCAGTCCGGGATGGAGCCGCTCGACGCGATCGTGGCGCATCTGCAGGGGCGGCGGCTGCTCATCGTCCTCGACACCTGCGAGCACCTCGTCGACGCGTGTGCGATGCTCTGCGACATTCTGCTGCGCGAGGCCGCGGACGTGTGTGTGCTCGCGACCAGCCGGCAGCCGCTGGACGTGCCGGGGGAGCACTGCTGTCCGGTGTCGCCGCTCGCGCCGGACGACGCGGTGGAGCTCTTCGCGCAGCGGGCCGCCGGGGTGGTGCCAGGGTTCCGGGTGAGCGACGCCGACCGGGAGCGGCTGGTGGCCCTGGTGCGCCGGCTCGACTGCATGCCGCTCGCTCTGGAGCTCGCGGCGGTGCGGTTGCGGGCCGTCTCGGTCGAGGAGCTCGTGGCGCGGCTCGACGACCGGTTCCACGTGCTCACCGGGGGGCGGCGCACCGCGCTGTCGCGGCACCAGACGTTGCGTACCGCCATCGACTGGTCCCATGAGCTGTGCACGTCCGACGAGCGGTTGCTGTGGGCGCGGCTGTCGGTCTTCGCCGGGTCCTTCGAGCTGGCGGCGGCCGAGCAGGTGTGCGGGGACGAGGCGCTGCCCGCCGGGGAGGTTCTCGGGCAGTTGATCGGGCTCGTCGACAAGTCGGTGGTGCAGCGGATCGGGGAGTCAGGGAACCGCTACCGGCTGCTCGACACCCTCCGGGAGTACGGGGCCGAGCGGCTCGGCGCGGTGGAGGGCGACGGGGGCGCGGCGCTGCGGGCGCGGCACTTCGCGTACTACCGGGACCTGGGGCGGCGCTTCGAGGAGGGGTTCCTGAGCGCCGCGCAGCCGGAGCTGCACCGGGCCGTCCGCGCCGAGTCCGCCGGGCTGCGGGCCGCCCTGGAGTACGCGTACGGGACGGCGGGGCGGGAGCGGGAGGGGCTGCGCCTCGCGGCGCGGCTGTGGCCGCACTGGCGGGCCTCCGGGACGCTCTCCGAAGGCGCGTACTGGATCGAGAAGGGGCTGGAGCGCGTCCCCGAGGACTGTTCGGCGCGGGCGTGGGGGCTGCTGGCGACCGGTGCCTTCGGCGTCTGGACCGCGGATCTCGCGACGGCCGTCGAGCGCATGGCGCTCGCGCGGGAGTGCGCGGAGCGGGCGGGCGACGAGGAGGTCGCGCAGTTCGCCGAGGCGTACGCCCACGGGCTCGCCGCGCTGTGCGGGGACGAGCCGGGCCTTGCGAGGCTCGCGGACGTGCGGCGGCGGATGTCCGAGAGCGGCAACCGGCTGGGTCTCGTCGTGATGAGTTACGAGGCCGGGCTGCTGCGGGCCGTCCTCGGGGACACGGAGGGCGCCCTGGAGCTCTGCGCGCAGGGCCTCGATCTGCTGGAGGGGGTCGGTGAGCGGCAGGTCTACGGGTCCACGCTGGCGGTGCAGGGGCTGGTGCGGTGGCTCGCCGGGGAGTGGGAGGCGGGGGTCTCCTCGATGTGCCGGGGGATGGAGGCGGCGGGCGAGGTCGACGAGGTCCTCGTCGCCGCGATGTGCTGTCACGGCCTCGCGTGGGCGGCGGCGCGGGAGGGGCGGCAGGTGCGGGCCGCCTGGCTGTTCGGATACGCGGAGAACGCGCGGCGGCTCGGGGGCGATCCGATCGCCATGCTGCCGTCGCTGCTGGAGCGGCAGGAGGCCGCGCGGAAGTCCGTGCGGGAGGCGTTGGGCGGCAAGCAGTTCGACCGGTGGCACGCGGTGGGGGCGCGGCTGTCCGGGCAGCAGGTCCTTGAGGCGGTGCGGGGTGACGCGGACGTGCCGGGGCGGGCGCCGGCTCCGCGGGAGGCCGGGCGGCGCGTGGGGGGCGACGTGCTGACGCGGCGGGAGCGGGAGGTCGCCGCGCTGGTCGCCCAGGGGCTGTCGAACCGGGAGATCGCCGAGCGGCTGGTCATCTCGAAGCGGACCGCGGACGCACACGTGGAGCACATTCTCGCGAAGTTGGGGGTGGGGTCCCGTACGGAGATCGCGGGGGCGGCCGAAGTCGGATAGTCCGGGGCGCCGCGCGTCCCTGGGGGGACGTCTGCCCTCGCCGACAAGGGCAGACGTCCGGCGGCCGGGCACGGGGCGTGGCGGTGCGGGTGATGCCTCGCCACGACAGCCGTGAGGGAGTTGACCAGGCACTGTCGGCATCCCCGCCCCGCGCGGCCCCGTGAGCGGCGCAGAAGTGAGTCTGTCGGGTGGGTGCGTCTCCCGGCATCGGTATGTCTGAGGATCCGCATACCGATGTACGGGGTTCCGTATACCTAGTGCGGGGTGTCGCTGTCCTGTGTCAGGTGACCGGTGCCTTCGCCCGGAGGACCGTGAGGAACTCCCGCATCCAGCCCGAGTGGTCCGGCCAGGCGCGGGACGAGACCAGCGTGCCGTCCACCACCACCTCCGAGTCCTGGTAGGTCGCCCCCGCCGCCTGCATGTCCAGCTCCAGCGCCGGGTACGCCGTGACCCTGCGGCCGCTCAGGCCGTCGATCGCGGCGGTGAGGAGCGGGCCGTGGCAGATCTGGGCCACCGGCTTGTCCGCGTCGAAGAAGGACTTGAGGATCTTGCGGAGCTCCGGGTCGTTGCGCAGGTACTCCGGGGCCCGGCCGCCCGGGATCACCAGGGCGGCGTACTGGCCGGGATCCACCTCGGAGAAGGCGAGGTCCGCGGGCCAGGTGTAGCCCGGCTTCTCCGTGTACGTGTCGAAGCCCGGCTCGAAATCGTGGACCACGAAGCGTAGCTTTTTGCGCGCGGGGGCGGCTATGTGGACGTCGTAGCCTTCCTCACGCAGCCGCTGGTAGGGGTAGAGGACTTCGAGTGACTCCGCCGCGTCACCGGTCACTATCAGGATCTTCGCTGCCATCTTGCCGCGCTCCCCTCGGACGGGCGCGGCCGTGGTCGGCCGGCCCCTCCCGCCAACGTGCCCGCACGGTGGCTGTTTGCCAAGAGGGGGTGGCAGCCGGGGTCACTGTGCAGAGTGTCAAAGTTCGCCCCCTGCTTTTGTACACATACGGCTCATGACGGGTTCCGGGTGGGGAGCGATAGCCTTGACCCGTGATCAGCGCGATATCCCGCGGGGGCATGGACGCCCCCGCCCTGCGCCCGGGTTACACGGTGGACAACCGTGCCCGGGGCCTCGCTGACGCTTCTTCGCGGTGCGGCCGGACCGGCCGGGCATGCCATCCGTCAGTGGAACCGCTGAAAATGGCGGAAAGCCGACCGCTCTTCCCGCACCGCGGCATAACGTCGATTCCGGCCGGAGACCCCGGGCCGCGGCGTCACGGCACATCACTTCCTTCTACGTCACGCAATGGCGCGCGACAGGAGTCAGAGGACAATGCAGACCAAGCTGGACGAAGCCAAGGCCGAGCTGCTCGCGAGGGCCGCCCGGGTCGCTGAGAACAGCCCGGTCGGAGGGCGCCTGCCGAGCGGTGCACCGACCGGGACGACGAGCGAGGCCACGCCGGACCAGGACACGGCTCTCGCGTTCCTCCAGCGCTATTACCTGCACACCGCCCCCGAGGACCTGGCCGACCGCGACCCGGTCGACGTCTTCGGTGCGGCCTTCTCCCACTACCGGCTCGCCGAGAACCGCCCCCAGGGGACGGCCAACGTGCGGGTCCACACCCCGACGGTCGAGGAGAACGGCTGGACCTGCAGCCACTCCGTCGTCGAGGTGGTCACCGACGACATGCCCTTCCTCGTCGACTCCGTCACCAACGAGCTGTCCCGGCAGGGGCGCGGCATCCACGTCGTGATCCACCCGCAGGTCGTCGTGCGGCGTGACGTGACCGGAAAGCTCCTTGAGGTGCTGACCGAGGGGGCCGGGAGCGAGCGGCCGCACGACGCGCTCGTCGAGTCGTGGATCCACGTCGAGATGGACCGCGAGACGGACCGTGCCGACCTGAAGCAGATCACCGCCGACCTGCTGCGGATCCTCAGCGACGTACGGGAGACCGTCGAGGACTGGGAGAAGATGCGCGACGCCGCGCTGCGCATCGCCGACGAGCTGCCCACCGAGCCGACCGCCGGGGACCTGCCCGACCAGGAGGTCGAGGAGGCCCGCGAGCTGCTGCGCTGGCTCGCCGACAACCACTTCACGTTCCTGGGCTTCCGTGAGTACGACCTCACGGACGACGACTCCCTCGCCGCCGTCCCCGGCACCGGCCTCGGCATCCTGCGCGCCGACCCGAAGCACGACAGCGACGACCACCACCCGGTGAGCCCGTCCTTCAACCGGCTGCCCGCCGACGCGCGCGCCAAGGCCCGCGAGCACCGGCTCCTCGTGCTGACGAAGGCCAACAGCCGCGCCACCGTCCACCGCCCGTCCTACCTCGACTACGTCGGCGTGAAGAAGTTCGACGCCGAGGGCAACGTCGTGGGGGAGCGGCGCTTCCTCGGACTCTTCTCGTCCGCTGCGTACACCGAGTCCGTGCGCCGCGTGCCGGTCATCCGCCGCAAGGTCGCCGAGGTGCTGAAGGGCGCCGGGTTCTCGGCCAACAGCCACGACGGGCGCGACCTGCTCCAGATCCTGGAGACGTACCCGCGCGACGAGCTCTTCCAGACCCCGGCGGACGAGCTGCGCTCCATCGTCACCAGCGTCCTCTACCTCCAGGAGCGGCGCCGGCTGCGGCTCTACCTGCGCAAGGACGAGTACGGGCGCTACTACTCCGCCCTCGTCTACCTGCCGCGCGACCGCTACACCACCGGCGTCCGGCTGCGGATCATCGACATCCTCAAGGAGGAGCTGAACGGCGCCAGCGTCGACTTCACCGCCTGGAACACCGAGTCGATCCTCTCCCGCATCCACTTCGTGGTCAGGGTGCCCAAGGGCGGTGAGGTCCCCGACCTCTCCGACGCCGACGTCGAGCGCATCGAGGCGCGGCTCGTCGACGCCGCCCGCTCCTGGGCCGACGGCTTCGCCGAGGCGCTGACCGCCGAGTGCGGCGAGGAGCGCGCCGCCGAGCTGCTCCGCCGGTACGGGAGCGCCTTCCCCGAGGGCTACAAGGCCGACCACACGCCGCGCGCCGCCGTCGCCGACCTCCAGCACCTGGAGCAGCTCGGCCACGACGACAAGGACTTCGCCCTCTCCCTGTACGAGCCGGTGGGCGCCGCCCCCGGCGAGCGCCGGTTCAAGATCTACCGCACCGGTGAGCAGGTCTCCCTCTCCGCCGTGCTGCCCGTGCTGCAGCGCCTCGGCGTCGAGGTCACCGACGAGCGTCCGTACGAGCTGCGCTGCGCGGACCGTACGCACGCGTGGATCTACGACTTCGGGCTCCGCATGCCCAAGTCCCCGAACGGCCAGGGCGACTACCTCGGCGACGACGGCCGCGAGCGCTTCCAGGAGGCCTTCGCCGCCGCCTGGACCGGTGCCGCCGAGGTCGACGGGTTCAACTCGCTGGTGCTTCGGGCCGGGCTCAACTGGCGTCAGGCGATGGTTCTCCGGGCCTACGCGAAGTACCTGCGCCAGGCCGGTTCGACGTTCAGCCAGGACTACATGGAGGACACCCTCCGCAACAACGTCCACACGACCCGGCTGCTCGTCTCGCTCTTCGAGGCGCGCATGTCGCCGGACCGCCAGCGCGCCGGGACCGAGCTGACCGACGGGCTCCTGGAGGAGCTGGACGGGGCGCTCGACCAGGTCGCCTCGCTGGACGAGGACCGGATCCTGCGGTCCTTCCTCACCGTCATCAAGGCGACGCTGCGGACCAACTTCTTCCAGGAGAGCGAGGGCGGGAAGCCGCACAACTACGTCTCCATGAAGTTCGACCCGCAGGCCATCCCCGACCTGCCGGCGCCCCGTCCCGCGTACGAGATCTGGGTGTACTCGCCCCGCGTCGAGGGCGTCCACCTGCGGTTCGGCAAGGTGGCGCGCGGCGGTCTGCGCTGGTCCGACCGGAAGGAAGACTTCCGGACCGAGATCCTGGGTCTCGTCAAGGCGCAGATGGTGAAGAACACCGTCATCGTGCCCGTCGGCGCCAAGGGCGGCTTCGTCGCCAAGCAGCTGCCCGACCCCTCGGTGGACCGGGACGCGTGGCTGGCGGAGGGCGTCGCCTGCTACAAGACGTTCATCTCGGCGCTGCTCGACATCACCGACAACCTGGTCGCGGGCGAAGTCGTGCCTCCGGCGGACGTCGTCCGGCACGACGAGGACGACACCTATCTGGTGGTCGCCGCCGACAAGGGCACCGCGACGTTCTCGGACATCGCCAACCAGGTCGCCGAGTCGTACAACTTCTGGCTGGGCGACGCCTTCGCCTCCGGCGGCAGCGCGGGCTACGACCACAAGGGCATGGGCATCACCGCCCGCGGCGCCTGGGAGTCCGTCAAGCGGCACTTCCGGGAGCTGGGCTGCGACACCCAGTCCGAGGACTTCACGGTCGTGGGCGTCGGCGACATGTCCGGTGACGTGTTCGGCAACGGCATGCTGCTCTCCGAGCACATCCGGCTCGTCGCCGCATTCGACCACCGGCACATCTTCATCGACCCGAAGCCGGACGCCGCGACCTCGTACGCCGAGCGCCGCCGCCTCTTCGAGCTGCCGCGCTCGTCCTGGGCGGACTACAGCAAGGACCTGCTCTCCGCGGGCGGCGGCATCTTCCCGCGCAGCGCCAAGGCGATCCAGCTCAACGCCCACATCCGCGAGGCCCTCGGCATCGAGGGCAAGATCGCCAAGATGACCCCGGCCGACCTGATGAAGGCCATCCTCCAGGCGCCGGTCGACCTGCTGTGGAACGGCGGCATCGGTACGTACGTGAAGTCGTCGGCCGAGTCCAACGCCGACGTCGGCGACAAGGCCAACGACGCGATCCGCGTGGACGGCCAGGACCTGCGCGTCAAGGTCGTCGGCGAGGGCGGCAACCTCGGGCTCACCCAGCTGGGCCGCATCGAGTTCGCGCGCGCCGGCGGACGCATCAACACCGACGCCATCGACAACAGCGCGGGCGTGGACACCTCCGACCACGAGGTGAACATCAAGATCCTGCTCAACGCGGTGGTGGCCAACGGCGACATGACGGTCAAGCAGCGCAACAAGCTGCTCGCCGAAATGACCGACGAGGTCGGTCAGTTGGTGCTCCGCAACAACTACGCGCAGAACACCGCGCTGGCCAACGCCGTCGCCCAGTCGTCGTCCCTGCTCCACGCCCACCAGCGCTTCATGCGCAGGCTCGGCAAGCAGGGCCACCTCGACCGGGGCCTGGAGTTCCTGCCCAACGACCGGCAGATCCGCGAGCTGCTCAACTCCGGCCGGGGCCTCTCCCAGCCCGAGCTCGCCGTGCTCCTCGCCTACACGAAGATCACGGCCGCGGACGAGCTGATCCAGACGACGCTGCCCGACGACGACTACCTGCGGCGGCTGCTGCACGCGTACTTCCCGAAGGCCCTGCACGAGAAGTTCCCCGAGCAGGTCGACGGGCACGCGCTGCGCCGCGAGATCATCACGACCGTGCTGGTCAACGACACGGTGAACACCGGTGGTTCGACCTTCCTGCACCGGCTGCGGGAGGAGACGGGCGCCTCACTGGAGGAGATCGTGCGGGCGCAGCTCGCCGCCCGCGAGATCTTCGGCCTGAGCGAGGTGTGGGACGCGGTCGAGGCGCTCGACAACGTCGTGGCCGCCGACGTCCAGACCCGGATCCGGCTGCACTCGCGGCGCCTCGTCGAGCGCGGCTCGCGCTGGCTGCTCAACAACCGGCCGCAGCCGCTGCAGCTCGCCGAGACGATCGACTTCTTCAGCAAGGGCGTCGCCGAGGTCTGGGCCGATCTTCCGCAGCTCCTGCGCGGCTCCGACCTGGAGTGGTACCAGGGCATCCGCGACGAGCTGACCGCCGCGGGCGTCCCCGCCGAACTCGCCCGGCGCGTCGCCGGTTTCTCGTCCGCCTTCCCGGCGCTCGACATCGTCGCCGTCGCCGAGCGGACGGGCAAGGAGCCGATGGCCGTCGCCGAGGTCTACTACGACCTCGCCGACCGGCTCCGCATCACCCAGCTCATGGACCGCATCATCGAGCTGCCGCGGGCCGACCGCTGGCAGTCCATGGCGCGCGCCTCCATCCGCGAGGACCTGTACGCCGCGCACGCCGCGCTGACGTCGGACGTCCTCGCCGTGGGCAACGGCACGTCGACGCCGGAGGAGCGCTTCAAGGCGTGGGAGGAGAAGAACGCCCCGATCCTGAGCCGGGCGCGGACGACGCTGGAGGAGATCCAGAGCTCGGACGCGTTCGACCTGGCGAACCTGTCGGTGGCGATGCGGACGATGCGGACGTTGCTGCGCACGCATTCGTGATCTCTGGTAGGTGACGAAGGGGGGCGCCCCGGGCCTTGCGGCTCGGGGCGCCCCCCTTTGCGTACCCCCTGCGTACCGCGGAGTGCGGTGGGGGCGGCTTGGTTGCTTCCGTGGCGCGGAATGGGTGATGAGATTCGCCATACCCATTCAATTCAGACATTTGGTCTAAGGTGGGTGAGATTGTCTGATGGCCGCCCCTTGGCCATCCCTTGGCCGTCCGACGGCATCTCCGACCATGGAAGGGCTTGAGCAGTGACTGTGAACCTCCCCCGGGACATGTCGGAGAGCCTCTCCGAAAGCCTCGCCGCCCGGCTGCCCGAGGCGTGGGCCGCGACACCGCTGACCGTCGTCATGCCGACGTACAACGAAGCGGGGAACCTGCCCGGCATGGCCGAGGCCCTGATGGCGCTCCCGCTGCCCGGCCTGCGCCTCCTCGTCGTCGACGACTCCAGCCCGGACGGCACCGGCGACATCGCCGAACGCTTCGCCGAGCGGTACGGCAGCGCCCGCATGAGCGTCCTGCACCGCACCGAGAAGGACGGCCTCGGCCGCGCCTACGCGGCGGGCATGGCGCGGGCCGTCGCCGAGGGCGCCCACTACGTCCTCCAGATGGACGCCGACGGCAGCCACCCCGTGGACAAGGCCGCCGAACTGCTCGGCGTCGCCCTCGCCACGGACGCGGGCGTCGTCATCGGCAGCCGGTACGTCCAGGGCGGCACGCTCTCCGACGCGTGGGGCGCCCACCGCAAGCTGCTCTCCCGCTGGGCCAACGCGTACGCGGGCACCATCCTCGGCACCCGCGTCCGCGACATCACCGGCGGCTTCAACCTGTGGCGCGCCGACGCCCTGCGCGCCATCGACCTCGCCTCCGTGAACAGCGCGGGCTACAGCTTCCAGGTCGAGATGAAGTACCGGGCGCTGCGCCGCGGCTTCGGCGTCATGGAGGTGCCGATCCACTTCGAGGACCGCACGGTCGGCGAGTCGAAGATGAACCTGATGGTGCAGCTGGAGTCGGTCGTCATGCCGTGGAGGCTGCGGCTGGACGGGAGAGCGGGGGCGCGGGGCGCGGGGGTACGGAACCCGGAGGTACGGGGATGAGTGTGCCCACCCTGCACGAGGCGCCGGCGCCCGCGGTGCCCGCGCGGAGTCCCGCGCCGCCTGCCCCGGCCCCCGCCCCTCGGCTCTCCCTCGCCCGGCTGCGCAGGCTGTTCCTGGAGCTCGTGAAGTTCGGCCTGGTCGGCGGCAGCGGTGTCGCCGTGAACCTCGTCGTCTTCAACCTGCTTCTGCACGGCTTCGCCGCCTCGGGCCCGATGACGGCGACGGTGCTGGCCAGCTGCGTCGCCATGGGCACGAACTACCTCGGCTTCCGCTTCTTCGCCTACCGCGACCGTGCCTCGCGCACCAAGCGGCAGATCGCGCTCTTCTTCGCGTTCAGCGGGATCGGCGTGGCGATGGAGAGCGTCCTGTTCTACGCGGCGTACCACGGGGCGGGGATGAGCGGGCCGCTCGGCTCGAACATCGCCAAGGCCCTGTCGATCGTCCTCGCCTCGGCGTTCCGCTTCCTGGTCTACCGGACGTGGGTCTTCCAGCACGATGCGCGTCGCGACTAAAGGAGTCATACGGCGGGTCGTCCGGATGCCGGCGGCCCTCCTCCTCGCCCTGATCCTCCTCGCCCTGCTCCTCCTCGTGATCGTGCGCCTGCCCTGGGCGGGCGATCTGGGCATCCACGCGGCGACCGTCGAACGCCTGCGCCACGACCTGACCGACCCCGGCAACCCCCTGGTCGACGCCGACACCCCGAGCCCGTACTACTCGCCCTGGATGCTGCTGCTCGGCTGCCTGGCCAAGGCGACGGGACTCGGCACGTTCGTGGTGCTGCGGGTGGCCGCGCTGGTGGGCCTGGGCCTGCTGGCCACGGGGATCCGGCACTTCGTCCGCACACTGAGCACCCGGCGCGCCGCGCCGCCGCTGGCCCTGCTCTGCCTGCTCCTGCTCTGGGGCCCCGGACTCTTCAACTGGAGCGGGTTCCTCGGCCTCAACTCCCTGGCCCTGACGGTCTCTTACCCGAGCACGTTCGCGCTCGGGCTCTCCTTCCACTTGTGGGCGCTGCTGCGGAAGGCCTTGCGCGGGGACGGGGCGGGGTGGTCGGCTTTTCTGAGCCTCGGGGTGCTGTGGGCGGTGACGTTGCTGAGTCACCAGTTCACGGGTGTGGTCGCGTCGTTCGGGGCGCTGGCGATGGTGCTCGGCGCGCGGCCGTGGCCGACGCGGGCGGTGCTGACGCGGCTGGCGGGTGGCCTGGGCGTGGGGCTCGTGGTCCTCGCGGCCTGGCCCTACTACTCCTTCTTCGACCTCTTCACAGTGGGCGGCCTGGAGGAGATCCACCGCTCGCTCTACCGGGAGCTGCTGCCGCACTTCGGTCTTGCCCTGCCGGGCGTGGCGGCGCTGGCGCTGCGTTGGCGGCGGGACCACCGTGACCCGCTGGTCCTGTTCTTCCTCCTCGGCGCCGCGATGTTCACGGTGGGCGGCCTGACCGGCCACTACTCGTGGGGCAGGGTGCTGCCGGCGGCCCTGATCCCGGCGCAGGTGGCGGCGGCGCTGGAGGTCTTCGAGGCGGGCGGGATGGTTGTGCGGCGCGTTTTTACGGGTGTGCTGGGCGCGGCGCTCCTCCTGGGCGCGTGGACGCAGGCGGGGACGCTGGGATACGTGGTGCCGAAGGGCGCCCTGCCCGGCCCGGTGGCCGCCAAGTACAAGGCTCCGTGGACGGGTTACGACTGGCTGGCGCCACAGGTGAAGTACGGCGACGTGGTCCTGGCCAAGACCTTCCCGTCCCGCCAGATCCCGGCGTACGGCCCCTACACGGTCGCGCCCGGCTACCCGGACTTCTTCCTGCCGGACCAGAAGGAGCGGGTGGACGCGGTGCGGGACTATTTCGCACCGGGGACGACGCGGGCGGAGCGGCTGGAGGTCCTGCGGCGGTATGGGGTGCGATGGGTCGTGGAGTATCCGGGGGATGGGGGGCTGGGGGCGGGTGATCCCGTGCTGCGGCGGGCGGGGACTGGTCCTAAGGGGCAGGTGCTGTACGAAGTGCGGGGAGCGCGGGGCGCGTCACGGGTCAGCTCGGGGTGAACTCGTACCGCAGCTCGTAGAGGTGGCCCGCCTTCACCATGACGGTGGCTTCGATGGGGCGGTCGGCGTCGCTGTGGACGACGCGCAGGGTGCGGAGGACGGGCAGGTCGCTGGGGAGGCGCAGGGCTTGGTACTGCTCCTGGGTGGGCACTCTGGCGGAGACGCGGTCCACGCTCAGGCGTGGCGGGAAGCCGAGTTCGGCCAGCAGGGCCGGGGTGCCGCCCTTGATCTTTCTCCTGCTCGTGATGGCGGTGCCTTCGGCGATCTCCAACGGGTAGTACGACTTGACCAGTTCGACCGGCTCGTCGTCGATGGTGAGAAGCTGTTGGCGGAGTACCGCTGTTCCGCCCTCGGGGAGGTTCAGGGCGGCTGAGACATCGGCGGGAGGCTGGACCTCTCCGACGTCCAGCAGGACGCTGTGGGCCGTCGTGCCGTGCTTCGTCGCCTCGGTGAGCCAGCGGTAAGGCTTCCCCGGCGGGGCCGGGGCCATGTAGGAGGCGGGGCGCATGGTCCGCTGGCGATGCTCGCGGACCGTGACCGAGGCTCCCGCCCGCCCGACGACGAGACGTTCGTCCTTGAGTACCTGGAGCGCCTTCTGGATGGTCGCGTTGGAGGCGTCGAAACGGGTCTTGAGCTGAGCGGTCGATGGCAGGGCGGCGCCTGGGGGCAGGTCGCCGCTCATGATTTCGTCGCGGAGATCGGCGGCGATGCGCTCGTGCAGGGAACGCCGGTCTGCGGAGCTGTCGTCGGTGTGGGCCACTGTCATCCGATCCTGATCTCGTAGCGCAACTGCTGCCGGTGTGCGGGCATGAGCATCGTGTCGGCCTGGATCGGGCTGCCTTCGGCGTCCAGCGTCACCCTGTTCAGCCGGAGGACCGGTTCGTCCGGGCCCAGGCGCAGGGCTTCCCGTTCGTCGGCGTCGGGCATCCGGGCTGTCACGTCTTCACGGACGCGTACGCCGGTGTGGCCGAGGCCGGCGAGGAGCGTCACGGCCCCGCCGCGGATCTTGCCCGTCTCGGCGAGGGGCGTGCCGCGGGCGATGGCGACGGGGTAGTAGGTGTCCGTCAGTTCGCAGGGTTCGCCGTCGAGTTCGATGACGCGGCGACGGACGACGACCGGGTCTCCGGGGGCGAGGTCGAGCAGGGCTGCGACGTCGTCCGGTGCCGGGACCTCGCCTGCGTGTGCGATGCGCTGGGTGCCCTTGCCTCCGCGGGCGGCGGCCTCCGCTCCCCAGGCGTCGGGCTGCCCCTCCCCGCGGGGCTTCAGGTATGGCATCGAGGTACTGACCCACGTGCTTTCGCAGTCGCTCACATTGTCCTCCTGCGTGGCCGGTGAGAGGTGACCTTGCCGCCTTACACGTTAAGCGAAGCACACGCCGCGGCAGCCATGGCCCTACCTTGCTGCTTTTTGCGAATAGCGGTACGTTTCGCGCGATCGTAGCAGCCTAGGATCAAGGCGGTGGTTCACCGTGCACCTGTCACGGCAACGACGATTTCCCCGCGCCCACGAATCGGTGCGTGCCGCGCGGGCCTTCGCCGTCGAGACCCTCACGGAGTGGGGAATCGCTGATCGGCTGGACGACATACGGGTCTGCGTTTCGGAACTCGCCACGAATGCTGTGCTGCACGGCGTTCCGCCGGGACGGGAATTCAGTCTGCGGATGGTCCGCGATGGCGCTCTCGTCCGGATCGAGGTTCGTGACAGTGGCAGTGGATGCCCGGAGATGTCGTGTCCTGATGCCGATGCCGATGCGGAGGGCGGTCGGGGGCTGCTCCTCGCTAGGGCTTTGGGGGACGACTTCGGTGTCGTCCCGCACGTTCCCGGCAAGACGGTGTGGCTGGTCTTCAAGACGGGCTGCGGGATCGAAGGGGTGGGGTAGGCAGGCGACGGGATGGGGGTGATGGGGTGGGGTGCCTGGCGCGGCGAGGGGGTCCCGCCCCGCTACAGGGTGGCGGGGAGGTGGGGAGGGGGCGGTGTCTGGACGGGTGGCGGGGAGGTGGCTCGGTGAGGGGGGAGCCGGGCCATCCCCCCCGGGGCCCGGGGCTCAGCGGGTCAGGGTGGAGGCCAGGTGGGCTGCCTTGCGGAGGCGGGGGCCTGCCTTTGTGCCCGCCTTGCGGGCCAGGGGGCGTATGACCCGGGAGGTGAGGCCCACCGGGGTCCAGCGGAGTTGGAGGCGGCCCGAGGCGCGGCCTTCCGGTTCCACCGTGACCTCGTGGGGGAGCGCGCCGCCCCGGTAGTCCACGCGGGCCCTGAGGGTGGGGAAGGTGAGGGGGGCCAGGAGGAGGGAGGTGTTGCGGAGTGGGCCGGAGGTGAGCTGCAGGACCGGGTGGCGTGTGCCCTCGAAGCCGTTGAGGGGGAGCGGGGCCGCCGCCAGGTCAAGACGCACCGTGCCCTCGAAGACGCCGGGGCGGACCGGGTCCAGGCGGAACGGCGTCTTCATGCGGCGGCGGCCGGGGGCCAGGAGGAGCGTCGCCACCTGGGGGCCGACCGGGAGGCGCAGGCCCGGGTCGTAGGTGCGGACGGCGAGGGTGACGGTGGCGGCCGGACCGCGCTCCACCCGCGTGATCTCGTGGCGGAACTGCGCGCTCGGGAAGGGCCGGGAGTCCAGGCCCTGGTCCGTCAGGTCGAGTTCGGTGCGGGAGCGCTCCGACTCGGGGATGTACGGGCCCCAGTAGACGCGGCCCGAGGAGTCGACGGCCGTCTCGCGGGGTGCGACGCCGTGGCCCAGGCCGCGCGCCGCCAGCTGGGCCTCCGCGAGATGGTTGTCGCGGACCAGTTGGAGTACGACGCGTTCGGCGCGGGGGAGGCGGGCGTACGCGCCCGGAGACAGTTCCGCCAGGTACGGGTTCACGATGTCCGCGAAGCCCGTCAGCCACTCCTCGTCGCGGAACGGCAGGTCACCCGCGTACATCCGGAAGTCGTGCTTGAGGAACTTGTAGTCCTTGGCCTCGCGGAGGGTACCCGTGCGGCCGCCCATGTGGCCGCTCGTCTCCATGAAGTCGTCGATGAGGCGCTGGACGTGCACGCGGTCGCGTACGTTCGTCAGCTTGTGGCGCTGGTTGGAGATCGACGCGGACTCCGCCGCCTCGTAGGGCGCTATGTACCAGCGGTAGACGGGGTCCGGGATGACCGTGAAGGACTTCGCGAGGCAGTACGCCTGCGCCGAGAACAGCTGGTCCTCGTAGTGGATGCCCTCCGGGAAGCGCAGCCCGTTCCGGTCCAGGAACTCGCGGCGGTACATCTTGCTCGTGGACAAGTGCTCGAAGAAGAGGGCCGGTTCCGCCTCGATGCCCTCCACCGTGCGGCGCTCCGCCACCAGATGCGCCATCCATGTGGAGGTGCGGCCCGTGTCGACACGGACCCGCTCCACCGCCCCCATCACGAAGTCCACTTCCCGGTCGCGGTGCGCCGCCAGCAGCAACTCGACCGCCCGCTCCGGTAGTTCGTCGTCGCTGTCCAGGAACATCAGGAACGGGGCGCGCGCGATGTCGAGGGCGCGGTTGCGTGGTGCGCTGCAGCCACCGCTGTTCTCGGGCAGGCGGAGGTACGTGATCCTGTCGTCCTCCGCCGCCAGCCGGCGGGCGACCTCCGGCGTGTCGTCCGTCGAGTGGTCGTCGCTGATGACGATCTCGATGTTCGCGTGCGTCTGGCGGCGCAGCGAGGCGACCGCGCGCGGGAGGCGTTCCGCGTCGTTGTAAACGATCACTGTGACCGTCACATCGGGAGTGTGCGTCATCGCTGCGTCGCCTCCTCGGGCGTCGGGGCGGGGGTGCGCTCGTCGACCGGGGTGACGGGCGGCAGGGAGTCCTCGCTCTCGCCGAGGAAGACGCGGCGTACGACGCGTTCGGCCGCGCGCCCGTCGTCGTACTCGCAGAAGCGGAGGCGGAAGGCGCGCCGCGCCTTGGTGGCCTCCTCGTCGCGCCAGGCGTCGGAGGTGAGGAGCGCCGTCAGCTCCTCCTGGGTGCGTGCCACCTTGCCGGGGGCCTCCGCCATCAGGTCGAAGTAGACGCCGCGCGTCGTCGCGTACGTTTCCCAGTCGTCGGCGTAGATGACGATGGGGCGGTCGAGGTTGGCGTAGTCGAACATGATCGACGAGTAGTCCGTGATCAGCGCGTCCGCCGCGAGCGCCAGCTCCTCCACCGGGTCGTACGACGACACGTCGATGACCCGGCCGCTCTTGCGCAGGCCCGCCAGCGGGGACGCCGCGCCGCCGTAGAAGTAGTGGCCGCGGACCAGGAGGACCGTGTCCTCGCCGAGGTGGTCGGCGAGGGTGGCCAGGTCGAGGCGGGGGGTCCAGGCCGCCTCGTAGTCGCGGTGGGTGGGCGCGTAGAGGATCGCCCGCTTGCCGGGGGCGATGCCGAGCCGCTCCCTGATCGCGCGGACGTCGGCGGCCGTCGCGCTGTAGAAGACGTCGTTGCGCGGGTAACCGTAGTCCAGCGACGTGTAGTTGGAGGGGTAGGCGCGCTCCCACATCTCGGTGGAGTGGCCGTTCGCGGAGACGCTGTAGTCCCACTTGTCGACGCGGGCGAGCAGGCTGTGGAAGTTGAGGCCCTTGGACGCCGCCGGATAGTCGAGCTGGTCCAGGCCCATGCGCTTGAGGGGCGTGCCGTGGTGGGTCTGGAGGTGGATGGCGTCGGGGCGCTTCACGATCGCGTTGGGGAAGTTGACGTTGTTCACCAGGTACTTGGCGCGCGCCATCACCTCCCAGTAGCGGGGCGTGCCGGGCACGATGTGGTCGGTGCCGGGCGGCAGCAGCGGCACGTTGGCCGCCGAGACGACCCACACCGGGTGGATGTGCGGGGCGAGTTCGGCGAGCTTCGCGGCGATCGCGGCCGGGTTGCAGGCCACGCCGCGGTCCCAGTAGGCCGTGAAGACGGCGAGGTCGGGGTCGACGGGGCGGTCGAGGGCCCTGCGGTAGCGCAGGTCGCGGACCTTGAGGCCCACCTTGTGCTTGCGCGAGACGACCGCGGACCTGAGCTTGCGCCGCTGCTGGTTCGCCGTCTGGAACGTGCGGTATTTGGTGTACGCGTCCTCTTCGAGGAGGCGGCGCCGCACCCCCTCCAGGCCGCCCGGGTGCTGATGGCCCGCGGGCCGCCCGGCGACCGCTGCCTTCGCCGCGCGGTGGAAGAACTCCCTGCGCACCGGGTCGGGCAGGTTCTCGCGGGCGATGATCCGCAGGCAGTCGCCGACCATCACGTCGTAGAGCGCGGCGCGGGGGGCGGCCGGCAGGCCGAGGCCGGCGGCGAGCCGCAGCAGCGCCTCGTAGCGGTCGATGACGCCGTAGCGCTCCTCGGGCCGACCCTTGGGCAGGCTCTCCGTGCGCAACTCCCGTACGTTGAGCGCCACTTGGTCGAGCGCCGCGACCCGCCCTGCGAGGAGCAGCGCGGCGTACGCGGCGAACGTCTCGTCGTCGACGGCCAGTTGGTCGACGTGCGCCCGCCAGAAGCCGGCCCGCAGCACGCGGGTGCCGAGCAGCGGCGTGACCTTCAGGAGGTTCGGGCAGTCGCGGAGCTGCAGATCGCGGCGGCCCAGCTTGGCGAGATGCTTGCCGTCGGGGCTCGGCATGCCCTGGTGGCGCCACGTCGAGCGGACGTGGTCGACGACCAGGACGTCCACGCCGTCCGCGCCGTCCGCGCCGTCCGGCAGGTCGGCCGTGCGGTCGGCGACCGCACGTGGGGCGCCCGTCGGCACGCTGTCCTTGCTGTGCACGAAGTGCAGCCACCGGCCCGCCGCCCGCTCGGCGCCCGCGGCGCGGGCCGCGCCGTCGCCCGTGCCCTCGGGCAGCGGTACGACGGTGACGCCGGCCCGGCCCGCCGCGGCGGCCTGCGCGGAGGCGCCCACCGCGGCGACGATCACCTCGACGCCGGGCGACACCTGCGCGGTCAGACCGTCGAGGCAGGCGCCGAGGTGGCCCTGTACGTTGCGGCCGTGGACGATGACGCTCAGCTGCGGCGAGTCCGGCATCGCGGGGTCCTCCTCCTGTGTGCTCATGCGGTGGCCGTCCCTCGGTGGGCGAGCATCCGGTCGACGACGCGGCGCGCGGCCCCGCCGTCGTCCAGGTCGCAGAACTCGGCACGGAAGTCGTCGTACGCCTTCTCGTGACGGCTGCTCGTCGCGTCGAGGTCCCGCAGCGCGGCGATCAGCTCGTCGGAGGTGGGCAGCAGCGGTCCCGGCGCGCGCTTCTCGAAATCGAAGTAGAAGCCGCGCAGCCGGTCGCGGTAATGCTCCAGGTCGTACGTGAAGAACAGCATCGGACGGCCCGTCACGGCGAAGTCGAACATCACCGAGGAGTAGTCGGTGACGAGGACGTCCGCGATCAGGAGCAGGTCCATGATGTCCGGGTAGCTCGCGACGTCCCACACGAAGCCGTCGCCCGCGCCCGGCACCGGCTCCACGATGTGCGCGTGCGGGCGGACGAGCAGGACGTGGTCGTCGCCCAGCTCGCGCCGCGCCTTCGCCAGGTCGATGCGCAGGTCGAGCAGGAAGCCGCCGCGGTGGCGCTGCTTGTCCTCGCGCCACGTCGGCGCGTACAGGACGACCTTCTTGCCCTCGGGCAGGCCGAGGACGCGGCGCACCTTCTCGGCGCGCTCGGCGCGGTCGGGGGCGAGCAGCACGTCGTTGCGCGGGTAGCCCGTCTCCAGGAGCTCGCCGTCGACGTCGCCGCCGAACCGGAAGGCGCTGCGCATGATCGGGGTGCTGAACCGGTTGGGGGAGAGCAGCATCGTCCACTGGTGGCGCTCGCGGTCCAGGTCCGTGAGGTACTGGGTGCTCGCGAAGTGGTCGTTGTCGAAGTCGAAGCCGATCCGCTTCAGCGGGGTGCCGTGCCAGGTCTGGACGATCTGCTGGCCCTCGCGGCGCTCCAGCCAGCGCGGGAAGTGCGTGTTGCCGACGAGGTAGCGGGAGCGGGCCATCGCCTCGTAGTACTCGGGGCTGTGCACGCGGACCGCCTTCGCGGTGGCCGGGACCTCGCACTGGCCGTCCTTGACGACCCACAGGTGCTCGACCGGCAGGCCGCGGCGGACCATCTCCTCGTGGATGGCGCGCGGCGAGTCGCCGTACATGCGGCCGCCGAACACGTCGTACAGGACGGCCTCGCGCAGCGGCTCGTGGCGGGCGGCCGGGTAGGCCTCGGTGCGCAGCCGGGTCTGGCGGTGGCGGCTGCGCTCGTCGGGGCGCAGCTCGGAGTGGGCCATCAGGGCGAGCTGGTCGTACTGGCGGGCCTGGAGCTCGACGCGCTTGCCGTGCGCCGTCACCTCCAGGGGGAGGTCCGCGTGGACGGGCGGGGCGAGCTGGACGGCGGTGCGGGAGCCGTCCGGCTTCTGCACGGACGGCCACCAGAAGCCCGCTCGGAGCGGGGTCTCTCCTGCGTAGCGGTGGGTGGGGGCCGGTACGAAGTGGGCCTCGAACCGGCCGTCCGTCGCCTTCGCCGGGAAGGTGTACTCGTGGCCCGACCAGGTCTGGCGGAGGACGAGGGTGAGGTCGTGGGTGCCGTGGGCGGGGTAGCTGCCGGTGAGGGTGACGGTGCCGTCGGGCTGTACGGAGACTCGGTCGACCAGGGGCTGGACGGGCTGGTCGCAGAGCTGGAGGTAGCCTCCCGGGCTGCGCCTCGCGTAGACCGTTCTACCGGTGTCCCCCTGCGCGAACTGGGCGCCCGAGAAGCCCTCGCGGTCGTCCAGAATCAGCGCCAGCCGGGTGGACTTGGTGGGTGCCTCGGTTTCCTTGCCCGGCACCGTGGGCTGTGCCCACCCGTCCCGCCGTGCGGGACGCCTGCCCACAGCAGCAGCGGTCTGGCCGTCCGCGGCGGGAGCGGTCTGGCCACCCACAGCGGGAGTGGCGTGGCTGCTCGCAGCGGAAGCGGCTGCCGACGGGTCGCCCGCCGCAGGCGTGACGATCTCCACCGACATGTCCCAGCGGGCGATCGAGCGTTCTGCCTGGGTGGGGCGGAGGCGTTCGTGGTTCTCGCGGACGTCCGTGAGGGAGGCCGTGTTCACGCGGGCCGTGAACGGGACGCGGCCGTCGCGCGGGGCGTCGAGGTCCAGCGGGGCGGTCAGGATCGTGCCGGACTCGCGGTGGCGCATGCGGAGGCGGGGCTCGCCGGCGGGGGCGGTGCGCAGGATGCCGCGTACGACGAGGTCGGCGCCCTCGGCGCGGACTTCGAGGGCGCGGGCGTGCGCTGTCTCCACCCGGATGGCGAGCTCGCCGTCCTGGATCTGCGGGGCGACGCGGACGTCCTCGGTGACCCAGTGCGCGGGCGGCGTCTGGCCGGACCCCGTGCCCGCGCCGTAGAGAGGACCGCGCCGCGGTGTCGAGCCCGTGCCGGCCACGGCGATCCGCACGTACCAGAGCCCGTCGACCCACTTGCCGCGGTGCCGCAGCCGCGCCGGGTTCACGAGCGCGCCGAAGCCCGCCCAGTCGGCGTGCCGGAACTCGGCGCCGGACGCCACCGTCGCCTCCGGGTCGAGGTGGCTGCGCGCGGGCACGAGCACCGTGCGGCGGCTGCCCTTCTCCTTCAGGATGAGGGACTTGAGCGCCTTGCCGCGCGACTCGGCGCCGAGCTGGCGCGGGAACGCCCAGCCGGACAGCCACAGCTTGCCGTCGTGCCAGGCGGCCTCGTCGAGACGGCTGCGCAGCCGCAGCTCCGGGTCGAGGCGCAGGACGGCGTCCGGGACGGGGGAGGCCGGGTCGAGGAAGGGGTAGTCGGCCTTCGGGTGCAGCGTCCCGGTGACGGGGATCGAGCCGGGGTGCTCCTTCTCGAACTCCAGCTGCGCGATCAGCTCGTCGAGGCGCCGGTGCACGGTCAGGTACAGCTTCAGCTTGTGCGGGACGTGCAGCGCGCGCACCGCGTCCTGGCCGATCTCGCGGACCAGGCGGCCCACGTGCTCCAGGAACGCCTCCTGGTAGGCGGCGTCGGAGCCGGGGAGTACCCGCCAGAAGAGGGGGATCTCCTCGGCGAGCGCGTTGTTGTCGTAGACCCGCAGGTGCTCCGCGTACATCGGGTCCTCGCCGACGCGCGCGAGCATGAACTCGCGGACCATGCGGATCGACTTCACGCGGTCGACGAGGCCCTGCGGGTTGGTGCGGTTCTGCGTGATGGAGCGCTCGCCGATCTCGCGCTCGCGCCAGTTGTAGATCGGCTCGCTGAGCACGTCCACGGATTCGGCGAGGTAGTGCGCGGGGACGCTTACGGGCGCGTCCTCGTAGAGCATGGCCTCCGGGTACGCGAGCCCGTGCCGCTCCCAGAAGGAGCGGCGGTAGACCTTGTTCCACGCGGTGCGGTCGGTGAGCAGCGGGCGGAACTTCGACACGTGCGTGCGCAGCCGGGTCGCCGCGAAGGGCACACGGTGCACGGGCGACTGGACGTGTCCGGCGGAGCGGAAGCGGGTCACGTTGCCCGCGGCGAAGTCGGAGCCGGTCTCGTCGAGCGTCTCGATCATCAGTGCGTACGCCGTGGGGGGCAGGGTGTCGTCACTGTCCACGAACGCGAGGTACTCGCTGTGGGGGGACATCTCCCGCACACCCGTGTTGCGCGCCGCGCCCAGGCCCTTGTTCTCCTGGGATATCAGCCGGAACCGCGGATCGGCCGCCGCGAAGGCCTTCGCGATCACCGCGCTGTCGTCCGTCGATCCGTCGTCGACCATGATCACTTCGAAGTCCGTGAACGTCTGTGCGGCCAGGGACTCCAGGCACTCGTCGAGGTAGAGCTCGACGTTGTAGACGGGGACGACAACACTCAGCCGTGGCTGCACGCGCACTCCTTCTGTTGCTAAACGCTCCCTAAGTGTAAGGATGGGCGTATTGATGCGACAAAAGGGATACGGCCCAGGGCTCGCCCAGGGCCCCGGAGGTCACCCCTTGCCGGAGCCCTTGCCGCCGCCCGTGAACCGCTCGTACTCCTTCATCACGTCCTCCGTGGGACCGTCCATCCGCAGCTCGCCGCGCTCCAGCCACAGCACGCGGTCGCAGGTGTCGCGGATCGACTTGTTGTTGTGGCTGACCAGGAAGACCGTGCCCGCGCGCTTGCGCAGCTCGCGGATGCGGGCCTCGGAGCGCTTCTGGAAGGAGCGGTCACCGGTGGCGAGGGCCTCGTCGATCAGGAGAACGTCATGGTCCTTGGCGGAGCCGATGGAGAACCGCAGCCGGGCGGCCATGCCTGACGAATACGTCCGCATGGGCAGGGTGATGAAGTCGCCCTTCTCGTTGATCCCGGAGAAGTCGACGATCTCCTGGTAGCGCTCCTTGACCTGCTCGCGGGACATGCCCATCGCGAGGCCCCCGAGGTGGACGTTGCGCTCGCCGGTCAGGTCGTTCATCAGGGCGGCGTTGACGCCGAGCAGCGAGGGCTGGCCGTCGGTGAAGATGCGCCCGCGCTCGACGGGAAGCAGCCCCGCGACGGCCTTGAGCAGCGTGGACTTGCCCGACCCGTTCGTGCCGATGAGGCCGATGGCCTCGCCCTTGTACGCGGTGAACGACACGTTCCTGACGGCGTGCACCGTGCGTACGCCGCCGGAGCCGCCCCGCTTCAGGATGCGCCCGAGCGCGGCGGTCGCGGCCCCGCGCCCGGCCGTGCCACCCGCGCCGTGCACGCGGTAGACGATGTCGACGGCGTCGACGATCACGGTGGGGGCGCCGGCGCCCCCGGTTCCTGTCTCAGCCACGGCCGTACGTCTCCTCTGCCTTCCAGAAGTAGATGAACCCGCCGACCCCGGCGAGCAGCGCCCACCCCAGGGCCCACGCCCAGACGTGGTGCGGGAGCTGGTCCGCGTGGAAGGAGTCGATGAGCGCGAACCGCATCAGGTCGATGTAGACGGCGGCCGGATTGGCCTCCAGGACGGTCTGCACGACGCGCGGCAGGTCCCGGTCCTTGAGGACGGCGTCGATGCTCCACATCACCCCGGACGCGTACATCCAGGTGCGCAGCACGAACGGCATCAGCTGCGCGATGTCCGGCGTCCTGCTGCCGAGCCGCGCCATGACGAGCGCCAGGCCGGTGTTGAACGTGAACTGCAGTGCGAGCACCGGCACCACGAGCAGCCAGGACGCGGTGGGCGGGACGCCGAAGCAGAGCAGGATCACGAGCAGCGCGCCCATGGAGAACAGCAACTGCTGGAGCTGTTGCAGGCAGTACGAGATGGGCAGCGAGGCGCGCGGGAAGTGCAGGGCGCGGACGAGGCCGAGGCTGCCGGAGATCGCGCGGGTGCCCGCCATCACCGACGCCTGCGTGAAGGTGAACACGAAGACCCCGGTGACGAGGAACGGCACGTAGTCCTCGACGTCGCGCTTGGTGTTCATCAGCACGCCGAAGATGAAGTAGTAGACCGCCGCGTTCAGGAGCGGGGTCATCACCTGCCAGAGCTGGCCGAGCTTGGCCTGGCTGTACTGGGCCGTCAGCTTGGCGGTCGCGAAGGCGGTGATGAAGTGCCGGCGCTGCCACAGCTGCCGGACGTAGGCGGGCAGGGAGGGCCGGGCGCCGCTGACGCTCAGGCCGTACCGGTCGGCCAGTTCGGCCGGGGAGAGGGGGGCCGCCGTGGCGGCCGGCGGGGGTGCGTCGAGGACCTGGCTCACGTCCGTCGCTTTCGCTCGGGGGAGGCTGGGGCGCGCGTCGGGTACGTCGGGACGGACCCGTATCGTCGCAACGTCGAGAGTAGGGCGGCGGGACGTCGGAACGCAACCGTATCGTCGTAACGCTCTATGCTTGCCGCATGACCACGAGCAGGCCACAGGGTGAACAGCCGCGCCGCAGGGCGCCCGCCGGGGCGGCCGTGCTCCGCGAGGACGTGACCGAGGCCATCCGGACGGCCGTCTTCGAGGAACTGGCCTCCGTCGGCTACGCCCGCATGTCGATCGAGGGCATCGCGCGCCGGGCGGGCGTCGGCAAGACCGCCGTCTACCGCCGCTGGCGCTCCAAGCTGCACCTGGTCCTCGACCTGGTGTCGGCCATAGCGGTACAGGGCCTGCCCGCCCCCGACACGGGCTCCCTGGAAGGCGACCTGCGACTCCTCTACGAGGTGACCTCGCGAGCCCTGCGCCACCCCGTCGCCTCGCAGATCATCCCCGACCTCCAGGCCGAGGCGGCCCGCAACCCGGACATCGCCGAGGCCTTGCAGAAGGCACTGCGAGAGGGTCAGCACGGCGTGGCGAGCGGCATCGTGCGGGCAGCCGTGGCCCGTGGCGAAATCCGCGGGACCGCCGACGAGGACCTGGCACTGGACCTGATCTCCGGCCCGCTCTACTGGCGTTCGGTGGTGGTCCGGGCAGACCTCCCCAAGGGCTACCTGGCGACCCTGGCGTCGGCTACGGCGGCGGGGCTGCGGGCGCTCTGAGGGTGCCCGCGAGGGGGACGGCCCCCGCCGGGGTGACTAGTTCCGCCCGGCCCCCGGATGCAGCCGTACCCACCCCTCCCAAGCCGACGCGACCATCTCGCGGACGTCGCGCTTCGCCGACCAGCCGAGTTCCGTGGCGATGCGGTGTGCGGAGGCGACCACCCGGGCCGGGTCGCCGGGGCGGCGGGAGGTCACCACAGCCGGGGTGTCGTACCCCGTGACCTCGTTGATCAGGTCCGTCATCTCGCGGACCGAGACACCCTCGCCGCGCCCGACATTCAGAACGAGGTCCGTGCCGGGCGCGGACGACGCGACCCTGCGAGCAGCCGCGACATGGGCCTCGGCGATGTCGACGACGTGGATGTAGTCGCGTACGCACGTGCCGTCGGGGGTGGGGTAGTCCGCCCCGAAGACGCGGGGCGCCTCGCCGTCGGTGAGCTTCTCGAAGACCATCGGGACGAGGTTGAAGACGCCGGTGTCGGCGAGCTCGGGAGCCGCCGCGCCCGCCACGTTGAAGTAGCGCAGGGACGCCGTCGCCAGGCCGTGCGCGCGACCCGCCGCGCGGACCAGCCACTCGCCCGCCAGCTTCGTCTCGCCGTACGGGCTCATCGGCAGGCACGGCGTCTCCTCGGTGACGAGGTCGACGTCGGGCATGCCGTACACCGAGGCGGAGGAGGAGAAG
This sequence comes from Streptomyces sp. NPDC050732, assembly GCF_040654255.1. Lineage (NCBI taxonomy): Bacteria > Bacillati > Actinomycetota > Actinomycetes > Kitasatosporales > Streptomycetaceae > Streptomyces > Streptomyces sp. NPDC050732. Next base: position 25,678 of record NZ_JBFAHP010000001.1, read on the forward strand.
ACGAAGTGGGCGACGCCCGACGCAACCGCCGCGTCCAGGAGGGCGCGCAGGCCCTCCACGTTCTCGCGGTAGTAGTGCAGCGGGCGCTCGACGGACTCGCCGACCTGCTTCTTGCCCGCCAGGTGCACAATGCCGGTGACCCCGTGCTCCGCGAAGGCGCGGGTGAGCAGCTCGCCGTCGAGGACCGAGCCGACCACCAGCGGCACCCCGTCGGGGACGCGCTCGGCGATGCCGGTGGACAGGTCGTCGTAGACCACGGCCCGCTCGCCCGCCTCCGTCATGGCGCGGACGACGTGCGCCCCGATGTATCCGGCGCCGCCGGTGATCAGCCAGGTCATGGTCGTCTTGTCCCGTCTTGTCGCGAGTGTGATGCGTGGAGGTGCAGTGTCGCAGAGGCGGTGTACGAGGCGTGTCAGCGGCCTCCGGAGCCCCTCAAGGAGCGCGCCAGCCGCCCCAGGCGCCGCTTCGCCACCCCCGCGACGCCCCGCACCCCGGGCGCGAGCCGCACCGACAGGTTCCCCGCCTGCGTGGCGTACGGCTGGACGAGCAGCACCCCGCGCCGCCGGCTCGGCACCACCGTGCGGCGCAGCAGTCCGGGCCCGGCGACGGCGTGCGCGGTCGTGTCGCGCGTCGTCCCGTCGTCGAAGTGGAGCCGCAGGCGCACGTCCCACACACCGTCGTCCAGCGAGCCGAGGTCCAGCAGGACCGTGGCGTCCCACGTCCCGTCGGGCCGCTCCTGACCGAACGCCGCCGTCCGGCGCAGCCCGGGCCGCCCGTCGTGCCGGTGGACCAGCTCGACGTCGACCGTGGCGGGACCCGCGCCGGCCACGCGCCCGTACAGCTCGTGCAGCCGCAGCGTGAGCCGTGACCCGCCCGCGCCGGGCCGCAGCTCGCCGTCGACCGCGACGGGCAGCAGGCGCAGGGGGCGTACGAGCAGGTGTTCCAGGGTGACCTGGGGCAGATCGGCCGCCCAGACCGGCGTGCCGTCGGCCGCCCTCGGGTACGGCGGCGCGAGCCGCGCCGGGCGCGCCGCCACCTGCTTGAGGCGGGTCAGGTCGCGCGGCTGTTCGGAGGCGAGGAGCACGCGGGCGATGACGCGGCCCGGCGCGGGCGCCGCTTCGAGGTCGGCGGCGTCGAACGTCGCCAGGTAGGCGCGCGTGAGGGTCCACCACTCGCGCTGGTACTCCGTGCCGCGCGCGGTGAGTTCACGCGTGTACATGCGCAGGCCGTGGTCGACGAACTTGGCGCGGGCCGCCCGCGCGAGCCGCTTGCCGCCGGTGCCGCGCGCGTCCCGCAGGATCTCCACGGACTGGCGGTGCGCCTCCATGCGGGCCTGCCAGTTGGCGATCCCGGAGCGGTCCAGGGAGATCGACAGCTTGGCGGCGGCGCGCCGCACGTGCCACACGTAGACCGTGTCGGGGACGAGCGCGATGCGCGGCGCGGCGGCGAGCATCCGTGCGGTGAAGACGAAGTCCTCGTAGATGAAGCGGCCTTCGGGGAAGCGGATGCCGTGCTCGCGCAGGAACGCGGTGCGGTAGAGCTTGTTGACGCAGAGCGTGTCGTGGACCAGGCGGGTGCGCAGCTCGGGGCGGGCGACGAGCCGGGCCCGGGTGTAGAGCTCGGGCTGCCAGGGGACCTCGCGCCCGGAGGGCAGCTCGCGGCGCACGCACAGCCCCGACGCGACCTCCGCGCCGTGCTTCAGCGAGGCGGCGAGCAGCGCGTCGGCCGCGCCGGGCGGCAGCACGTCGTCGCTGTCGAGGAACATCACGTAGGGCGCGGCGGCGGCGTCGATCCCGTCGTTGCGGGGGGTGCCGCAGCCGCCGCTGTTGGTCTCGCGGCGGACGACCCGCACGCGCCCGTCGGCGGCGGCGAGCGCGGCAAGGACCTCACCGCTGCCGTCCGTCGAGCAGTCGTCGACCGCGATCACCTCGCGGACGACGGGGCCCTGGGCCAGCGCGGAGCGCACCGCGTCCGCGACGTGGGCCGCGTCGTTGTAGCCGATCACGACGACCGAGACGAGGGAGGCGGAGGGGTTAGTGGCAGGGGTGTTCTGGGCAGTCGGGTGAGGCAGGATGCGGTCCACAGGGGAAATGTTAGGCGTTTCTCGTAATTATCCGATTAGGGGGCTATTCGCGGGTGCCGCGCCGCCCCGGGGTGATTGCCCCGCCCCGCCGACCCGCGCGAGCACCTCACCGGTGCGCGGACCCCAGCTGACCACCACCGCCTCGGGCGGCACGCGTTGGCCGGGCGAGAGCAGCAGCCACCGCACCTGGTAGCGGCGGACGATCGCGGTGCGCTCGGCGCGCGTGGACTCCGGGGACAGATAGGCGCGCACGGCCGCCAGGCGCCGGTTGCGCACGTCCTCGTCGAGTGAGGCGTCCGGCCAGGCGGGGGCGACGAGGTTGGCGCCGTAGCCGGGCACGGAGCGGGTGGGGCGGTAGCCGTCGGTCAGGACGACGTCGCCCTTGCGCAGGTGGCCGACCGCCCACCCGTAGCCGGGCCAGCGCGGCGGCTGGTCGAAGCCGACCGGGTCCAGGGCGCGCGGCACGACGGCGCCCGCCTGGATCTGGAAGAAGCCGACGCAGGCGCCGAGGGCCGCGGCCCCGACGAGCGCGCCGCGCCGCCACCCCCAGGGGCGGGGTGCCACGAGCTCGATGGCCAGGGCGAACTGGAGGGGCACCAGGGTCAGACCGAGGATGCGGCCGTACGTGTAGTGGCCGCTGATCCAGCCGTACGCGACGACCGCGCAGTCCAGGGCGAACATGAGGACCAGGGGGTCCCTGCGGTCCCTGCGGAAGCGGAGCCACAGGGCGGGCAGGCCGAGCAGCGCCAGCCAGAAGCGCTGGGGCATCTCCGTGTAGAGCTGGCGGTGGATCCAGTCGACGGACGCGTCGCCGACGAGGGAGAAGACGCTGTAGTACGGCCAGACCGCCGCGACGGCCGCCGCGGTCACGGCGGTCGCCGCCCAGCGCGACGCCCGGTGCCACACCGTGCGGCCCGACGCGGCGAACGCGGCGACGCCGATCACCGCCGCCACCGACGAGATGGGGTGGATGAGCAGGATCAGCCCGCACAGGACGCCGAGCCCCGCGTACGGCCACCAGGAGCGCCCCGCGCGGTGGACGAGGGTGCCCGCCCAGGCCCACGCCCAGAACGCCAGGCCGATCGCGAACGTCGACGGGTAGCCGAGGTTCCCCGTCATCGACATCAGGCCCAGATAGCCGCTCCACCACGCCATCCGCGTGCCCCACAGCAGCACCATCGCGAACAGCGCGAGAACCGGCGCCCACGGGCGGGGCGTCAGGACGCGGACGAAGCGGCCGATGCCGGTGAGCAGGACGAGGAGGTTCAGCGGGCCCGCGAGCTTGACGACCTCCCAGCCCGCGAGCCCGGTGGCCCTGGCGAACGCGCCCTGCGCGACGGCGTACGGCGAGTAGTACGCGCTGCCGCGGCCCGGCAGGTCCGCCATCGGGTGCGCCGGGTGCAGCAGGTTGTCCTTCAGGCGCTCGACGACGGCCGCGTGCTGCCCGAAGTCGCAGCACATCGGGACCCGCCAGAACGCCAGCGACATCACCAGCCAGAACAGCCCGCCGACGACGACATAGGGGCTGGGGCGACGGCGCCGGCCGCCGCCGAGCGCCGTCGCGCCGTGGCAGGCCCTGCGGGTCAGCAGCGCCCCGCTCACCGCATGAGCCTCTCCGCGACACGGGCCGCGGCCCGCCCGTCGTCCAGGTCGCAGTAGGCCTCGCGGAACGCCGCGTACGCCTCCGCGTGCCGGGCCGAGATCGCGTCCAGGTCGCGCAGCGCCTCGACGACCTCACCGGTGGAGGCGAGCAGCGGGCCCGGGGCGCTGGTCTCGAAGTCGAGGTAGAAGCCGCGCACCGTGTCGCGGTAGTGCTCCAGGTCGTACGCGTGGAACAGCATCGGGCGGCCGGTGTGCGCGAAGTCGAACATCAGTGAGGAGTAGTCCGTCACCAGCACGTCGGCGAGCAGCAGGAGTTCGGCGGCCCGCGGGTGCGCGGACACGTCGCGTACGAAGGGGGCGCGGGCGCCCGGCAGCCGGCCCGCCGTCAGCGGGTGCTTGCGGACGAGCAGGACGTGGTCGTCGCCGAGCACGGACTCGGCGGCGCGGAAGTCCAGGGCGGGCTCGTAGCGGAACCGGCCCGGGGAGTACGCGAGATGGTCCCGGTACGTCGGCGCGTACAGCACGACCCGCTTGTCCGGGGCGATGCCGAGCTCCCGGCGGACCCGCTCGGCGACCTTCCGCCGGTCGTCGTCGAACAGCACGTCGTTGCGGGGCGAGCCCGCCTCCAGGATCTCGCCGTCGTAGGCCAGGGCGCGGCCCAGGTGCGGGGTGGAGAACCGGTTCGGCGAGACGAGCACGTCCCACTGGCGGGACAGCTTCGGCAGGGCGTCGAGATGGCCGTGGTCGGCGTAGAGGGTGTCGGTCAGGTCGGTGCCGATGCGCTTGAGCGGGGCGCCGTTCCAGGTCTGGACGACGGTCTGGCCCTGCCGCCGCTCGAAGAAGTCCGGCAGGTGGCCCGCGGTGACGATGCGGCGGCAGCGGGCCAGCGCCTCGTACCAGTCGGCGCTGTGCTCCTCGACGCCCTTGGCGCCGGCCGGGACGCGGGTCTGCTGGTCGTGCGTGACCCACAGGTGCTCGACGTCGGCGCCGCGCCGCACCAGCTCCTCGTGGACGGCGCGCGGCGAGTCCCCGTCGAAGTACAGGACGGCGTCGGTGAGCGGCAGCCTGCGGCGGCTCGGGTAGTGGACGGTGCGGAGCCTGTGCCGCCGGTACGCGCCGCGTTCGGACCGTGAGAGGACCGAGCCCGCCTCGATGAGCAGCCGGTCGCCGAACCGCCGGTCGACGGTGAACTCCCGCCCCTGGGCGGTGTGGTGGAGGGGCAGCGTGACGCCCGCGGACGCGAGCAGCCGCACCGGCACCCCGTCCTCGGCCCCGGTGCCGGTTTCTGTGCCGTCGCGCAGGAACGCGTACCACCGGCCCTCGCGCAGCACCCCGCCGCCCGGCGCGACCACCGCACGGAAGCGGTCGCCGTCCAGCTCGGCCGGGACCGTCAGCTCCTCGTCGCGGCCGCTGTGCCGCAGGACCAGCTCGGGCTCGTGCCGGCCGCCCCCGGCCAGGGAGCCCTCCACGGTCAGCGTGTCGTCCGGGCCCCATGCGACGCGGTCGGCGATCGGCCGGCGCGTCAGTTCGACGACGAGGCGGCCCTGGTCGTTGGCGGTGGCGCACAGCTCGCGGCCCGCGGGGGAGGCGTACCGGCCGGGGGGCAGGTCGAGGGCGGCGGCCACGGGCTTCAGGGTGCCGTCGGGCAGGACGAGGCCCGCCTGCCAGCGCTCGCCGTGCGGCGGCTCGACCTCCTTGGGCGCCAGGTGCGGGGTGGGCGGCACGCCGTCCAGGTCGGCGAGCCGGACGCGCACTTCGAAGCGGTCGCCGGTGACGCGCACCGGACAGTCGAACTCCGTCTGCGTGTGCGCGTGGGTGAGGCGGAGCGAGGCGGGCCGCGCACCTTCCGGCAGGGTGCCCGTCAGGACCACGTCGTCCCCGTCGCGGCGGTGGGCGTCCACGCGCGCCGCGTACTCCTGGATCCGCAGCACGAGCCGGCCCTTGCTGAAGCCGAGGACGAGCCGCAGCCCGTCGCCGAGATCCCGCGCCAGGGACTGCGCGGACGCCCCGTCCGAGGACCGCACGGCCGCCCGCCGTACCGTGCCGTGGCCCGCGACGACCACGCCGAACAGCCAGTTCCCCGGCCGCCAGCGACCGCCGGTCCGCAGCTGTTCGGGGTCGACGGTCATCTCGAAGCCGGACAGGTCGTAGCAGTGCAGCCGCTGCCGGGACTTCTCGGTGGCCTCCGGCGCGGTGACCGTCCGCGTCGGCACGCGGCGGACCTGGCGCCTGCTGTGCGCGGACTTGAGCAGGCCCGCCTTCACGGAGTGCCCGGGACGGGTCGCCTCCAGGTTGCGGACGTACGCGTAGCCGCTGATCCGCAGCTTCCCCTCGGCGTCCCACCGCGCCTCGCTCACCCGGGCCACGACGGGGAGTTCGCCCCGGCCGAGGCGCGCCACCTTGTCGGGCAGCGGGCCGACCCCGGGGTACACGGCGCTGCGCCGCACCTTCCCGCGCACGTGGAAGGCCGAGCCGTTGGCCCGCTCGAAGGCGAGCAGCTCGATGAGCTCGGCGGTGCGCGCCTCGCGGACGAGCTGCCACTTGACGCGCAGGTCGACGGGGAGCCCGGCGAGCACGTCCGGGTCGGCGCGGCGCAGGAACGCGGCCGTGTCCGTGAGGAACGCCGAGCGGTACTCGGGGCCGCCCATCGGCAGCCCCTCCAGGAAGTACACGAAGTCGTCGCGCAGGCAGGACGCGTCGTACGTCTTCTTCATCTCCGGCGCGTGCCGGGCCAGGAACGCGCTGACGTGCGCGCACGCCGCGATCCGGTCGCGGACGCCCTTGACGTCGGTGCGGCGCCGGGTGATGGAGCCCTCGCGGACCCGCCAGTAGTAGACGTGGTCGCTGAGCACGTCCACGGATCCGGCGAGGAAGTGCGCCGGGATCATCACGGGGGTGTCCTCGTAGAGCTTGCCCTCGGGGAAGGTGAAGCGGTGCCGGTCCCAGAAAGCGCGGCGGAACACCTTGTTCCAGGCCACGCGGTCGGAGAGCAGGTCCAGGTCCTCGGAGATGTGGGTGCTCGCGCGCGCCTCGGTCAGCCACTTGTACTGCCAGGCCTGCGAGCGGCCGCGCTCGGTGAGCCGCCAGACGTTGCCGCTCGCGAAGTCGGAGCCGGTGGCGTCGAGGCTCGCGATCATCCGTCCGTACGCGTCGTGCGGCACGACGTCGTCACTGTCGACGAAGGTGAGGAACTCGGCCGTGGGGGACGCCTTGCGCACCCCGGTGTTGCGGGCGGCGCTCAGTCCCGCGTTGCGCTGGCGGACGTAGACGAAGCGGGGGTCCTTCGCGGCGAACTCGCGGGCGATGCGGGGGCTGCCGTCCGTCGAACCGTCGTCGACGAGGATGCACTCCAGACCGCCGCGCGCCTCGGGACCGCCCAGCAGGCCGGGGCCGTCCATGGTCTGCCCGGCGATCGACTCCAGGCACTCCTCCAGAAACTCCTCGACGTTGTAGATGGGTACGACGACGCTGAGACGGGGCTGCACGCGAACCGGCCTTTCGGTGGGGATAACGGCATATTCGTCCCCTTTGCCCGCTCGCGTCTCACGACGGTCAAGGTCTTTGCACTCGACCACCCCAACGAGTGACGCGCGGTCTTCGACAGGCGGTGCCCGGCTGACTACGGTCGGTGCCCATGACGCGCTTCTCGGTAGTCGTCCCCGTCCACCGCGTCCAGGGCTACCTGCGCGCGTGCCTGGAGTCGGTGCTCACCCAGTCCTTCGGCGACCTCGAACTGATCGTCGTCGACGACGCGTCCCCCGACGCCTCGGCCGCGATCGCCGCGGAGTACGCGGAGCGCGACCCGCGCACGCACGTCGTCCGCGTCCCCGACCGGACGGGCACGGGACCCGCCCGCAACACCGGCGCCGACCACGCCACCGGCGACCACCTCCTCTTCCTCGACGGCGACGACCTGCTGCTCTCCGGCGCCCTCGCGGCCGTCGACGCGGCACTCACCGCGGCCGGCGACCCCGACGTCCTGCTCTGCGCCCACGACCGCGTCGACTGGTGGGAGAACGTCCGCCCCGGCGGCGACGACCTCACGGGCGACCCCCTCGCCGTCACCCCCGCCGCCTGGAACCGTGTCTTCCGGCGCGACTTCTGGCGGGGACAGGAGCTCGCCTTCTCTTCCGGCGCGTACGAGGACGTGGTGCCGGTCCACACCGCGACCCTCCGCGCGGGCGACCGCGTCGCCGTGCTCGACCGGCCCTGCGTGCGCTGGCGCGAGCGGCGGGCGGGCAGCTTCACCAAGACGCCGGGCCGCGCGCACTTCGCCGTCGTCGGACGGTACGAGCAGCTGCTCGCGGCCGCCGGACCCGAGGAGCGCGCCCGGCTCCTGCCGCACGCCGCCGCACACCTGCTCGCCGTCCTCGACGACCCCGGCCGGATCCGGCAGGCCGACCGGCGCGACTTCTTCCGCGAGGCGTCCCGCGTCCACCGGACGTACGCGCCCGCGGGCACCGCACCCGGGACTCCCGAGGGCAAGGCCCTCGCCACCGCCTCCTTCGCCGCCTACGAAGGCCTGCGCAAGGCCGAGACGCGGCGGCTGCGCGTCACCCGCAGGCTGACGCGGCAGAAGAAGAAGCTGCGGGCCCGCGCCCTGCGCGCCGCCTACCGCGCCGATCTGCGCCGCCCCCTCGACCCGCACCTCGCGGTCTACGGCGCCTACTGGAACCGCGGCGTCTCCTGCAACCCGGCCGCGATCCACGCCAAGGCGCGTGAACTCGCCCCGCACGTCCGGGGCGTGTGGGTGGTGTCCAGCCGCAACAAGCACCGGGTGCCCCCGGGCGTCGAGTACGTCATCGAGGGCTCCCGGCGCTACTGGCAGGCGATGGCCACCGCGACGTACCTCGTCAACAACTCCAGCTTCCCCGGCGGCTTCACCAAACGCCCCGGCCAGGTCTACCTCCAGACCCACCACGGCACCCCGCTGAAGACGATGGGCCTCGACCAGCGCCGCTACCCGGCGGGCACGCACGGCATCAGCTTCCAGAAGGTCCTCGACCACACCGACCAGTGGGACTTCAGCCTCTCTTCGAACCCGCACTCCACGGAGGTCTGGGAGCGCGTCTACCCGTCCGTCGCCTACCAGCCCCTGGAGGCGGGCTATCCGCGCAACGACATCTACTTCACCGCGGGAGAAGACGAAGTGGGGCGCATCCGGGCGCAGTTGGGCGTCGACGACGGACGGACCGTGCTGCTGTACGCGCCCACCCACCGCGACTACCAGAAGGGCTTCCTGCCCCGCCTCGACCTGCGCCGCTTCGCCGAGACGCTCGGCCCGTCGTACGTCGTGCTCGTGCGCGCCCACTACTTCTACGGCGCCGACGCAGGCCTGGAGAGCCACCCGCAGCTCGGCGGCGTCGTCGATGTAACCGGGCACCCGCACGTCGAGGAGCTCTGCCTGGCCGCCGACGCCCTCGTCACCGACTACTCGTCGCTGATGTTCGACTACGCCTGCCTGGACCGCCCCATCGTCACCTACGCCCCCGACTGGCAGGCCTACCGCCTCGCCCGCGGCACCTACTTCGACCTGCTCTCCGGACGCCCCGGCGAGACACCGGGCGCCGTCGCCACCACCGAGGACGAGCTGGCCGGGCTGTTCCGGTACGGGGGCTGGGACACGGCGGAGACGACGGCCCTGCGGACGGCGTTCCGGGAACGCTTCTGCCCCTACGACGACGGAAAGGCCGCCGAACGCGTCGTCCGGCGGCTCTTCCTCGCCGCGCCTCAGAGCTCGTAGGGCGAGCGCACCGGGAAGTACGCCGTGAGGAACGACCGGATGGCGAGCGCCATCTCCTCGTCCGTCACCCCGCCGTCGGGGGACTCCCCGATGCAGAACGCGGTCCTGTCGCGGTTCTGGAGCAGCCGCCCCAGCCGCGCGTGGTCGGCACGGTCGCCGATGTCGACGAAGTCGTACGAGATGCCGCCGGGCACCGCACGCCCGGTGAGGTACGCGTAGTGGTGGTGCAGCGACGAGACGAGCGAGAAGTCGTCGCGGCAGCGGAACCGGCTGCGGGCCGTGGCCGCGAGCTGGTCCGGGAAGCGCTCGGTGATCTCCCGCAGCACGCTGCGGCGCAGCGCGTACGGCACGTGGAAGAAGGTGTGCGTCGTCGTCCTGCCGAACGCGCGGCGCAGCAGCTCGCGGTTGTTCTTCGCCGCCGCCAGATAGCCCTCGTCGGCCTCCGTGACCGGCAGTGCGGGCACCGACGCCGACGACCAGAAGAAGCGGGCGAGGCCGTTGCTGAGGAAGAAGGTGTCCGGGTTGGTGGGGCGGCCCAGGAACATGTCGTCGTTGAAGTAGAGGAAGTGCTCCGACAGGCCCTCGATGCGGTGCAGCTGTGACTCGATGGAGTGCGAGTTGAAGGTCGGCAGGCACGCCTCGGGGTCGGCGAACAGGTCGCGGTGGTCGACGACCGTCAGGCCCGGGTGGTCCCGGTCGAGCCACGGCGGGACCTGCCCGGCCGTGACGAGGTACACGTGCCGGATCCACGGCGCGTACATCGCGAGGGAGCGCAGGCTGAAGCGGAGCTCGTCGCGGTTGCGGAAGCGCACCGCGCCGTTGTCGGCCGACGTGCCGCCGCCGCCGAGCGTCGCGTCGCGCAGGGCACGCCACTCCGGATCCGAGTCGTCGACCCAGGTGTAGACCGCGTCGACGGGGAAGTCGACGTCCTTGACGAGGAGTTCGGTGAACACGTCCAGGGTCGGATACGCCCGGTCGGCCACGCGCAGCGTCGCCGTCGGCGTGAGCGAGGGCAGCTCGGCGCCCGCCAGCGTCGCACCGAAGGGGGCCCGGAAGAACCCTTCCGGCGTCCGCCTCCAGAAGCCCACCGTGCAGGCGAGGCCCGCGCCGTGGCGCAGCGACAGCGTGGTCGTGGTGACCGGCTTGAACAGCTTGACGCCCGCCAAGTCGCCGATGGTGTCGAGGCGTTCGGCGAGCACGGTGCCGGGCGCCGCGTCGCGCGGGTTGACCAGCTCGGCGTAGACGGGCTGCCCGCGCAGCGCCCCGGCGAGTGCCTTCAGCGCGCGGCCCCGGTCGTCCTCCGCCACGGCCAGGGTGTGGGCGGTGCCGTTGGTGGTGCGGACGACGACGTAGGGGACGTCCTGCGCCGCCAGGGCGTCCGCGGCGAGCTCCAGGTTCCAGTCGGCCATGCGGGGCGCGAGCACGTCGTCGCGCCGCTCGGCGAGGCGGCCCACCGAGCGGATGACGCGGCCCGTGCCGTCGGCGGCGCGGATCTCCTCCTCGCGGGCGTGCTCGTCGGCGGCGGCCGCGGCGTCGAAGGTGTGCGGGGCGGTGGGCCGGAAACCGCTGCCGCCGGACGCCACGCCGAGCGCCACCCGGTCCGCGCGCGTCCGCAGCCGCTCCGGCCGGTCGCGCCCCGCGACGAGCCGCGTGTACAGCTCCTCCCAGCGCGCGGTGACGTCCGCGGAGGAGAAGCGCGCGTAGACGCCTTCGCGGGCCGCCCGGGCGTACGCGCGCCTGGTCGCGTCGTCCACCATCAACTCGCCCATGGCGATGGCGAGTTCGTCGACCCGGCCGGGGGGCACGAGCAGCCCGTCGACACGGTGCCGCACGATCTCGGCGGGCCCCGTCAGCACGTCGTACGCGACCACGGGAACCCCGGCGGCCAGCGCTTCGAGGAGCACGAGCGGAAACGCCTCGTTGTGCCCCGCCGTCATCAGGCTCAGCCCCGCCTTGGCCCACTCGGCCGCCATGTCCCGGCTGGGCCCGAGCAGCTCCACCCGGTCCTGAAGCCCGAACCCGTCGACCAGCCGGCGCAGCTGCCGCTCGCGGTGGCCGCTGCCGAAGATCCGCAGCGTCCACTCCGGATGCGCGTCGGCGACCTGCGCGAACGCCCGGACGGCGTGGTCGACGCGCTTCTCGCCGGTCAGCCGCGCCGCCATCACGATGACCTTGCCCTCGCCGTCCGCGCGCGGCCGGAAGCCGTCGGGCACGGCGTTCGGGATGACGGCAAGCTCGGGAGCGGTGGCACCCAGGGACTCCGCGATCCAGTCGCGGGTGCGCCCGGTGAGCGTGACCAGGGCGTCCAGGCGCGGCGCGTGCAGCAGCAGCGGTTCGCCGGACGGGCCGCGGCGCTGGGTGGGGCGGTGCTCCTGGTGCACGGTGACGACCCGCGCGGGCACGAGCGCCACGGCGGCGGCGAGGAGCGCGGGCGTCGTGGTGACCAGCACATCCGTGTCGATCGCGCCGAGCGCCGCGGTCATCTCGACGTCGGACAGCCGGTCGAAGGCGCCCTCCCAGGCGGGCCTGATCAGCTCACTGGGCAGCGCGGCGAGCGTCCGGCACGCGGCATCGTCCAACTCGCTCTCCCGCAACGGGCGTTCGGGCGTCACGGTGCGGTCCACGAGGTGCCGCACGGGCAGCCCGCGCGCCTCGGCGAAGAACGGCTCGGCGCGGGTCCGGAAGACGGAGACGACCTCGACCTCGATGCCGGGACGCTCCGCGAGGTGCCGCGCCTGGGTGTACGTGGCGAGCTCGGTACCGCCCATCTCGTCTCCCCAGCCGAGCAGGTACGTGATCTTCATGAGGTCTCCTCCGCGAACGCGCGTGTGACGTCGGGCTCCGGTACGGCGGACTCCGTCGCGGCGATGGGCTCCGGTGCCCTGTCGGGCTTCCGGGTGGCCTCGGTGGTGATGTCCCAGCACGTCACCGCGAAGGCGCCGGTCCTGGTGAAGTGGGCGTGCGCCCGGACGAGCGCGCCGTCCGGCAGCGCGAAGACGCGGAAGGGGGTGGGGTAGGCGGTGGACGGGTCGCGCACGTCGGTCAGCCACCGGCCGAGGGGCAGCGGCCCCACCCGGAAGTCCCACACCCACTGCCCGCCGCCCGCCCCGGCCATCGCCCCGAACGGCACCCGCAGCGTGAAGGCGTCCCCGTGCCAGGCGACGTCGGCCGGCACGACGACACCGTCGCGCCGCCGCACAGCCACGGCTGCCATCTTCTCGGGCCGCCCGGGTCGCCTCCCCGAGACGAGCCTCCCGTGCACCGTGATCCCGTCCCCGGCCGGCACGAACCGCACCAACTCCGCCCGCGCCCGCGACCGCGTCGCCTGCAACACGGCCCGCCCACTCCGCGCCCTGACAATCCGAACGAGCGTGCCGGTCAGGGGGTCGGGGGCGTGGGGGGTGGTGGGTGTCGCGGGTGGTGGGGGCAGCGGTGGCGTGGGGGTGACCGGGGCGACGGGGGCGACGGGGGCGAGGCCGTGGTGTCGTACGCGGCCGTCGGCGTTCCGTGTCTCGACGGTGACCCGCCACACGCCGTCCCCCATCCCGCGAAGCGTCACCGTGGCCGTCAGCAGAGGAACGCCACCGAGCCGCGCCTCCCTGGCGAGCGGCACGACGACCCTGCGCGGTCCCCGCGCCAGCACAAGGCGCGCGCCGCCCGGCCCGCCGAGGACGCCCTCCGCGCGGAGCGCGAGGTTGAGGGTCCGGCTGTCCCGCAGGGAGAAATGCACAGGCACCAGCAGCGGCGCCCCGCCCCCACGACGGCCCGCACCCACCGCGGGGCCACGCTGCCGCCCCGCCGCGGCCCGCTCCAGGCGGAAGCGTGCGGTCCGTGCGGTGGCGCGCAGGCGTCGTACGACAGGAGGGAGCGGTCCGGGACGGAGGCGTCGGGGCGGCAGGCTCAAGTGGTACATCTGTCCACTCTGACCGCATATGTCCCGAAGCTCTCGCGCAGCTACGCCATTCTCGCGGAGGCCGGACGGGTCATGGTCATGCCCGGACGGGTCATGGTCGTACCCACGCCCGGGCCCGGCCCTCGCCCCCCTACTTCACCGCCCCCGCCATCACCCCGGAAACGAACTGCCGCTGGAACGCGAAGAAGACGGCCAGCGGAATCACCATCGAGATGAACGCGCCCGGCGCCAGGATCTGCACGTTGTCCCCGAAGAACCGCACCTGCTGCTGGAGCGCGACCGTGATCGGCGGGTTCTGCGAGTCCGCGAAGATCAACGCGATCAGCATGTCGTTCCAGACCCAGAGGAACTGGAAGATGCCGAGCGAGGCGATCGCGGGCGCCCCCAGCGGCATCACGACCCGCAGGAACAGCCGCATCTCACCCGCGCCGTCGAGCCGGGCCGCCTCCAAAAGTTCACGCGGGATCTCCGCGAAGAAGTTCCGCAGCAGGAAGATCGCGAACGGCAGGCCGAACGCGACGTGGAAGAGGATCACGCCGACCGTCGTCTCGAAGATGCCGATCTCACCGAACAGCTTGGACACCGGCAACAGCGCCACCTGCACCGGGACGACGAGCAGCCCCACCACGCCGATGAACCACCAGTCGCGGCCCGGGAAGTCCATCCACGCGAAGGCGTACCCGGCGAGCGCCCCGAGCACCACGACGAGCAGCGTCGCCGGCACGGTGATCATGACGCTGGCCAGGATCGAATCGGTGATCGTGTCGTCTTCGAGGAGGTTGGAGTAGTTGTCCAGCGTCATCTGCGACGGCGCGCCGAAGACCTTCCACCAGCCGCTCTCGCTCATGTCGGCGGGCGTCCGCAGCGAGCCGATCAGCAGCCCGACCGCCGGCACCAGCCAGAACAGGCCCACCAGTACGAGAAAGACGCGCAGCGCGGTGCCGCCCAGCGCCGAGGCGATGCGCGAACCCAGGGACTGCTTGGCCTTGACGGTCTCTATCTGCGTCACCGTTGCGCCTCCCGCCTCATCCGCCGGATGTTGAACAGCATCACCGGAATCACCAGCAGGAAGAGCAGGACGGCGATCGCGCTCGCCACGCCCGCGTCCCGGTCGCCGAAGGCCGAGTTGTACAGCTGGACCGCCAGCACGTTCGCCTCGTCCTTCGACGAGCCCGGCGGGATCACGAAGACCAGGTCGAAGATCTTCAGTACGTTGATCATGAGCGTGACCAGCACCACCGCGAGGACCGGGGCGAGCAGCGGCACCGTCACCCGGCGGAACACCTGCCACTCGTTGGCGCCGTCCACGCGCGCCGCCTCCAGGAGCTCGCGCGGCACGCTCGCCAGGCCCGCCGCGATCAGGACCATCGCGAAGCCCGCCCACATCCAGAGGTAGGAGCCGATGATCGCGGGCGTGATCAGACTCGGGCCGAGCCAGTCCACGCCGTTGTACGCCTCGCGGAAGTTCGACGCGGGATAGCGGAGTTGGGCCCCGTCGGCCTCCTTGGGGAGGGCGAAGGTGCCGTCCGCCGCCGCCTCCGTGGACGCCACGACCTTGCCGTCCTTGACGGCCTCGATCTTGATGCCCGCGTAGCCGAACTCCGAGGAGTCGGGGGCGTTCGGCTCGCCCCGGCCCTTGCCGCGCGTGAAGTCCTGCCAGGCCGTACCGGTGACCCGGCCCGGGTCGGCCCGCGCAGGCTCCGCGGCCTTCGCGTCGTCCGGCATCTCGTTCGGCGGCACGCCCGTCAGCGGCAGGGCCACCGGCTTGCCCGCCTCGACCGGCTCCTTCGTGACGAAGGCGCCGCCGCCCGCCGACTTGAGGGGCGAGTTCATGCTCGGATGCGCCTGCGGGAACGCCGACGCCTCCGCGAACGTGTCGTGCACGCTCACCGCCACCGCGTTGGCCACGCCCCGGTCGGGATCGGACTCGTACACCAGCCGGAAGATGATGCCCGCGGCCAGCATGGAGATCGCCATCGGCATGAAGATGACGAGCTTGAACGCCGTGCCCCAGCGGACCCGTTCGGTCAGCACGGCGAAGATCAGACCGAGCGCGGTCGCCACGGTCGGCGCCACCACCAGCCAGATCGCGTTGTTCTTGATGGCGGTCACGATGCTGTCGTCGGTGAACAGCGTCTCGTAGTTGCCGAACGCCGTGAAGTCGCCCGACTTGTCGAAGAAGCTGCGGAACAGCGAGTACCCGATGGGGTAGAGGACGAGCGCGCCGAGCAGCACCAGGGCGGGCAGCAGGAACAGCACCACCACGGTCCTGCGGGTGCCGGTCACGCTCTTGCGCGAGGTCGGGGCCGGGGCCGGGGGCACCACCTGCGGGGCGCCCCCGGCGTTCGCGGACGTCACCGCGTCAGTCCTTGTAGGCCTTGGCGGCGGCCGTCTCCAGGACCTTCTGCGTGCCGGCGACGTCCTTCGGGTTCTTCAGGAAGTCCTGCAGCGCCTTCCACTCGCCCTTGCCCGGCGTGCCGCCGAAGGACTGCGGGGCCTGGTCGGACATGTCGAAGCGGATGTCGTCACCGGCCTCGATCAGCGCCTCGGCGATGCCCCGCTGCACGTCGTTCGGATACGCCGACATGTCGAGGTTCTTGTTCGGCGAGATGAAGCCGCCCGCCTCCGCCCAGATCTTCGCCGCGTCGGGCGAGCCCAGGAACGTCAGCAACGCCTGCGCGCCCTTGCTGTCCTTCAGCGCGACCGCGGCGTCGCCGCCGACCACGGCGGGGGACTCGTCACCGACCGCGGGGAAGGGGAACACCTTGGCGTCCGTCCCCACCTTCGCCTTCGTCTCCGAGATGGCGAGGGACACCATGTCGCCCTCGAAGACCATGCCCGCCTTGGGCTGGTCGCCGCCCCGGAAGGTCTGCTTCACGGACGCCGGGAACTCGGTCTGCAGCGCGCCGTCCGCGCCGCCCGCCACGAAGCCCTTCTTCCCGAACAGCTCACCGAGCGTGGTCAGCGCGTCCTTGACGGACGGGTCCGTCCACTTGATCTCGTGCTGGGCGAGCTGGTCGTACTTCTCCGGACCCGCCTGCGAGAGGTAGATGTTCTCGAACCAGTCGGTGAGCGTCCACGCCTCGGCGCCCGCCACCGACACCGGCGGCACACCGGAGTCGTAGACGGTCTGGGAGACCTCCATGAACTCGTCCCAGGTCTTGGGCGCCTTGACGCCCGCGTTCTCGAAGACGAGCGTGTTGTACCAGATCAGCGACTTGTTGGCCGCCTTGAAGTACACGCCGTACTGCTTGCCGTCGACGGCTCCGAGATCCTGCCAGCCCTTGGCGTAGTTCTTGTCGAGCTGCTTCTGGGCCTCGGGCCCGACCGGCTTCGCCCACTTGTTCGCCACGGCCTGCTCGATCGCGCCGACCTGCGGCAGCATCGCGACGTCCGGCGGCGCCCCGCCCGCCACCTTCGACTCCAGGAAGCTGATGATGGGGTCCTGCGCCGGCACGAAGGAGACCTTGGCGCCCGTCCGCTTCTCGAACTCGTCCAGGACCTTCAGGAACACCTTGCGCTCCGCGCCGCCCCACACGGCGGCCACGGAGACGTTCTCCCCGTCCAGCTTCGGCAGTCGGAGCGCGCTCCCGGTGTCCTTGGCGCCGGGGTCCTTCTCACCGTCATCGCTGTCGTCACCGCCGCACGCGGTGACGGTGAGAGCGAGCGCGCTCGCGACGACGGCTGAGGCGATCTTGGCGGTGGTACGCCGATGTAGCGGTGCCCTGCGTGTACGAAGAGTGCTGCGCATCACTGCCCCGTTCTCTTCCCTGGCGAGTCCCGTGCGGTCTGGTCTACGCCCGCGCGGGGAGGGGCGGCAAGATGGCCTGCGCTGTCAACTCGTTGATCGTAATGGCCTTGTGACGTGGCGTCATGAGGTTTAGGAGGCGTCCAGGCTTCCCGCGTGCGCAGACGGGCCCGTCCCGTTGTGGGGTCTCACAGCAACGACGGCACCTGGTCCGCCGAGACGGACCGCGCGGCCCGCTCCAGCGCACTGGCCAGCAGGGCCAGATCCGTCGGCCCGTTCCCCAGCTCCCGCACGGGCCGCCGGGCCGGCGGGTCCCCCATCCGCTCCCACTCCAGCGGAACCACCGTGGGCCGCAACGTCGCCGTACGGGGAATCCGTCCCGTCACCCGACCCGCCTGGAAGGCCGTGGCCCGCCCGTCCGGGGAGCGCAGCTCACCCCGCCCCGGCGCGGGCTCCTCCGGGCCCGAGGCGACCGCGTCGAGGACCACCCGCAGCGACGCCCGCTGCCCCAGCTCCGTCTCCGGCATCCGCTCGCTGCGTCCCGTGGTCGCCACGAGATGCACCCCGAGCCGCTCCCCGTCCCGCGCCACGGCCTCCAGCGCGCGGACGACCGAACCGGCGGCGGGCCGCCCGGGGGAGCCGAGCGCGGGGGAGAGCAGCGCGTCGAAGTCGTCGACGAGGACCACGAGCCGGGGCAGCGGCGGCCCAGGCTCCACCCGCTGCCGCGCCGCGGCGGGCCGCAGCCGCATCGTGGCACTGGGCGGCGGATCGAGGTCGCCGTCGAGCCCCTGCGCCACTCCGGAAGCCGCCGCGGAGGCCGCGGAAGAGGTGGCGGAAGAGCCCACGGACGACGCGGCTGCGGTCTTGGACGACTGCGAGCGCTGCGTGACCATCCGCCCCGACACCTCCCGCTGCGTGTGCCACTCGGTGAACCCGAGCCTCCCGAGCAGCTCGGCCCTGCGCTTCAGCTCGGCGGCCAGGGACTGGGCGAACTCCCGCATGCGGACCGGGTCGTTGGCCACCAAATGCGTGGTGACGTGCGGCAGGTCCGTACAGACACCGAGCCCCGCCCCCTGCCGTCCCGCGGCACCGGCCGCGCCGACCGCGCCGACACCGTTCCGCCCGTCGACCAGCACGATGCCGAGCCGGTCGGGGCGCTCGGCGGCGGCCAGCGAGGCGGCGACGGAGCGCAGCAGCTCCGTACGCCCGCTGCCCGCGGGGCCCTCCACGAGCAGATGCGGCCCGTCGGCGGCGAGGTCCGCGACGACGGGCCCGCGCGGCCCCGCGCCGAGCACCGCCACGGCGCGCCCGCCGAGCGCCTCGGGGTCGTCGGCCGCCGCCGCCCACCGCGCCATCAGAGAGGCGGGGGTGGCCCTGGCGAGCCCCAGCTCGTCGAGCAGCCGGGCCGCCTGAGGCAGCGGCGCGGACACGCGCGCGTGGCCCGCGCCGGCCGTGCCGTCCGTCCGCAGCGGGGCGAGCGCCCGCGCGAACCGCTCGGCCCAGGCCGCCGACACGGCGTCCACGGCGGCGACGGTGCCGTGCCCCGCGGGGCGTCCGCCCGCCGTCCGCATCAGCCGCAGCGCCGTCGCCACGTCACCGCTGAGCAGCGCGGCGGCACCGCACGCGCGGAAGGCCGGCGACACCGCGCAGGCCGCTTCGTACGTATCGAGGACCGGGGACGCCGGTGAGGCCGCCACCGTCTCGGCGAGGCACACGATGTGGATCCCGGCGCGCGCCCCCTCGTCGGCGAGGCGGACGGTGGCCTCGCGCAGGGCGGCGGACCCGGGGTCGCCGTCGACGACGACGACCGTGCGGGCACCGGTCTCCACGCCGTCTGTGCCGTACGCGCCGCCGTCGGCGATGCGGTCGTCGAGGCGCCGGACCAGCTCGTCCGTGCGGGCCGTCGCCTGGTCGCGGTCGTAGGCGAGGAGGAGGCGGCAGTCCTGGCCGTGGGTGGGCCGCAGGTGGGGCAGCCAGCCGAGCCAGGCCCACTCGGCGGTGCGCTCGGCCGTGGGGCGCGCCCGGTCCGTGCTGATCAGCACGATCTCCAGGGAGTCGGGCGAGTGCAGCGCGGCGAGCTGGGCGACGACCGCCCTCGCCAGGCCGGTCAGCCGGTCCCTGGGCCCGGCGAGGCCCAGCGAGCCGGCCTCCCGCAGGCCGACCGTGACGGGCACGGCGGGCAGCAGCTCGTCGCGCCCGTCGGCGCCCGGCAGGGTCCTGTCGACCGTGCCGAGCCGCACCGCGAGCGCCTCGGGGTGGTCCGGACCGCGCTCCCAGAGGCGGGGCCCTGGACCGAGCGCGGTGAGCAGCAGGGTGGCGGGATCCGGCCACGACTCGGGCGTACGGGCGGCGGCGGTTATGGCGAGGTCCTCCGGGGAGAGCTCCAGCGGTCCGCCGCCGGGCCCGCTCCGGCCGCCGTGGCCGCCGTCGGCATACGCCTCGTGCCGCCCGTCGTGGCCCTCGTACTCCCCGGGGCCGTCCGTGCCGTCCGTGCCGTCGTACACGTCGTACTCGTCGGGTCCCTCGGGTGTCCGGCCGCCGGTCAGTTTGCGGGCCCAGGCGGAGAGGCCGCCGCGCTTGCGCAGGCCGCGCGGCACGGTCGTCCCGCGCGCGGGTGTGCCGGGTGTGCCGGGTGTCCCGGGTGTCCCAGTGGTGCCGGTGGTGCCGGCCGTCCCGGTGCGGGTCCGCTCGGCGTCGGGCATGCCGCCCTGCTGCGGCACGACGGGCGTGCCGGGGCACGCAGGGCCGGGGGGCCCGCTGTGCGTCCCGTGCGCGCCGTACCCGGGCGTCGGCCGGTTCTCGTACGCCGGCTGGTTCCCGTACGTCGGCCGGCTCCCGTACGCCGGACCGTTCTCGTACGCCGACTGGTTCTCGTAGGTCGGCCGGTTCTCGTACGTCCCCTGCGTGCCGTACGCCCCCGTGCCGCCCGCGGCGCCCCAGCCCGCCGAGCCGTACGCGTGGTGGGTGGCGGCGGCGGCGGGGGCCGGCCCGCCGAGCGTGGGCGGCGGGGCCGCGGCGGGGCGCACGCGCACGTGGCCCTCGCCGTCCGGGGCCGTCGTGAGCGTGGTGCCCGCGCCGGGCACCGGGCCGCCCCTGCCGTCCGTCAGGCGGAGCGCGGACTCGCCGATGCGCAGCAGGGAGCCGGGGGAGAGCCGGACCGGGCGGTCGGTGATCTCCCTGCCGTCCACCGCCGTGCCGTTCGTCGAGCGGAGGTCCGCGACCGTGACGCGGCCGTCCGGGTCGAGCGTGACCGCGCAGTGCAGCCGGGAGACGTCCGGGTCGTCCAGCGGCACGTCCGCCTCCGCGGAGCGGCCCACCCGGATCTGGCCGCCGTGCAGCAGGTGGACGCCGCCCGCGTCCGGTCCCGCCACCACGTGCAACTGGGCGGCTGCGCCGGTCAGTTCGGGACCCGGCTCGGCGGGGGCGCCCAGCGAGAGCACCGCGCCGTCGATCAAAGGGGGCTCGCCGAGCGTGCAGCGCTGGGCGTCGAGGCGGTCCGGGCCCGCGAACAGCACGAGGGGGGCCTCGCTGCCCGCCACGGTCGTGGCGAGACCCGAGACCACCGCGGCGAGCGCGGTCCCCGCGGGGGCGGTGACCAGGACGTCACACGCGCCGTGCGCCCCGGTCGCCGCCGGGGGGCGGCCTTGCTGCTCGGGCTGGCCGCTGCGCGGCCCGAGGACGGTCAGCCGGATCTGCATCGCCGTCAGCGGTCCCTTCTGCGCTGGGCGCCCGGCACGGGGACACGCGCTGTGATTCCCCCCACCGCACACGGGCACGTCGGCCAGTACTGGAGGCATCCTCGCACCTGCCACTGACAACACGCCCGGCGGCCACCTGTAAGTGATCTTGATTGGTCGGCTCTGCTCGGAAAAGTGCCTGCTTGGACCGTTGCGCACAACCGCGGAGGTTCCTCGGAGGTTCCTCGAAGAAGGTCGATCCGGAACCACTCGGCAACCAATGGCCACGGGCGAGCGTCTTTCCACCGAACAGCGATCCGGAAAGCCCCGGAAGGAAAAGGCCGAGAGGAATCCGACCGGCCGGTGCCCTGTTCGGCGGCACTACAGTGGGTCGGAACATCTCGGAACACCTTCGTGTCACCTTCGGACAGACCCCCGGGCAGGACCACCGTCCGGACGGGACCAGCGAGACCAGCAGGGAGCGCATGACGTGCGGCCGGTAGGCAGCAAGTACCTGCTCGAGGAGCCGCTCGGGCGCGGCGCCACGGGCACCGTCTGGCGAGCCCGCCAGCGGGAGACCGCGGGCGCCGAGGCGGCCGTTCCCGGCCAGCCCGGCGAGACCGTCGCGATCAAGGTCCTCAAGGAAGAGCTCGCCAACGACGCGGACGTCGTGATGCGCTTCCTCAGGGAGCGGTCCGTCCTGCTCAGGCTCACGCACGAGAACATCGTCCGCACGCGTGACCTGGTCGTCGAGGGTGACCTCCTCGCCCTGGTCATGGACCTGGTGGACGGCCCCGACCTGCACCGCTACCTCCGCGAGAACGGCCCGTTCACGCCGGTCGCGGCGGCCCTGCTGACCGCCCAGATCGCCGACGCGCTGGCCGCGAGCCACGCCGACGGCGTCGTGCACCGCGACCTGAAGCCGGCGAACGTCCTGCTCAAGCAGGACGCCCAGGGCATGCACCCGATGCTCACCGACTTCGGCATCGCACGCCTCGCGGACTCCCCGGGCCTGACCCGCACCCACGAATTCGTCGGCACGCCCGCGTACGTCGCGCCGGAGTCCGCCGAGGGCCGCCCGCAGACCAGCGCCGTGGACATCTACGGCGCGGGCATCCTGCTGTACGAGCTCGTCACCGGCCGCCCGCCGTTCTCCGGCGGCTCCGCCCTCGAAGTCCTGCACCAGCACCTCAGCGCCGAGCCGCGCCGCCCCTCGACCGTCCCCGACCCGCTGTGGACGGTCATCGAGCGCTGCCTCGACAAGAACCCGGACCGCCGCCCCAGCGCCGAGAACCTCGCCCGCGGCCTGCGCGCCGTCGCCGAGGGTGTCGGCGTGCACTCCACCCCGGCGCAGATCGCCGCCGCGGAGGGTGTGGGCGCGCTCCTCATGCCGGACCCGTCGCCGGCGCACGTGCCGGGGACCCCGGGCGCGGCCGACCCCACACAGGTGCTGCCGAGCAACGCGGGTTCGTACGATCCGAATGCCGCGACCAGCGTCATGCAGAGCACCGGCGGCCACACCCCCGGCTCCCCGGACGCCGACCCGACCTCCGTGCTGCCGAACAACCGCGGCGGCAACGCCGACCCGACCGCGGTCATGCCGCCCGTCCCGCCGAACGGCCCGGGGACGGACCCGAACGACCCGCACCCCTGGCAGAGCCAGATGGCCGCGGCCCGCGACCGCAACGAACAGACCCAGTACCAGGCCTACCTGGACCCCGAGCAGGACCCGCTGCGCCGCCGCCCCCAGCGCCAGGTCGCCCGGCCCCAGCAGCAGCCGCAGCAGCACCCCCAGCAGTACGCGCCGCAGCAGCCGCGCGGGCAGCGCCAGCAGCGCCCGCAGCAGTACGCGCCCGCGCCGCACCAGCCCCAGCACCAGCCTCAGCAGTACGCCGCGCCCCCGCAGGCGCCGCAGCCCCAGCAGCCCGCCCCGCGTCCCGCCCGGGAGCCGCGCGAACCGCGTCAGCCCAGGCAGCGCAGCGCCAACCCGATGAAGATCCCGGGCCTCGGCTGCCTCAAGGGCTGCCTGTTCACGATCGTCATCCTCTTCGTGGCGAGCTGGCTGGTCTGGGAGTTCAGCCCTCTCCAGGACTGGATCGGTACGACGAAGGGGTACTGGGAGCAGCTGACGGACTGGTACAACACGGTCAGCGACTGGATGGGCAAGATCGGCGGCAAGTAGCGCGCGCTCGGGCGGCTCTGTGGATTTGTCGACATCTGCAGGGTGAAATCCGCTCCCGGAGTGAAGGTTGGCGGCAAGGCCGCGTAGTTTTGTCGCCAACACGCATCCGTAGGAGCAGTCTTGACGCGCAAGATCGGCAGCCGGTACACCGCCCACCAGATCCTGGGCCGTGGCAGCGCCGGCACGGTGTGGCTGGGCGAGGGCCCCGAGGGCCCCGTCGCCATCAAGCTGCTGCGCGAGGACCTGGCGTCCGACCAGGAACTCGTCGGCCGCTTCGTCCAGGAGCGCACGGCGCTGCTCAGCCTCGACCACGCGCGCGTGGTGGGCGTCCACGACCTGGTCGTCGACGGCAACGACCTCGCCCTCGTCATGGACCTCGTCCGCGGCACGGACCTGCGCACCCGCCTGGAGCGTGAGCGGCGCATGGCCCCCGAGGCCGCCGTCGCCATCGTCGCGGACGTCGCCGACGGCCTTGCCGCCGCGCACGCCGCGGGCATCGTCCACCGCGACGTCAAGCCCGAGAACGTCCTCCTGGACATGCAGGGCCCCCTCGGCCCCGGCGGCGCGCACCCCGCCCTCCTCACGGACTTCGGCGTCGCCAAGCTGATCGACTCCCCGCGCAGGACCCGCGCGACGAAGATCATCGGTACGCCGGACTACCTCGCCCCCGAGATCGTCGAGGGCCTGCCCCCGCGCGCGGCCGTCGACATCTACGCCCTCGCCACGGTCCTCTACGAACTTCTCGCCGGCTTCACCCCCTTCGGCGGCGGCCACCCCGGCGCGGTGCTGCGCCGCCACGTCACCGAGACGGTGGTCCCGCTCCCCGGCATCCCCGAGGAGCTCTGGCAGCTCCTCGTCCAGTGCCTGGCCAAGGCGCCCGCGTCCCGGCTGCGCGCCTCCGAGCTGGCGACGCGCCTGCGGGAGCTGCTTCCGCTGGTCGCGGGCATGCCGCCGCTGGACGTCGACGAACCGGACACGGAGTCGGAGCAGGCCGAGGAGGCCTACGAGAACTCCGCCTCCGCCTCCCCGTCCACCCCCGAGCCCCGTGAGACGGCTCCCCGGCGGGGCGCCGTCCCCCTCGTCCCCGGCTCGGCCTCCGCCGACTCCAACCGCGACACCCACACGTCCATGCGGGTGCCCGGCCCCGACGAGCTGGCCGGCGGCGCCCGCGGCACGGCCCGCGCCCCCCGCGCCGCAGGCGCCGCCCGCCCCGGCTCCGCCAAGCACCGCTCCTCGACCCGCCGCCGCAGGATCACCCTGGGCGTGGCAGGAGCGGTCCTGATCGCCGCAGCAGGCATCGGCACCTGGGCGGCCACCAACAGCGACGCCGCCGACACACCCCCCACGGACAGCGGAAACTCAGCACCTCCGGCCCCGTAGAGCCCCCAAGCCCCTACGGCACCGTGCGGTGCGGGGTAAACGGGTGGGTGGGAAGCATCCGCCGCGAAGCGGCGGTCCAGGCACCGCCCCACAGGCGGCAGGCCGACAAGAGACCTCACCGCCACAGAGCCTCGCGAGCCCCGCCCCGGACCGGGGCGCTTGCCGCAGCCGTTACGCTGGAGTCGTGGCAGTCGTCGATGTATCCGAAGAGCTCAAGTCCCTCTCCTCGACCATGGAGTCGATCGAGGCCGTCCTGGACCTCGACAGCATGAGGGCCGATATCGCCGTGCTTGAGGAGCAGGCGGCCGCGCCGTCCCTGTGGGACGACCCGGATGCGGCGCAGAAGATCACCAGCAAGCTGAGCCACCTCCAGGCGGAGGTGCGGAAGGCCGAGGCGCTCCGTGGGCGCATCGACGACCTCAGCGTGCTCTTCGAGATGGCCGAGGAGGAGGACGACTCGGACACCCGTGCCGAGGCCGAGTCCGAGCTCACCGCCGTCAAGAAGGCGCTGGACGAGATGGAGGTCAGGACCCTCCTCTCCGGGGAGTACGACGCCCGTGAGGCCGTCGTCACCATCCGCGCGGAGGCCGGCGGCGTCGACGCCTCCGACTTCGCCGAGAAGCTCCAGCGCATGTACCTGCGCTGGGCCGAGCGCCACGGCTACAAGACAGAGCTCTACGAGACGTCGTACGCGGAAGAGGCCGGCATCAAGTCGACCACCTTCGCCGTCAACGTCCCGTACGCGTACGGGACGCTCTCCGTCGAGCAGGGCACCCACCGCCTCGTGCGCATCTCGCCCTTCGACAACCAGGGCCGCCGCCAGACCTCCTTCGCCGGCGTCGAGATCCTCCCGGTCGTCGAGCAGACCGACCACATCGAGATCGACGAGAGCGAGCTGCGCGTCGACGTGTACCGCTCCTCGGGCCCCGGCGGCCAGGGCGTCAACACCACCGACTCCGCGGTCCGGCTGACCCACCTGCCGACCGGCATCGTCGTCTCCTGCCAGAACGAGCGCTCGCAGATCCAGAACAAGGCGACCGCGATGAACGTCCTCCAGGCGAAGCTCCTGGAGCGCCGCCGCCAGGAGGAGCAGGCGAAGATGAACGCCCTCAAGGGCGACGGCGGCAACTCGTGGGGCAACCAGATGCGTTCGTACGTCCTGCACCCGTACCAGATGGTGAAGGACCTGCGGACGGAGTTCGAGGTCGGCAACCCCGAGTCCGTTTTCAACGGCGAGATCGACGGTTTCCTGGAGGCCGGAATTCGCTGGCGCAAGCAGCAGGAGAAGTAAAAGCCACCGGAAACGGCTTTATCGACAAGGCAACTGCTGCCTCAGAGGCGGCAGTTGCCTTTTGCGTCACAGTCAGATGTCCGTACGACGGTCAACTCCCCCAATTTCGGACATCGCGCCCGCAACGACCTTGACGCTGCTGTGAAAAGTGGAAAGGCTAGCGCGCGGCGTGCGTATTTCTGGGGCGCGTGGGATCCGTGGGGGCCGAAGGCCGATGCTGATGGCTGATCGAACGCCCCCGGCGAACGCAGCCCCGGACGCTGCCTCACTGACGATTCAGCTACTGGGGGTAGCAACCAGATGACGAAGAAGACGCGGATCCGTGTCGCGCGAATAGCTGCCGGCGCGGTGATCGCCGCCGGTGCCTCGCTGACCGCCGCGGGTGCCGCCTCGGCCCTCGACGTCGGTGTCGAGCTCGGCGGGGTGGGCGCCGGCGCTCACGCCGACGAGAGCGGCGTGGGCGTGGACGTGGACCTGGACCCGGCCGACGACCCGGCCCCGGGCGACCCCGAGGACCCCTCGGACCCGCCGGAGCCCACCGAGGAGCCCACGGAGCCGACCGAGGAGCCGACGGACCCGGAGATCCCGACCGAGGAGCCCACGGACCCCGAGATCCCGACCGAGGACCCCACCACCGACCCCACCGACCCGGGTGACGGGAACGGCAACGGCAACGGTGGCAACAACGGCCACGGCAACGGCGGTGGCGGCGACAACGGCGGCAACGACGCCGGCCCCGACGGCGGCGGCTCCGTCCCCGTCGAGCAGGGCAAGGGCAAGGACAGCCTGACCGACACCGGCTCCCAGCCGGTCGAGCAGGGCGGCAACAACGCCCAGCCGGCGGCCGACAAGGGCGAGCTGGCCGAGACCGGCGCCGCCGAGACCACGTTCCTGCTGATCGGCGCCGCGACGATGATCGCCGGCGGCATCGGCTTCCGCGTCCTGCCGCGCCTCGTCGGCAACCGCGGCGCGGCTGCCTGATCCACGCCGAGCCGTACGGCACGTACGGACACGTACGCGTGAATGACACGTACGCGTGAAAGAAGGGCCCGGAGCTCAGTGAAGCTCCGGGCCCTTCTTCATGCGTACGTGTCGTGACGCTCCGTACTCGACCGACTCGCCCTACTCGACGTACTCGCCCTGTGCCTTGTGCCGCCCCCACAGGGGCTGACGCTCTACGCGGTCTGCTGCGCCAGCAGCACGACCGCCGCGATCAACACGACGAGCAGCGCTATCAGTGCCGCGGGATTGAGCCCGGCGAAGGGCCCTTCCTGCTGCAGACGCTCGCGATTGGCCCGGCACACGGGGCAGCGGCCTTCATTCACGGGCGCTGCGCAGTTCGCGCATACCAACCGATCCAGGGTCATGCGCTTCTCCTCCCGCACAGTCTCAGCCTGCCCAACGCTACGGGGAACTCAATCGTTCCCCCTACCACTGTGCCAGCTTCCGCGGATTTCGGCGCGGCCCGCCCCTTCGCCACGATTTCCGCCCCGTACTTCCGTGACAATCCGCGCAACTCAGGACGCCGACTGCGCGCGCGTACCGGCTTCGCGTATGGTCACGCTCACCTACCCCCGGCAACCCGTGGTGCATCCGTGATCCGATTCGACAACGTCTCCAAGGCCTATCCGAAGCAGACCCGCCCAGCGCTCAGGGACGTATCCCTGGAGATCGAGAAGGGCGAGTTCGTCTTCCTGGTGGGATCCTCCGGCTCCGGAAAGTCCACTTTCCTGCGGCTCGTCCTGCGCGAGGAGCGCACCAGCCACGGCCAGGTGCACGTCCTCGGCAAGGACCTCGCGCGCCTGTCCAACTGGAAGGTGCCGCACATGCGGCGCCAGCTGGGCACCGTCTTCCAGGACTTCCGCTTGCTGCCCAACAAGACCGTCGGCGAGAACGTCGCCTTCGCGCAGGAGGTCATCGGCAAGTCCCGCGGCGAGATCCGCAAGTCCGTGCCCCAGGTCCTCGATCTCGTGGGCCTCGGCGGCAAGGAGGACCGGATGCCGGGCGAGCTCTCCGGTGGTGAGCAGCAACGCGTCGCGATCGCGCGCGCGTTCGTCAACCGCCCCAAGCTCCTCATCGCCGACGAGCCGACCGGCAACCTCGACCCGCAGACGTCCGTCGGCATCATGAAGCTGCTCGACCGGATCAACCGGACCGGCACGACCGTCGTGATGGCCACCCACGACCAGCAGATCGTGGACCAGATGCGCAAGCGGGTCATCGAGCTGGAGAAGGGCCGTCTCGTGCGCGACCAGTCGCGCGGCGTCTACGGCTACCAGCACTGACACCGTCTCGCCCGACCGCTGTCTGTTCCACCTGATCCACTGAAAGGCCGCCATGCGCGCCCAGTTCGTCCTGTCGGAGATCGGCGTCGGTCTCCGCCGGAATCTCACGATGACCTTCGCGGTCATCGTCTCCGTAGCGCTTTCGCTCGCCCTCTTCGGCGGTTCGCTGCTCATGCGTGACCAGGTGAGCACGATGAAGGGCTACTGGTACGACAAGGTCAACGTCTCGATCTTCCTCTGCAACAAGGCCGACGCCGAGCAGGACCCCAAGTGCGCCAAGGGCGCCGTCACGAACGAGCAGAAGGACCAGATCCTCGGCGATCTGAAGAAGATGCCCGTCGTGGACAAGGTCACGCACGAGTCGGCGGACGAGGCGTACAAGCACTACAAGGAACAGTTCGGCGACTCCCCGCTGTCCAGCTCCCTGACGCCGGACCAGATGCAGGAGTCGTACCGCATCAAGCTGAAGGACCCGGAGAAGTACCAGGTGGTCGCGACCGCCTTCTCCGGGCGTGACGGCGTGCAGTCCGTGCAGGACCAGAAGGGCTATCTCGACAACCTCTTCGGGCTGTTGAACGGCATGAACTGGGCGGCCGTGGCGGTGATGGCGCTGATGCTCGTCGTCGCGCTGATGCTGATCGTCAACACGGTGCGCGTCTCGGCGTTCAGCCGCAGACGCGAGACCGGCATCATGCGGCTGGTCGGCGCGTCCAGCTTCTACATCCAGATGCCGTTCATCATGGAGGCCGCCGTCGCGGGACTCATCGGCGGAGCCGTCGCCTGCGGAATGCTGCTGGTCGGGCGGTACTTCATGATCGACCACGGTCTTGAGCTGTCCGAGAAGATCAACCTGATCAACTTCATCGGCTGGGACGCGGTCCTGGCCAAGTTGCCGCTGGTGCTCGCAATCGGCCTTCTGATGCCCGCGCTTGCCGCGTTCTTCGCGTTGCGCAAGTACCTGAAGGTGTGACAAGAGCCGCCAGGGCGTGAGGGCGTCGTACGGTTCAACCAACCGTACGGCGCCCTTCGTTGTCCTAGACTCACCGTCATGTCAGGCCTCGTCCGGTTCGCCGACCGGTTGTCCCGGCCCCGCCGCATCCGCCGCGGGGCGACCCTGACATTGGTCTTCGCGAGCGTCCTCGTCACGGGCGCCGCCACCGGCTCCTGGAGCGACACCGCGGACGACGGCCGAAATCCCCCTCCTCCTTCGGCACGTCCGGGCGTGCTCGCCTCTTCGGAGCGCGCCGACGGCCCCGGCGACCCCGCAGACACCGCCGAGGAAGCCGCCGACGCCGCCGCGGAGGCCATGGCCGACGGGAAGTCCGCCACGAAGGCCGCCGAGGAGGCCGTCAGCCGCAGCGGGGACCGCTGGGGGTCGGTGTACTCGCCGGGGGAGTACCAGGAGTTCGAGAAGGCCCTCGGCGGCGGGTACACGGGCGTCGGGCTGTGGGCCCGGCGCGCGGCCGACGGGCGCATCGAGGTCTCCCGGGTCCAGCGGGACGGGCCGGCGGACCGGGCCGGGCTCCGCGAGGGCGACCGGCTGCGCACCGTCGACGGCAAGCGCGTGACGGGCCGGCCCGTCACGGAGGTCCTCGCCCTGCTGCGCGGCGACCGCGCGGGCACCCCGGTGACCCTCGGCGTGGAGCGCGGCACGCGCGCGTGGCGCGAGACGGTGCGCAGGGCCCACCTCTCCACGGACCCCGTCACGGTCAGCGAGCTGCCCAGCGGCGCCGTCCTGATCAAGGTCGCGGCGTTCACCAAGGACTCCGGAGAGGCCGTGCGGACCGCCGTGCGCGAGGCCCCCGAGGACGCGGGGATCATGCTCGACCTGCGTGGCAACTCCGGAGGCCTCGTGTCGGAGGCGGTCACCGCCGCGTCCGCGCTGGTCGACGGCGGCCTCGTCGCGACGTATGACGTACGGGGTGAGGAGAAGGCGCTCCACGCCGAGCGGGGCGGCGACACGGACAGACCCGTGGTCGCGCTCGTCGACGGCGGCACGATGAGCGCGGCCGAGCTCCTCACGGGCGCACTCCAGGACCGCGGCCGCGCGGTCGTGGTGGGGTCGAGGACCTTCGGCAAGGGCGCGGTCCAGATGCCGAGCCGCCTGCCCGACGGCTCCGTCGCCGAGCTGACCGTCGGCCACTACCGCACCCCTTCGGGGCGGGCCGTCGACGGCCGGGGCATCACCCCGGACCTGGAGGCCGACGAGCGGGCCGAGGAGCGGGCCGAGACAGTATTGACTGGCCTCGGACCCCCCTCGTAGTGCGAAAATGGCCGGACTATGGCGAAGGAAAAGGTAAAGCGCAAGGCCGCGAAGGCCAATGAGAAGGCCCCCGCCCGGAAGATGGTCGCGCAGAACAAGAAGGCGCGGCACGACTACCACATCCTGGACACCTACGAGTGCGGCCTGGTGCTGATGGGCACCGAGGTCAAGTCGCTGCGTCTCGGCCGGGCCTCCCTGGTGGACGGCTTCGTGCACATCGACCACGGCGAGGCCTGGCTGCACAACATCCACGTCCCGGAGTACGTGCAGGGCACCTGGACCAACCACTCCGCCACGCGGAAGCGGAAGCTCCTGCTGCACCGGGCCGAGATCGACAAGCTGGAGTCCAAGTCCAAGGAGACGGGTCACACGATCGTGCCCCTCGCCCTGTACTTCAAGGACAGCCGGGTCAAGGTCGAGATCGCGCTGGCCAAGGGCAAGAAGGAGTTCGACAAGCGGCAGACGCTCCGCGAGAAGCAGGACACCCGTGAGACCAACCGCGCGATCTCGGCGGTGCGGCGGCGCCAGGGGATCGGCTAGCCCCCGGTCGCGAGGTCCGCGGAATAGGCTGGCACCGTCGTGCGTTGGTCACGTACGATGGGTCTTGCTCCGCCGGTGACGGGGCAGGACGGACCGAAGATCCACTGTGAGGTGGTTCGGATGGTCCATTTGAAAAATCAACATGGGGATGATCGGTTTCGACAGCGGATGTCGAAGCAGGGGAAGCGTGTCGAGGAAGCGGCAATGATCTCGTAAACCATATGTCGCAAAAAATAATCGCCAACACCAAGCGCGATTCCTTCGCCCTCGCTGCCTAAGTAGCGACTTGCGAAGTGTCAGCCCGGGGCTGTTCCCGACCCGGATCCTGGCATCAGCTAGGGAACTAAACTTCTAGGCCCGGTCACGGGACCTAGGAGGAAATCAAACAGTGACTGGGCCCGTCGGCGACTTGTTCGCGTGATCGCCGGGGCCGAGAAAATCGCAGCGAACTGCACACGGAGAAGCCCTGATTCTGCACCGTTGGACGCGGGTTCGATTCCCGCCATCTCCACAATTCCCATGTGAGGCTGAAGCCCTCTGGCCCTCCGGCCAGGGGGCTTCTGTCATGCCCCGGGGGCTGTCATGCTCCGGGGTCATGAGTAGACCCGTGAGACGCGTCACCATCCGTATGCGCCACTGGATCTGGCCCGCCGTGCTCGCCGTCGCGGCGGCCGGGCTCGCCGTCGGCTCACCGGCCGGGGCGGACGCCGACCGGTCGGGGCTCCCCGAGGCCATCGACACCATCCTGGGCGACCCGCGCATGGAGGGCGGCGTCGCCAGTGTCGTCGTCGCCGACTCCGCGTCCGGCGACGTCCTGTACCAGCACCGCTCCAGCGGGCGCCTGATGCCCGCCTCCAACACCAAGCTGCTCACCTCGGCCGCGGCCATGGAACTCCTCGGCCCCGGCCACCGGTTCACCACCGACGTCCTCTCCACGGCAACGCGGCGCGGCCCCGTGCTCCAAGGAGACCTGTACCTGCGCGGCACAGGCGACCCCACGACGCTCGCCAAGGACTACGACCGACTCGCCGCGAAGATCGCCGACTCGGGGATCCGGCGGGTCTCGGGACGGCTGGTCGCCGACGACACCCGCTTCGACAGCAAGCGCATCGGCGATGCGTGGAGCGGCGACGACGAGTCCGCGTACTACGCCGCGCAGATCAGCGCCCTGAGCGTCGCCCCCGACACCGACTACGACACCGGCACGGTGATCGTCGAGGTCGCGCCCGGGGCGCGGGCCGGGGACAAGCCGCGCGTCAGCGTGGTGCCGAAGACCGACTACGTAGACATCGATCTGCGCGCGACCACCGTCGCAGACACCGTCGCCGTGGAGCGGCAGCACGGCAGCAACACCATCACCGTCAGCGGCACCGTCCCGGTCGGCGGGGACACCACCAAGGAGTGGGTCACCGTCTGGGAGCCCACCGGGTACGCGGCCGCCGTCTTCCGCGACGCGCTCGCCGCCCACGGCGTGCGGGTGAGCGGCCCGACCAGGGCCGGCATCGCCACACCGAAGCGCGCCCGGCAGCTCGCCTCGCACGCCTCCATGCCGCTCAAGGACCTCATGGTCCCGTTCATGAAGCTCTCCAACAACATGCACGCGGAGAGCCTCACCAAGGCCATGGGCCACAAGGCGACCGGGCGGCCCGGGAGTTGGGGCGACGGCATCGCGGCGATCAACGGCTATCTGAAGACCGCCGGTGTCGACCCGGGCAAGCTGCGCCAGGTCGACGGCTCCGGCCTCTCGCGCAAGGACAACGCCGCCGCGGAGCAGTACATCAAGCTGCTGCGTTCGGTGAAGGCCGAGCCGTGGTTCGCGGACTGGCACGCGTCCCTTCCGGTGGCCTGCGGCCCCGGCAAGTCCGTCGGCGGCACCCTGCGCTCGCGGATGTGCGGCACTCCGGCGGCCCTCAACGTCACCGCCAAGACGGGAACGCTGACAGGAGCGTCCGCCCTCTCCGGCTACGTCAAGGACAAGGACGGACGCGAGCTGGTCTTCAGCGTCATCCTCAACAACCACCTGGCCTCCTCCGTGAAGCCCGTCGAGGACGCGATCATGGTGACCCTCGCCTCCTCCACCGAGGACGAGGCCGTCCTGGTCACGCCGCGTTCGACGCGCGCGGCCGAGCGGGACGGCGGCGACCTGGAGTGCTCGTGGCGCAAGCCTGTGCGCTGCTGACCAGCAGGGCGCAGCAGGCGGCGGCGACCGGCACCCCGTAACCCGCGGCGGTGCCCAGGTGCTCCACCGCCCAGCCGCCGCCTGCCGCGCCGCAGGCGATGCCCCCGAGGAGACCGGTCACGGCGAGGGTCATGCCCTCGTTCAGCCGCCCCTCGGGGGTGCGGTGCTGGACGAGCGTCATGGCGGTGACCATCGTGGGCGCCGTCGCCATCCCGGCGACGAGCAGCGCTCCGGAGAGGGCGATCAGCGAGCCGGTGGCCACTACGGAGAGCAGCGGCAGCGTCATCAGCGCCGCCATCGCCGCGGCGCACAGCAGGTGACGGCGGCCGAGGGAGCCGCGCGGTTTCACGGCTCCGTAGACGAGGCCCGCCGCGCAGGAACCCGCGGCCTGGAGGGCGAGGACCACGCCCGCGGCGGCCTTGTGCCCCTGCGCGTCCGCGTAGGCGATCGTGACGACTTCGAGGGAGCCGAAGACGGCACCGGTGGCGAGGAAGCCGGTCAGCAGAGCGGGCATCCCGCGCGCGTGGAGCAGCGATGTCATCCCGGAGGATGAGTCCGTACGCCCCTGGGGCGGGGGTTCCGTCGCCCGCTGACCGGCGAACACGAGCACGCCGGTGAGCAGCAGGACCACGCCGATGAGGGTGCCCGCCTGCGGGAAGAGCGAGCCGCACAGGAAGGCGGCGAGGACGGGGCCGAGCATGAAACAGAGCTCGTCGGCGGCCTGCTCGAAGGAGTTGGCGGTGTGCACGGCCCGCGCGTCGCCCTTGAGGAGGTGCGCCCAGCGGGCCCGGGACATGCCGCCCGTGTTGGGCGTCGTGGCGGTGGCGGCGTACGACGCGAACAGCGTCCAGTCGGGCGCTCCGTAGCGTACGCACAGCAGCAGCGAGAGGGAGCCGAGCGCGGCGACGACGGTGGCGGGCACGGCGACGCGCGCCTGCCCGTGGCGGTCGACCAGCCGCGCCGTCCAGGGCGCCACGACGGCGGTCGCCGCGAGGCCGGTCGCGGTGACGGCGCCGGCCAGGGCGTACGAACCGCGGGCGCCGGAGATCATGATGACGGCGCTCACGCTGAACATGCCCATGGGGAGGCGGGCGATGAGGTTGCCGACGGTGAAGGCGGTGGCGCCGGGTATGGCGAAGAGACGGGCGTAGGGGTTGTGGGCCATGGGGCCACCCTCGTCGGGGGTGTCGGATGGCGTCCAACACCTGTTGGGTGCCGATTCACGCATCTGCGTTGTAGGTTCCTGCGGTGACCGAGGAATCAGTGGTACGCAGTGAGCGACGCAGTGAGGTACGCCGCCAGGAATCAGCCGTACGCCGTGATGTGAACCCAAGGCTGCTGCGCGCCTTCGTCGCCGTCGCGGAGGAACTGCACTTCACGCGGGCGGCCCACCGCCTCTATGTCGCGCAACAGGCGCTGAGCCGTGATGTGCACCGCCTTGAGCGGGAGTTGGGGGCCGAGCTCTTCGCACGCACGACGCGGCAGGTCACGCTGACGGCCGACGGCGAGCGGCTGCTGCCGTACGCGCGACGCGTCCTGGCGGCCCAGGACGACCTGGTCGCCGCCGTCGCGGGCGCGGCGCGGCCCCTGCTCGTCGACGTGAACAGCCCCGGCCTGGTCTTCGGGCGCATCCTGGAGCGGGCCCGTGAACTCGCCCCGGACTGCGAGCTGATGGCCCGTTTCGAGAGCGGCCTCACCGGCTCGGCCGCCGAGATCGCCGCAGGACGGCTCGACGTCTCCTTCGGCCGGTTCGCCGGACTCGACCCGGCGCTGCGGGCCGGGCTCGACCAGCAGCCGGTGCGGTACGAGCCGATGGCGGTGCTGCTGCCGACCGGCCACCCGCTGGCGGAGCTCGACGCGGTGCCGCTGGACGCGCTCGCGGGGGAGACCGTGTACGCGGGGGCGGGCAACCCGAAGACGCTGGAGTGGACCGGTCTGGCGCGGCTGCTCTTCGAGGGGCGCGGCATCGGGATTGCGCCGCCGGCGCCGCTCGCCGTCGGTGCCGAGGAGTTCGAGCGGGTCATGGCGAAGAGCCGGAACCCGGTCCTCGCCGTGGTCGACTTCCCGCCCATGCCGGGAGCCGAACTGCGCCCGCTCATCGACCCCGTCCCGCTGTCCCCCGTCTCCCTGGTGTGGCGAAAAGGCCTGACCCACCCGGGTGTTGACGCCCTGCGGTCGGCGGCCGCGGAGCTCGCGGCGGAAGAGGGCTGGCTGGAGAAGCCGGCGGATGGATGGGTGCCCGACGTGGACGTACTCGTCATGACGGGCCGGAGCTGACGCGGCACCCTTGGCCGGGCCAAGGCGTTGCGCGACTGTTACGTGCAACGAGGTGCCCGCAATGACTTGAAATGCCGCCGTAAATACAGGCATTCGGTGCTCGCAGCTCGGTGCGCGCATGGGCAGCACGGGCAACGAGATTCGCACCAGTAAACAACCATCCCACTCGCAGGGGCGGCGCGTAAAGGGCCCTGCGGCGTGCGCCCGCAAAGCATTGCACCTGCCAATAGTTGGGCACTGAAGGACCGTAACGATCTCGACGCGCCCTGGAGCCAACTCCTAAGCTGACGGCTCTTCCCGCTGCTCACGCCGGACGACCGCCGTGCGGCGGGCCCCCCACCTCTGCCAGGAGATTGCTTTGCTTTACAGGAAGACCGCGCTGCGCGCCGCCGCCCCCGTCGCCGTGCTCGCCCTCGCGCTGACCGCCTGCGGTGGCGGCGACGACAAGAAGTCGGAGGACAAGCCGAAGGCCGGCGCCTCCACGTCCCAGAACAAGCCCAAGGAGGAGTCGGCGCTGGCGGCCGGCGAGAGCACCACGGGCAAGGTCAAGGAGGACGAGGCCTTCGTCACGTACGACGTCACCGCCGAGAAGGTCGACGTCGGCACGGAGGCCGAGACCAAGAAGCTGGTCTCGGACCCGAAGAGGGCCAAGGGCCTGGTCACGGCGACCGCCCACATGAAGATCACGCACAAGGGCGGCGCGCCGCTCACGGACACCCCCGACGTCCAGGACACCACGGAGATCTACGCGGACGGCACCCGCGGCGGCCTCCTCATCGGCGCCGCCGAGGACGCGCCGGGCTGCGAGGACGAGCTGGACCTCGAAGGCTGGAAGAAGGGCGAGACCCACGTCCTGTGCGAGACGTACCTGATCCCGAAGGGCTCGAAGTCCATCGAGGTCCGCTGGTCCGCCAAGGAGGACGGCGACCAGGTGAGCTGGAAGTTCGCCGGTAAGTGACGGCTCGGGTGGAGTCGGGGGCTCAGTAGCCGACGGTGAAGCGGGTGCGGTGGGGGCTCGGGTGTTCCGCCTCGTTCAGGAGGGCGATCGCGAAGTCCTCCATGGAGATGGACGAGTTGCCCTCCGCGTCCACCAGTAGCTCGTCCTCGGCCAGGCGGAACTCGCCCGTGCGGGTGCCGGGTTCGAAGAGGGCCGAGGGGCTGATGTAGGTCCAGGGGACCTTCGTGTCCGCGGTGCGGAGTGCGTCGTACTGGGCGTTCGACGCCTCGGCTATGTGGCGCCAGGCCGGCGGGACGTACCTCGGGTCGTCGATGGCGAGGACCCCCTGCGTACCGGGGACCGTCAGGCTGCCCGCGCCGCCGATGACGATGAGGCGTACGCCGTCGGCGCGGGCGAGGCCTGTCAGGAGCGCCTCGGTGATGGCCGGGTGCTCGTGTTCGTGGCCGGGGGCGGGTCTGGTCGCGTTGACCACGACGTCCTGGCCGGCGCTCAACTCGGCGACGCGGTCCGGGCTCCCGGCGTCGCCGGCGCGGTGGGCGGCGCCCGGGTGGAGCTCGCTGAAGCGGGCGGGGTCACGGACGACGGCGGTGACTTCGTGGCCGCGGGCGAGGGCCTCGGTGACGACGCGGCTGCCGGCGTTTCCGGCTGCTCCGAAGACGGTGATGCGCATGGGGTCGGCTCCTTGAGGAAGGTGGTGCGGGGGCGGGCGTGGCGGTGGTTACGCGCGTCGTGCCCGGCCGCGTCGGCCTTCATTGCGCCGGCTTCCGTCGGGCCGGCTTCCGCTGGGTCGGCTTCCGTTGGGCCGGCTCTGGCCGAGCAGCACGCTCGCCAGGACGAGGACCAGGCCGCCCAGCTGCCAGACGGTCAGCGTCTGCCCCAGGAGCAGCAGCCCGGCGAGCGTGGCGACGACCGGGTTGGTCAGGCCGAGGAACGAGACCGAGGAGGCGGGCAGGCGTTCGATGCCGCGGAACCACAGGGCGTACGCGAGGGCCGTGCCGACGATGCCGAGGTAGGCGTACCCGGCGAGATTCGCGCCGGTGAAGTGGTCCGGCAGGCCCTCGGCGGTGAGGGCGATGGGCGCCAGGACCAGCCCGCCCGCGGTCAGCTGCCAGCCGGTGAGGGCGAGCAGGGAGACGCCGGCCGGACGGCCCCACCGCTTGCTGAGCACCACGGCGAGCGCCATCAGCGTGGTGGCCGCCAGCATGGCGAGAATGCCCGCGAGGTCGACCGCGGCGGTGCCGCGCAGGACGAGGAGTGCGACGCCCGCGACGCCGACGAGCCCGGCGGCCAACGTACGACCGGTCGGCCGCACCTTCAGCACCCCGATCCCGAACCCGGCGACCAGCAGCGGCATGACGGCGCTGATCGTCGAGGCGACGCCGCCGGGCAGCCGGTACGCGCCGAAGAAGAGGAGCGGGAAGAACGCTCCGAAGTTGAGGATGCCGAGCACGGCCGCCTTCCACCACCAGTCGCCGCTCGGCAGGCGCCGGGTGAGCGCGAGCAGGATGAGCCCGGCGGGCAGCGCGCGCAGGGCGGCGGCGAGCAACGGGCGGTCCGGGGGCAGGAGTTCGGTGGTCGTGACGTAGGTGGTGCCCCAGGTGGCCGGGCCGATGGCGGCGAGTGCGGCGATGCCGGCGGCGGCTTTGGTGGAGGGGCGGGGGGTGTTGGTGGGCCGCCCGGGGGGCGAGTGGTGTGCCGGGGGCGACGCTGGGCGCTGGGTGGTGCCGGTGGTGCTGGTGCTGCTGGTGCTCGCGGTGGTGGCGCTGGTGCGAGTACCGGTGCCGGTTCCGGTGCCGGTGCTGCCGATGTCCATGATGCCGCTTCCCCTCGTCGATCCCCTCAACGCTGTTATTCTCAACGTTGAGATAAATATGGACCCCGGATCTGTGAGCGTCAAGTATCTGAACGTTGAGAGACTTGCCTCGGGCGGATCCGAGCGCCCCCTGCATGGCGGCAAGAGCGGAGACGACGACATGACCGACGACGACATGACGGACCACGAGACGACCGACCACGACGCCATCGACGAGTTGCGCGCCCAATGGCGCCGCGAGCGCCCCGACCTGGACCTCGCGCACCTGGACGCGATGGCGCTGGTCGGTCGCATCAAGAGGGCCGACCACCTGCTGAGCAAGGGCATGAAGCGGGTGTTCGTCGAGTACGGCCTGGAATTCGCGGAGTTCGACGTCCTCGCCACCCTGCGCCGCGTCGGCGCCCCGCACGAACTGACCGCGGGCGGCCTCCTCAAGACCGCCATGGTGACTTCCGGCGCCATCACCAACCGCCTCGACAAGCTGGAGCGCAAGGGCCTGATCGAACGCCATCCGGACCCGAACGACCGCCGCGCCATCCGCGTCCGCCTCACCGACGCGGGCCGCGACCTGGTCGACCGCGCGGTGGTCGACCACGTCGCGAACGAGGAACACATGCTCGCCGCGCTCACCCCGAAGGACCGCGCCGCCCTCGACGGGGCACTGCGCCGGCTGCTGTTGTCGCTGGGGGACACACATCTGGGGTGAGGGCCGACCTCGACGTGCCCTCGCCTCCCCCGCATGGATAGCTTGGTGCACTCCAGAGAACTCTCGCCCCACCAGGAGCTCACAGTGAACCGCCGACCCGCCCTGCTCACAGCGGCCACCCTGACAGCTGCGGCAGTCTTCTCGCTCTCCGCCTGCGGCGGGGGCAGCGGCGACTCCACGGACAGCGACAAGATCGCGGGCGCTGATGCGGGGGACGCGGCGGAGAAGTCGTCCCCCTCGGCGTCGGCCCCGGCGGACGGGATCGACCGGCCGAAGATCGTCGTGCCGAAGGACGTCAAACTGGAATTCACCCCTGAGACCACGGGTGACGCGAAGACGGACGCCGTACTGCGGGACAACGCCGAGTACTGGCGAGCCATCGTGGAATCGATCGAGAACCAGGACCCGAAGTCGGAGGCTGTCCGGTACTACAGCAAGGGCGCGGGTCTGCTCGGGACGATCGAATGGTCCGGCAACTTCATCAAGAACGACCTGACGCTGGCCGGGACGGTTCGCTTCACCGACCGTGAGGTCAAGTTCAGCAAGGACGGTTCGGCCGGTCTGACCTACTGCTCGGACGAGTCCAAGGGGTTCACGAAGGACCGCAAGACGGGGAAGAAGAACGTCACTCCCGCCGGCAAGGACTCGTACATCCGCTACAACGACCGGCTGCGCAAGAACGCCGACGGCGTGTGGCAGCTGACCAACAGCACGTCGGAGATGGGGAGTGCGCTGTGCCAGCCGTGACCCGGAGGAACGTGCTCGTGGCCGCGCTCGCGGCCTTGGTCATCACCGGCCAGGCGGCACCGCAGGCGTGGGCCGGCTGGACGGACCAGACGGACGGGAAGCAGGCGAAGGGCGGAAAGAACGGCCGCACCATCACCGTCCAGACAAAGGTCCAGACGTCGGTCAACGGCAATACGAGTTCGGCCAGGACCGGCAACCTCTCGTCGGCGGACAGCAATTGGAATCCGCCCGCCTGCTGGTACGAGCCCGCCTTCTCGCCGAAAGAGATCGAGAAGACGGTCAAGGCGTGGCGCGGCTTCGGCGACGGCGTCCCGCTCTTCGACAGCGTCGGGGAGTTCGTCGGCGACTATCTCGACAGCCGCTACAAGAAGGGCAAGCCGTACAAGAACTACAACCTCGACAAGCAGGGCGAGGGCATGTTCTGGGCCGCGGCGGTCAATCCGAACCGCAAGGACGATCCGGAGGCCAGCGCCTGCGACAAGCAGCCCTTCTGGGTCGATGAGGGAGAGACGCCGAAGGAGCCCCTGGCCGTGACTCCCGAGATCCTCGCCGAGTACGCCTA
This sequence comes from Streptomyces sp. NPDC050732, assembly GCF_040654255.1. Classification (NCBI taxonomy): domain Bacteria; kingdom Bacillati; phylum Actinomycetota; class Actinomycetes; order Kitasatosporales; family Streptomycetaceae; genus Streptomyces; species Streptomyces sp. NPDC050732. The sequence continues at coordinate 65,627 of NZ_JBFAHP010000001.1, forward strand.
CGACGAACTCCCCGTCCCCAGCACCTCCATCAGGATGGCGCCCGAGGGGACGACGAAGGTCAACCTCCCGACCTGGGTCTGGCTGGACAAGGCGAAGTTCAAGAAGGTCTCCGTCACCGCGAGCATCCCGGGGTCGGGACTCTCCGCGACCACGACCGCCGAGCCCGTCTCCCTCTCGATCGACCCGGGGACCGAGGACGCCGAGACGTACCCCGCCTCCGGCGAATGCCCCATCGAGGACGGAAAGATCGGCGCACCCCGCGCCAAGGGCACCCCGGCGGACACGGACCCGCCCTGCGGCGTGAAGTACCTGCGCTCCTCCGGCGACGGCTCGTACAACATCCGGGCCACCGTCACCTGGAAGATCAGCTGGACCAGCACGACCGGCGAGGGCGGCGACCTCCCCGACGGCCGGTTCGGCGCGGACCAGCAGGTCGAGGTCGAAGAGGTGCAGTCCGTCAACCGGTGAGCGGCCAGAGGGGCGTGCGGTCCGCGCCCCTCACCGCCCCACCCCACCCCCCGTGAGAGCAACGTTCCCCGGTGGTCATCGCGCGGCACAAGGTTGAAATGCGGTCTCCTTACGTTCGGGAGTGTCGGCCGGTGTGCGTGGACTACTCCTGGAGGCGTGTGATGTGGATCGAGCGGTGGGACCCGGAGGACGAGACGTTCTGGAAGGAGGAGGGCGGGGAGAAGGTCGCCCGGCGGAATCTGGCGTTCTCCGTGCTGTCCGAGCACATCGGGTTCTCTGTATGGAGCCTGTGGTCGGTGATGGTGCTGTTCATGGGGCCCGAGTACGGGATCGACGCGGCCGGAAAGTTCTTCCTCGTGTCGATGGCGACCCTCGTGGGGGCCGTGGTGCGCGTGCCGTACACCTTCGCCGTCGCACGCTTCGGCGGGCGTAACTGGACCGTCATCGCGGCCTCCCTGCTGCTCCTGCCGACCGTCGCCGCGTTCGTCGTCATGGAGCCGGGGACGTCCTACTCCACCTTCATGCTGTGTGCCCTGCTCACCGGGGTCGGCGGCGGCAACTTCGCCTCCAGCATGACCAACATCAACTCGTTCTTCCCGCTGCGGAAGAAGGGGTGGGCCCTCGGGCTCAACGCGGGGGGCGGCAACATCGGCGTGCCCGTGGTGCAGCTCGTGGGGCTCGCCGTCATCGGGGCGGGCGGTGGGCCGCGCGTGGTGCTCGGGATCTATATTCCGCTTGTCGTCGTCTCCGCCGTCTGTGCCTTTCTGTACATGGACAGCATTTCTTCCGTCCGTAATGACACCGGTGCCGTGAAGGCCGCCACGCGGGACGCGCACACGTGGATCATGTCGTTCCTGTACGTGGGGACGTTCGGGTCGTTCATCGGGTACGGCTTCGCCTTCGGGCTCGTCCTGCAGACGCAGTTCGGGCGTACGCCGCTCGAAGCCGCCCAGCTCACCTTCGTCGGGCCGCTGCTCGGCTCGCTCATCCGGCCCTTCGGCGGGCGGCTCGCCGACCGGTTCGGCGGGGCGCGCATCACCCTGTGGAACTTCCTCGGCATGGGCGCCGCCACCGGTGTGGTCGTCGTCGCGTCCGTGCGGGAGTCGCTGCCCCTGTTCGTCGGCGCGTTCGTCGCGCTGTTCGTGCTCACCGGGCTCGGGAACGGGTCGACGTACAAGATGATTCCCGGGATCTTCCAGACGAAGGCGGAGGCCGAGGGGCTCGTGGGGGAGGCCGCCGCGGCCCAGGGACGGCGGCTCTCCGGGGCGGCCATGGGGCTCATCGGGGCCGTCGGCGGGCTCGGCGGACTCGGCATCAACCTCGCGCTGCGGCAGTCCTTCCAGACCGTGGGTTCCGGCACGGGCGCGTACATCGCCTTCCTCGCCTTCTACGGTGTGTGTGCGGCCGTCACCTGGGCCGTATACCTTCGCCGACCGGTCGCCCGTACGGCCCCGGCGGCCGACACCGAGGAGAAGTCGCAGCTCAGCTACGCCGAGGTGTGACGTAACACGGCGGACATCGGCGTGAACCGGGCCCGTCACGCGCCGTTGACAGGCTCGGTCGTCCGCCGCCCACGAGCCACGAACCAAGAACCGAGAACCAAGAACCCCGAGTGAAACGAGCGGGACGAGAGTCACGAGCGGGACGAGACGAGACGAGCCTATGCACGACAGCCCCAGGCCCAGCGACAGCGACAGCCCCAGGCCCAGCGACAGCCCGAGCCCCGGCCCCAGGAGCACCCCGGCCACCGACGGACCGACCGCCCACGGTCCCCTCGCCGGCTTCACCGTCGGCGTGACCGCCGCCCGGCGCGCCGACGAGCTCGGCGCGCTCCTCAAGCGGCGCGGCGCCACCGTGCTGCACGCGCCCGCGCTGCGCATCGTGCCGCTCGCCGACGACAGTGAACTCCTCGCCGCGACGAAGGAGTTGATCGACCACGCGCCCGACGTCGTGGTCGCCACCACCGCCATCGGGTTCCGCGGCTGGATCGAGGCCGCGGACGGCTGGGGGTACGGGGAGGCGCTGGTCCGCTGTCTGCGCGGGGTCGAACTGCTCGCCCGCGGGCCGAAGGTCAAGGGGGCGGTGCGCGCCGCGGGGCTCACCGAGGAGTGGTCGCCGTCGTCCGAGTCCATGGCGGAGGTCCTCGACCGGCTCCTCGGCGAGGGCGTCGACGGACGGCGCGTCGCCCTCCAGCTGCACGGGGAGCCGCTGCCCGGTTTCGTCGAGGCGCTGCGGGCCGGGGGAGCGGAGGTGGTCATGGTGCCCGTCTACCGGTGGCTGCCGCCCGAGGACCTCAGCCCCGTGGACCGGCTCCTCGACGCGGCCGTCGGCCGGGGCGTCGACGCGCTGACGTTCACCAGCGCGCCCGCCGCGGCCTCGCTGCTCGCCCGCGCCGAGGAGCGGGGCATGACGGCCGAGCTCCTCGCCGCCCTCCACCACGACGTGCTGTCCGCCTGCGTGGGGCCCGTCACCGCGCTGCCGCTGCAGTCCCTCGGCGTCGACACGGTGCAGCCCGAACGGTTCCGGCTCGGGCCGCTCGTCCAGCTCCTGTGCCAGGAACTCCCCTCCCGTGCGCGGGTGTTGCGCATCGCGGGGCACCGCGTCGAGATCCGCGGCCACGCCGTGCTCGTCGACGACGAGCTGCGCGCCGTACCGCCCGCGGGCATGGCCCTGCTGACCGCCCTCGCGCGCAGGCCCGGCTGGGTCGTGGCCCGCGCCGAGCTGCTGCGCGTGCTCCCGGGCGCGGGCAGCGACGAGCACGCGGTGGAGTCCGCGATGGCCCGCCTGCGCACGGCCCTCGGCACGCCGAAGCTGATCCAGACGGTGGTCAAGCGGGGGTACCGGCTGGCGATCGATCCGGCGGCGGGGTCGAAGTACGTGGGGTGAGCCGGGCGCGGCCCCCGCCGCGTCGGCGGAGGGCTTCCCGGGGCGCCCGGGAGAGGGTTCTCCGGGCAACCTGGTACGCCGGGTTCCGGAGCCGCGCGGGGGAGTGCACTGTAGGGGTACGCAACGGCATTCACTCACCGGTGACCCCCCAAGGCGGTGACAGGCGCATGGCGTTGGGCACGGCCCCGGCTCCGTACGAGCTGCGATTCGACTCCGGGCGGAGCTGCCTGGACCTCGTGGCGACGAACCACCCCGTGGAGCGGCTCGACTCCGTGGCGCGGCTGCGCGCCTGGCTCGCGGGCACCGGTCTCGTACCGGCGGGCGCGCCACTGCCCTGCGCCGGCCCGCAATGGCTCACCGCCTTCCATGAACTGCGCCACCACATAGGGCAGTTGGTGCTCGGCGAGATCGACGGGCGCCCCGCCGCCACCGCCGCGTCCCTCGACCGCGTCAACGCCCTGGCCGCCGCCGCACCCCCGGCCCCGTGCGCGGTCCGCGCCGCCGACGGCACCCTCGTCCGTGTCCTGCGCGGCGACCCCGGCTGCCCGGCGCTCGTCGCCGCCGTCGCCCGGGACACCGTCGAGCTGCTCACCGACCCCGCGGCCCGCGCCCTCCTGCGCCAGTGCGAGGGCGACAACTGCCTGATCGTGTACCTCGACACGTCCCGCGGCCGCCGTCGCCGCTGGTGCTCAAGCGAGGTGTGCGGCAACCGCGAGCGGGTGGCCAGGCACCGCCGGAGGGTGGCCGCGGTCGGGCGCGAGTGAAGGTCACTCGAACCTCCGCCCGCCCCCGTTGAACACGCGCCACCCCGCATACGTACCTCCGTCGTGAGAACCGCCCGACCCGTCGAAAGGGCGGACACCGGAGGTACGCGTGCGCAAGGATTCCGCCGTGGCCGATGAGCGCCCGCAGCCGCACCGCCATCGCCTCGGACGGCCCCCGGGCCCGGACGAGGATTTGATGCGCGCCCTCTACCGCGAGCACGCGGGAGCACTTCTCGCCTATGTGCTCCGGCTGGTGGCGGGCGACCGGCAGCGTGCCGAGGACGTCGTGCAGGAAACGCTCATCCGTGCCTGGAAGAACGCCGGTCAGCTCAACAGAGCGACCGGTTCGGTACGCCCCTGGCTGGTGACGGTCGCTCGGCGCATCGTCATCGACGGCCACCGCAGCCGGCAGGCCCGGCCGCAGGAGGTCGATCCGTCGCCGCTGGAGGTCATTCCCGCGGAGGACGAGATCGACAGGGCACTGTGGCTGATGACGCTCTCGGACGCGCTGGAGGATCTGACTCCCGCACACCGGGAGGTACTTGTCGAGACCTACTTCAAAGGGCGTACGGTCAACGAGGCGGCCGAGACGCTGGGCATACCCAGCGGGACGGTCCGTTCACGGGTCTTCTACGCGCTTCGCTCGATGAAGCTGGCGCTTGAGGAGCGGGGGGTGACGGCATGACCGATTTCCACGGCCACCACGGCGCGCGGCAGGACGACGAGCTCCACGAGACCGTCGGCGCCTACGCCCTCGGGATCCTGGACGACGCGGACGCCACGCGGTTCGAGGAGCACCTCGTCGGGTGCGACTTCTGCCGTCGGCAGCTGGACGAGCTCTCCGGCATGGAGCCGATGCTGGCCGCGCTCGCGGACTTTCCCGGCCCGCGCGGCGTGCCCGCGATCGGCGAGCAGCTCGCCGCCCGGCCGAGCCCCCGGCTCGCCGAGCGCCTCGTCGCGGAGGTGTCCGTCAAGCGGGAGCGCGGGCGCAGGCGCGGCCTGTACCTGGTCGCGGCGGCGGTCGCGCTGATCGTCGGAGGGCCGCTCGTCGTCCTCGCGGTGGCCGGTGACGACGGCGGGTCGAAGGGTGTGGTGGCCGATCCGCATCCGTCGAGCCCCGCCGAGGACGCCTTCTTCCACCACATGGACGAGAAGGCGCGCGCCACCGACCCGGCGACCAAGGTCAGTGCCACGGTCGGCACGGAGGAGAAGGCCTGGGGCACGCACACCGTCCTGGAGCTGAAGAACGTCAAGGGCCCGCTCAAGTGCTCCCTGGTCGCGGTCGGCAAGGACGGCGAGAAGGAGACCGTCAGCAGCTGGTCGGTGCCCGAGTGGGGGTACGGCATCAAGGACAGCCCGAACAAATGGGCGCGCAGCCCGCTGTACGTGCACGGCGGCGCGGCCATGGACCGGAACGAGATCGATCACTTCGAGGTGACCACGTTCGACGGGGAGCGGCTGGTCAAGGTCGACGTGTAGCGCACGCCGGGCGTGAGACGAGTGCGGCGCGAGACGAGTGCACAGGGCGGGTCCCTTTCGCATAGGGTGGACGGCTGCTCAATACGGGCAGCAGCACGGTGTGAAAGGGGCCTCGGTGGCCGACGTACGCGACCGCGAGATCAGCGTCGAACAAGAACATCTCGACCAGGTCTACCGACGCCTTGAGGAGAAGATCCACGAGGCCGAGTTCCTGATGAACGACGCTGCCCAGCGCTCCCAGGTCGGTACGCCGGGGGCGCTCGCCGAGCGTGACGCGCAGGTCTTCCGCGCCGGTGTGCACCTCAACCGGCTCAACAACGAGTTCGAGGACTTCCTCTTCGGCCGTATCGACCTGCTCCGGGGCAAGGACGGCAAGAAGGGGCCCGACGGCGCGTACACGGCGGTCGAACCGGCCGAGGGAGCGGTGCGCGAGGACGCGGACGGCAAGCACGCCGACATCGCGGAGACCCTGCACATCGGCCGCATCGGTGTCCTCGACGCCGACTACTCCCCGCTGGTCATCGACTGGCGCGCGCCCGCCGCCGCCCCCTTCTACCGCTCGACGCCGGTCGACCCGGGCCGGGTGGTGCGCCGCCGCGTCATCCGCTCCAAGGGCCGCAAGGTCCTCGGCGTCGAGGACGACCTGATGCGCCCCGAGCTCACCGCCCGCCTCGACGGCGAGGAGCTGCCCGTGGTCGGCGACGGCGCCCTGATGGCCGCGCTCGGCCAGGCCCGCAGCCACTCGATGCGGGACATCGTGGCGTCCATCCAGGCCGAGCAGGACATGGTGATCCGGGCGCCCGCCGCGTCGGTGACGTACGTGGAGGGCGGCCCCGGCACCGGCAAGACCGCGGTGGCCCTGCACCGGGCCGCGTACCTCCTCTACCAGGACCGCCGCCGGTACGCGGGCGGCATCCTCATCGTCTCCCCGACCCCGCTCCTGGTCGCCTACACGGAAGGCGTGCTGCCGTCCCTCGGCGAGGAGGGGCAGGTCGCGATCCGCGCGGTCGGCTCCCTGGTGGACGGCGTGGAGGCGACGGAGTACGACAGCCCGGCGGTGGCCCGCGTCAAGGGCTCCTCGCGCATGCTGAAGGTGCTGCGGAAGGCGGCGAGGGGAGCGCTGGAGACGCCCTCCGCCCCGGCCGCCTCCTCCGCCCCCTCCGCCCCGCAGAACGGGCAGCTGTCCTTCGGCGACAACGGGCAGCTGTCCTTCGGCGACGAGGGCCCGGAACCGCAGGCCACCGGCGCCCCCACCCGCCTCCGCGTCGTCGCCTTCGGCCGCCGTCTCGAACTGGACGCCGGCCAGCTGGACCGCATCCGCCGCAACGCACTCGGCGGCACCGCCCCCGTCAACCTGCTGCGCCCGCGCGCCCGCAAGCTCCTCCTGGACGCCCTGTGGTCCCAGTCCGGCGCGGCGGGCCGCCACACGGACCCGGAGCTCGCCGCCGAGCTGCGCTCCTCCTTCGACGACGACATCACGTCCGAGGACGACTTCATCCGCTTCCTGGACGCCTGGTGGCCGGAGCTCACCCCGCGCGGCGTGCTCGCCGCGATGAGCGACGAGAGGCGCCTGGGCCGCTGGGCGCGACGGATCCTCAACCCCGGCGAGGTCCGCAAGGTCGCCCGCTCGCTGCGGCGCGACGCCCTGTCCGTGCACGACGTGGCGATGCTCGACGAGCTCCAGGCGATCCTCGGCACCCCGCACCGCCCCAAGAAGAAGCGTGAGCTCGACCCCCTCGACCTGCTCACCGGCCTCGAAGAGCTGATGCCGCAGCGCGAGGAGTCCCAGCGCGAGCGCGCCGAGCGGCTCGCGGCGGAGCGCACCGAGTACGCGCACGTCATCGTCGACGAGGCCCAGGACCTGACGCCCATGCAGTGGCGCATGGTCGGCCGCCGCGGCCGGCACGCCACGTGGACCGTCGTCGGCGACCCGGCCCAGTCCTCCTGGTCCGACCCCGACGAGGCGGGCGAGGCGCGCGACGAGGCGCTCGGCACCCGCCCGCGCCGCCGTTTCACGCTCACCGTCAACTACCGCAACCCCGCCGAGATCGCCGACCTGGCCGCGCGGGTCCTGGCCCTCGCGATGCCGGGGGCGGAGTCCCCGTCGGCGGTCCGCTCCACCGGTGTGGAGCCCCGCTTCGCCGTCGTACGGGGCAAGGACCTCGCCTCGTCCGTGCGCGAGGAGGCGGCGCGGCTCCTGGAGCGGGTCGAAGGCACGGTCGGTGTCGTGGTGGCGATGAACCGGCGCGAGCAGGCGGCGCGCTGGCTGGCGGGGCTCGGCGACCGGGTGGTGGCGCTGGGCAGCCTGGAGGCCAAGGGTCTGGAGTACGACGCGACGCTGGTCGTCTCGCCCGCGGAGATCGCGGACGAGTCCCCGGCGGGCCTGCGCGTCCTGTACGTGGCGCTGACGCGCGCGACGCAGCAGCTCACGGTCCTGTCGGGGGAGCGCGACGAGCCGGACGAGGCCAGCGTCCCGGACCTGCTCAGAGACTGACCCTGCTCGGAGTCGGAGATTGACCCGAGCGGCTTCTCGGGACGGGAATTGCCTTACGGGATTCGTTTGTTACCTTGGATGTGGCACCGGCTCGATCCAAGCCCCCGGGCCCAACCATCGTCGCTACGAGCGACCACTTGCCGCGAGGCGAGCATGGCGGGTCGGTGTCATGAACGTAGGGGAGAGGCCCACGTCACCCAGTGACGTGGGCCTCTTTCTGTTCCGGTCCCTCTTTCCGTTCCGGTCACCTTCTCGTATGGTGGAAACAAGTTTCCGAAACTGCAGCGCACTGGCCGGTGAACAAAACGTTCGCAATCCGGGGCGGCTACCACGTACTCGGCGGTAGGTGCGACCATCGGACGGCAAGAGCTACAAGGTGAAAGCAGAGGAAGTCCGCCATGGCAACGGCGCCCAGCGTCTCCTACTCGATGACGGTCCGACTGGAGGTGCCCGCCAGCGGTACAGCGGTCTCCCAGCTGACCACGGCCGTGGAGTCCTCCGGGGGTTCGGTCACCGGCCTCGACGTCACGGCGTCCGGCCACGAGATGCTGCGGATCGACGTGACGATCGCGGCGTCCTCCACCACGCACGCCGACGAGATCGTCGAGCAGCTGCGCACCATCGAGGGCGTCACCCTCGGCAAGGTCTCCGACCGTACGTTCCTGATGCACCTCGGCGGCAAGATCGAGATGGCGTCCAAGCACCCCATCCGCAACCGTGACGACCTCTCCATGATCTACACCCCGGGCGTCGCCCGCGTGTGCATGGCGATCGCCGAGAACCCCGAGGACGCCCGCCGCCTCACGATCAAGCGCAACTCCGTTGCGGTCGTAACGGACGGTTCGGCCGTCCTGGGCCTCGGCAACATCGGCCCGAAGGCCGCGCTGCCCGTCATGGAGGGCAAGGCGGCCCTCTTCAAGCGCTTCGCCGGCATCGACGCCTGGCCGCTCTGCCTGGACACCCAGGACACCGACGCCATCGTCGAGATCGTCAAGGCCATCGCCCCCGGCTTCGCGGGCATCAACCTGGAGGACATCTCCGCGCCGCGCTGCTTCGAGATCGAGGCCCGGCTGCGCGAGGCCCTCGACATCCCGGTCTTCCACGACGACCAGCACGGCACCGCCATCGTCGTCCTCGCCGCCCTCACCAACGCCCTGCGCGTGGTGGGCAAGGGCATCGGCGACGTGCGCGTGGTGATGTCGGGCGCCGGCGCGGCCGGCACGGCCATCCTGAAGCTGCTGCTCGCCGCCGGTGTGAAGAACGCCGTCGTGGCCGACATCCACGGCGTCGTGCACGCCGACCGCGAGGACCTGGTCTCCCACGACGTCGACTCGCCGCTGCGCTGGATCGCCGACAACACCAACCCCGAGGGTCTCACGGGCACGCTCAAGGAGGCCGTCGTCGGCGCCGACGTTTTCATCGGCGTCTCCGCTCCGAACGTGCTGAACGGCGACGACGTCGCGGCCATGGCCGACGGCGCCATCGTGTTCGCGCTCGCGAACCCGGACCCCGAGGTCGACCCGGCGATCGCCCGGCAGACGGCGGAAGTCGTGGCCACGGGACGCTCGGACTTCCCGAACCAGATCAACAACGTCCTGGTCTTCCCCGGCGTCTTCCGCGGCCTGCTCGACGCCCAGTCGCGCACCGTCAACACGGAGATGATGCTGGCCGCCGCGGGTGCCCTCGCGGACGTCGTCGCCGAGGACGAGCTGAACCGCAACTACATCATCCCCAGCGTCTTCAACGACAAGGTCGCGGGCGCCGTGGCCGGTGCCGTGCGCACCGCCGCGAAGGCCGCGGGGGCCGCTGTGACAGGCGCCACGGCCTAGCCGCACGGCGCGTCGCGGAACCCGGGCCCCACGGGCCCCCTCTAGGGTGGCTTGGCAGCCAGCCCTCCCCTGGCCCCCGTATTTCAGGGGGCGGCGGACGCTTTTCGTGTGACCCCCAAGGGCGCCGGATTGGCTTTCCCGCCGCAGGTGGGGGCAGGATGCGTAATCGGGCGCGAGGGTCTGGACGTCAGACCCGGGTCCGGGGACTGTCCGAGGACCCTGGCAGCATCGTCTTCGCTGTGCCCATCATGCGGCCCTGCCGCGTGGCACGCCTCAACGGCAAAAGAACACGGGAGTACAAACATGAACCGCAGTGAGCTGGTGGCCGCGCTGGCCGACCGCGCAGAGGTGACCCGCAAGGACGCCGACGCCGTGCTGGCCGCGTTCGCCGAGACCGTCGGCGAGATCGTTGCCAAGGGCGACGAGAAGGTCACCATCCCCGGCTTCCTGACCTTCGAGCGCACCCACCGTGCCGCTCGCACCGCCCGCAACCCGCAGACCGGTGAGCCGATCAACATCCCGGCCGGTTACAGCGTCAAGGTTTCGGCTGGTTCCAAGCTGAAGGAAGCGGCCAAGGGCAAGTAGCCTCAAGCAGCTGAAAGGGGCGGTCACCCAGTGGGTGACCGCCCCTTTCGTGTGCCGTGCGGGAGACCGCTAGCCGAGCGGAGCCCTGTTCGGGAGTTCGACCTTCGCGCCGAGTTCCTGGAGCTTCTCCATGAAGTTCTCGTAGCCGCGGTTGATCAGGTCGATGCCGTGGACGCGGGACGTGCCCTGCGCCGCGAGGGCCGCGATCAAGTACGAGAAGCCGCCGCGCAGGTCGGGGATGACCAGATCGGCGCCCTGCAGCTTCGTGGGGCCGCTGACGACCGCCGAGTGCAGGAAGTTCCGCTGGCCGAAGCGGCAGTCGGAGCCGCCGAGGCACTCGCGGTAGAGCTGGATGTGCGCGCCCATCTGGTTGAGCGCCGAGGTGAAGCCCAGCCGGGACTCGTAGACCGTCTCGTGGACGATGGAGAGGCCCGCGGCCTGCGTCAGGGCCACCACGAGCGGCTGCTGCCAGTCGGTCTGGAAACCGGGGTGGACGTCCGTCTCCAGGGCGATCGCGTCGAGCGAGCCGCCCGGGTGCCAGAAGCGGATGCCCTCGTCGTCGATCTCGAAGGCACCGCCCACCTTCCGGTAGGTGTTCAGGAACGTCATCATCGAGCGCTGCTGGGCGCCGCGGACGTAGATGTTGCCTTCGGTCGCCAGGGCCGCGGAAGCCCAGGAGGCGGCCTCCAGGCGGTCCGAGAGGGCGTGGTGGTTGTAGCCGCCGAGGCTGTCGACACCGGTGACCCGTATGGTCCTGTCGGTGTCCATGGCGATGATCGCGCCCATTTTCTGCAGGACGCAGATCAGGTCCTCGATCTCCGGCTCCACCGCAGCGTTCGAGAGCTCGGTGACGCCCTCCGCGAGCACGGCGGTGAGCAGGACCTGCTCGGTGGCGCCCACGGACGGGTAGGGCAGGCGGATCTTGGTGCCGCGCAGGCGCTGCGGGGCCTCCAGGTACTGGCCGCCCTCCCGCTTCTCGATGGTGGCGCCGAACTGGCGGAGCACCTCGAAGTGGAAGTCGATCGGCCGGCCGCCGATGTCGCAGCCGCCGAGGCCGGGGATGAAAGCGTGCCCGAGGCGGTGCAGGAGCGGGCCGCAGAACAGGATCGGAATGCGCGACGAGCCCGCGTGGGCGTCGATGTCGGCGACATTCGCGCTCTCCACGTGTGACGGGTCCATGATGAGCTCGCCCGGCTCCTCGCCGGGCCGGACCGTCACGCCGTGCAGCTGCAGCAGGCCGCGCACGACGCGCACGTCGCGGATGTCGGGGACATTGCGCAGCCGGCTCGGGGCGCTGCCGAGCAGCGCGGCGACCATGGCCTTGGGCACAAGGTTCTTCGCGCCGCGGACACGGATCTCGCCCTCCAGCGGGGTTCCGCCGTGGACAAGCAGTACATCGTCGGTGACGGTCATGAATCTCGCGTTCCGATTGGATGGACGGGGGGACCAAAGGGCAAGCGTAATGGCCGCGTACCCCCCTTCCGTAAGGGCAAGGGCGTGCAAAGCACGTCATGAGTTCGCGACAACACGAACCGTACGGAACCGGACACTCCGGGTCACCGTCTCTCGCTGGCGTTCCATCGGCCGCTCCGGGCCCTGAGCTGCGTTCACTCCGGTATGCGCATTGGCTCCCCGCGCCGGGCGAATATGCGGGATCATGTGGACCATGACCGAGGTGTCCTCGCTCACAGGGCGGCTGCTCGTGGCCACACCGGCCCTGGCGGACCCGAACTTCGACCGCGCGGTGGTGCTGCTCCTCGACCACGACGAGGAGGGCTCGCTCGGCGTGGTCCTGAACCGTCCGACGCCGGTGGACGTCGCCGACATCCTGGAGGGCTGGGGAGAGCTCGCCGGCACGCCGGGCGTCGTCTTCCAGGGCGGCCCCGTCTCGCTGGACTCGGCGCTCGGCGTCGCGGTGATCCCCGGCGACGAGGAGATGTCGGAGGGCACCAGGTCGCGGGCGGGCAGACGGGACCCGGTCGGCTTCCGGCGCGTGCACGGCGCGATCGGCCTCGTCGATCTGGAGGCCCCGCCGGAGCTCCTCGCCTCGGCTCTCGGGTCGCTGCGGATCTTCGCCGGTTACTCGGGCTGGGGCCCGGGTCAGCTGGAGACCGAGCTGGCGGACGGCGCCTGGTACGTGGTCGAGTCCGAGCCCGGCGACGTGTCGTCGCCCGATCCGGAGCGGCTGTGGCGTGCGGTGCTGCGGCGCCAGCGCAGCGAGCTCGCGATGGTGGCGACCTATCCGGACGACGCGTCGCTGAACTGACCGGTACGCCGACCGGCCTGCCGGCCGGCGCGTTCCGCGGCTTCTCCGGCGCACTGTCCGGCGCTGCGCAGGTACCGCTCGGCCAGCGGGTGCGCGTCCCTCGCCGGGATCGCCAGGTGTACGGCGACGGGCGGGGCGTTCTTCAGGCGTACGTAGCGCAGGGACGGGTGGGAGTGCCTGCGGGCCACCGGCTCCGGCGCCACCCCCACTCCGTGGCCCGCCGCGACCGCTTCCAGCCACTCGTCGAAGTTGTCGGCGGTGCAGGCGAGGCGCGGGCGGCGGGCGGCCGGCCACAGATCGGGCCGTGTCGTGCCGGTGACGGTGTTCACGACCAGCGGCACGTCCGCGAGCTCCGCCCAGTCGACGACGCGGCGGCCCGCGAGCTCCGCGGCGCCGCGCGCGACGACGGCGACGCGCGGCTCGTGCAGCAGCACACGGGTGCGGACCGGCGCGCCGGACGGGACGTCGCCCCGTACGACCGCGACGTCGCACGCGCCCGACGTGAGCCCGGCGAGCGGTTCGTCGCGGCGCACCAGCCGCACGCCCGCGCCGGTCGCCGCCTTGAAGGCGTGGGCGAGCTCCGCGCAGGCCTCGGGCAGCAGCGAGGTGAAGCCGAGCCGCAGGACCGGGGGCTCGCTGCCCGCGCCCCGCAGCGCGGTGTCGATCCGGGACAGCAGCGGCGCGAGCTCGTCGCGCAGCCGGCACCCGGCATCGGTGAGCTCGACGCGCCGCGTCGTCCGCTCCAGGAGGCGCGTGCCGAGGGCGTCCTCCAGGGCCCGCACGGTCCGCGTCAGCGCGGGCTGGCCGACGCGCAGGACGGCGGCGGCGTGCGTGAAGCTCAGCTCGTCGGCCACGGCGAGGAATCCGCGCAGGTGGCGCAGCTCGACCCCGCCCGGTCCTCTGTCCAGCACCTCGTGCAGTCCCTCGTCCGGTCCTTGGTTCATGCCGCCCGAGCATAAATGGGCGCCGCGGGCATTTCTCTCCGCATACGGAGGCTGCCTACGTTTCCCACTCGCCGTCAGGGAGCAGGGGAGCTGAAAGCCGTGCGCAAGGTGTGGTTGCTGATGTTGGGGTCCTTCACGCTGGGGCTCGACGCCTATGTGATGGCGGGGCTGTTGCCGGTGGTCGCCGACGACCTCGGGACGACCGTCTCGCTCGCCGGGCAGATGGTCACCGTCTTCACCCTCGCGTACGCGGTGAGCGCGCCGCTCGTCGCCGGGCTGCTGTCCGGAGTGCGGCCGCGCGTGCTGATCGTCGCCGCGCTGGCCGTCTTCACGCTCGGCAACGGGCTCACGGCGCTCGCCCCCGGCCTCGCCGTGCTGCTCGCCGCCCGCGCGGTGGCGGGGGTGGGCGCCGGGGTCTACTCCGCGCTGTCCACGGCGGCCGCCGCCTCGCTGGCGGGGCCGGAGCGGCGCGGGCGGGCGCTCGCGCTGGTGATGGGCGGGATGAGTTCGGGCACGGTGCTCGGTGTGCCGCTGGGGGTGCTGCTCGCCGACCACACGTCGTGGCGGGCCACGATGTGGCTGGTGACGGGCCTCGGCGCGGTCGCTCTCCTGGGCCTCGCGGTGGGGCTGCCCGAGGTGCCCGCCGAGCCGCCGGTGCCGGTGCGGGCGCGGCTCGGGGCGCTCACCGACCGGAAGGTGCTGCCGATCGTGGGCGTCTCCTTCCTGGGCGCGGTGGCGAGCCTCGGCCTCTACACGTATCTCGCGCCGGTGCTCGACTCGGCGGGCGGCGTGGGGGAGGGCGCGGTGGCGCCTTACCTGTGGGCGTGGGGGATCGGCGGTGTGCTGGGCAGTCTGGTCGCGGGGCCGCTGGTGGACCGTACGGGCCGGGTGGTCCTCCTGGTGACGGGCATCGTCTCGACCCTGACCGTCGCGATCGCCGTCCTGCCGCTGCTGGGGGCCGCCGCGTATCCGGCGCTCGTCGTGTGGGGTGCGGCGGGGTGGGCCTTCCAGGTCCCTCAGCAGCACCGGCTGCTCGCGTTGCGCGCCGAGCGCGGGACGGTTGCCCTGGCCCTCAACAACTCCGCCCTCTACCTGGGCAGCGCGGTCGGCTCCGGCGTCGCCGGGATCGCCCTCGCGGCGGGGCTCGCGCCGCGTGCGCTGCCGTGGGCGGCGGCCGCGGTGGCCCTGGCGGGCCTTGTCCTCCATCTGTCCGCTGCGCGGGGCGCGCGGGATGGGGATTCCGTCCGCCTGCGGGCCGGTGGGGGCTGGTCGCGCAGTTCCCCGCGCCCCTGAGCAAGACCCCTGCACCCGGGTCGAACGTGAGGCCGCACCACGGGATACCCCAGGGGCGCGGGGAACTGCGCGACCAGCCACAGCGGGCCCGCACGATACGAACGGTCAACCGGTAGGCACGGCCGATGCCGGGACGGCGCGCGCGTGAGTACCCTTGGCCCTTATGAGCACTCTTGAGCCCGAGCCCGAGCGCGGGGCAGGTACGGGGACCCTCGTAGAGCCGACGCCGCAGGTGTCGCACGGTGACGGCGACCACGAGCGCTATGCGCACTACGTCCAGAAGGACAAGATCATGGCGAGCGCGCTCGACGGCACGCCCGTCGTCGCGCTCTGCGGCAAGGTGTGGGTCCCCGGCCGCGATCCGAAGAAGTACCCCGTCTGTCCCATGTGCAAGGAGATCTACGAGTCCATGGGCGCCGGCGGCGACAAGGACAAGGGCGGCAAGGACGGCAAGAAGTAGCTTTCGTCCCTTGTGAGACCTCTTCGCCCCAGGGGCGTTGCGCCTGCCGCAACGCCCCTTTTGCGTCGCGCAATCGCGTGACAGCCTTGGGCGCCATGACCTTTGGGCAACTCCTCCCGGCGCCCGCACGCGCCGAGGCCACGCAGAGCTCTTCCTTCGTCATCGACGCCTCCACCACCGTCTGGGCCGGCCCCGGCACCGGGTCCACCGAGCGGTGGCTGCGTGCCACGCTCGGCCCCGCGCTCGGCCTGCCGCTCCGCGACGGACCCGAGGGCGCGGTCAACTCCCTCTCCCTGTACGTCGACGACTCCCTGGAGCCGGAGGCGTACAAACTCACCGTCGACAGCGACCGCGTCGAGATCCGCGGCGGCGCGGGCGCCGGCGTCTTCTGGGGCGCCCAGACGCTGCGCCAGCTCCTCGGCCCCGACGCCTTCCGCCGCGCGCGGCTGCGGTCCGGTGCCGAGTACGCCGTCCCGGCCGGTGTCGTCGAGGACGCCCCGCGCTTCGGCTGGCGCGGCATGATGCTCGACGTGTCACGGCACTTCATGCCGAAGGACGGGGTCCTGCGCTACCTCGATCTGCTCGCCGCCCACAAGCTCAACGTCTTCCACTTCCACCTCACCGACGACCAGGGGTGGCGCGTGGAGATCAAGCGCCACCCCAGGCTGACCGAGGTCGGCTCCTGGCGTTCCCGCACGAGGTGGGGCCACCGCGCCTCGCCGCTCTGGCAGGAGTACCCGCACGGCGGTTACTACACGCAGGACGACATCCGCGAGATCGTCGCGTACGCGGACTCCCTGCACATCACCGTCGTCCCCGAGGTCGACATCCCGGGCCACTCGCAGGCCGCGATCACCGCCTACCCGTACCTCGGCAACAGCGATGTCGTCGACACCGAGGCGATGACCGTCTGGGACTCCTGGGGCGTCAGCCCGAACGTCCTCGCCCCGACGGAGGATGTACTCCGCTTCTACGAAGGCGTCTTCGAGGAGATCCTCGACCTCTTCCCCTCCACCTTCGTCCACGTCGGCGGCGACGAGTGCCCCAAGGACCAGTGGAAGGCCTCGCCCGCCGCGCAGGCCCGCATCAAGGAGCTGGGGGTCGGTGACGAGGACGGGCTGCAGAGCTGGTTCATCCGGCACTTCGACCGCTGGCTCACCGCGCGCGGGCGCCGGCTCATCGGCTGGGACGAGATCCTGGAGGGCGGCCTCGCCGAGGGTGCCACCGTCTCCTCGTGGCGCGGCTACCAAGGCGGCATCGACGCGGCCAAGGCGGGCCACGACGTCGTCATGTGCCCCGAGCAGCAGGTGTACTTGAACTTCCGCGAGGACGGCGGCCCCGACGAGCCCATGCCCATCGCCTACGTCCGCACCCTGGAGGACGTCTACCGCTTCGAGCCCGTCCCCGCCGAGCTCACCGAGGAGGAGGCGGCCCACGTCCTCGGCACCCAGGCCAACGTCTGGACCGAGGTGATGGAGAACCAGGCGCGCGTCGACTACCAGGTGTTCCCGCGCCTCGCGGCCTTCAGCGAGGTGGCGTGGCGGCGGCTGCCCGCCCCGGCCGAACGTGACTTCGCCGACTTCGAACAGCGAATGACCGCCCACTACGCCCGACTTGACGCCCTCGGCGTCGACTACCGCCCGCCGAGCGGCCCGCTGCCGCGACACCAGCGCCCCGGCGTGCTCGGACGCCCGATCGAGGGGTCGCCCCCGAACGTGTGAGGAAGCTCCGGGGTGCGTGCTCCCGGCGGTCCGTGCCGGGAGCATGGGCCGCCGGAAGCCGTGCGAAAACGGCATATCCCCCTGGTCTGGGGACGAATGCCTCCTAGCGGACCCCCGCGTCGGGGCCCGGGGAAGATGTGCCAGAGTTGCCACGTCCGGGTTGTGAGCACGTACCGTACGGCGGAACAGGCGTAACGGTGACACGTCGCGAAACGGCGAGCACTTCACATACGCGATGGATGTACGTGGAGCACGCGGCCGGACATCGGGAAGGGGCAGCCGGTTTTGAGCACGCACGCACCGCAGGCGGCACAGACACCGCAATCGGTGAAGCTGCCCGCCACGCTGGACGAGGCCGTGGCGGCGCTCGCCGCCATGCCCGCCGCCGTGCCCGTCGCCGGCGGCACGGACCTCATGACATCGGTCAACTCAGGACAATTGCGGCCCGCCGCGCTCGTCGGCCTCGGCCGCATCAACGAGATCCGCGGCTGGCAGTACCAGGACGGTCACGCCCTGCTCGGCGCCGGTCTCACGCACGCGCGCATGGGACGCCCCGACTTCGCCGCGCTGATCCCCGCCCTGGCCGCCGCCGCGCGCGCCGCGGGACCGCCCCAGATCCGCAATGCCGGCACCCTCGGCGGCAACATCGCGTCGGCCGCGCCGACCGGCGACGCGCTGCCCGTCCTCGCCGCACTCGAAGCCGTGCTGATCATCGCCGGCCCCGGCGGCGCCCGCCGCGAGATCCCCGTCTCGCACCTCCTCGCCGGCATGGAGATGCTCCGCCCCGGCGAGCTCATCGGCTTCGTGCGCGTACCGCTCCTGCACGCCCCCCAGGTCTTCCTCAAGGCGACCGGACGCACCGGCCCCGGCCGGGCCACGGCATCCGTCGCGCTGGTCCTCGACCCCGCGCGGCGCGGTGTGCGGTGCGCGGTCGGCGCCATCGCGCCGATGCCGCTGCGGCCGCTGGAGGCCGAGGAGTGGGTGGCCTCACTGATCGACTGGGACGGCGAGCGCGGCAGCCTCGTCCCGGAGGCGGTCACCGCCTTCGGCGAGTACGTCGCGTCCGCCTGCATCCCGGACCACCCCCCGGCGGCCGACGGCACCGAACAGCCGCTGGCGCCCGCCGTACTGCATCTGCGGCGCACCGTCGCCGCGCTGGCCCGACGAGCACTGGGGAGGGCGCTGTCGTGAGCGACGACCAGAACACCCACAACGGCGGCGGCTGGCAGCCGCACCCGCAGGGCGAGTACGACTCCGACGCCACGGCGTTCGTGCAGCTCCCCGAGGGCATGCTGGACGCCCCGCTCGCCGCCCCGGGACACGGTTACGTACCGCCGCAGATAACGGTCACCCCCACCACCGCCGACGCCACCGACCCGGCCGCCACCGGCGCCTGGGTCATGCCTCCCGAGGTCACGGGCGCGGCCGGCGGCGGCCGCGCGGTGCGCTGGCCCGACGCGGACACGGTGCAGGAGCAGCAGCCGGAGGCGCACCCGTACGACCCGCGGGCGACCGGCCAGTGGAGCTTCGGCGAGGCGGAGGCCGCGGGGCTGCAGCAGCCTTTCGGGCAGGGGTACGAGCAGGGGACGTACGAGCAGGAGACGTACGAGCAGGGGTACGAGCAGGGCTACGGACACCACCAGTACGGGCAGGCGCCCGCGGCCCCCGCCCCCGCTCCCGCTCCTTCCGATGTCACCGGGCAGTGGTCCATCCCCGTCGCCGACGGGGAGCTGCCGGACGAGTCCGGTGAGTACACGGCGTCTTCGCTGACGGCCCAGTGGGGCGGCACACCCCCCGCCACCCTGCCCGGCGGCGCGCCCGCGCCGTGGGCGACGGGGGCGGGAGCCGGTGCGCCCTGGGGCACGCAGCCGCAGGAGACCACCGCGCACGCCCCTGCCGAGCAGGTCCCCGCCGAACAGGCTCCTGTCGAGCACCGTCAGGAGACACCGCAGGAGAGCCGGTTCGAGCAGACGACGCTGCTGAGGGCGATCAGCGTGCCGCCCGCCGGACGGTCCGGCGCGGAGGCGGCGAAGGCCGCGGAGGCCGCTCTCGCGGCGGAGGCGGCCCACGCCGTGGAGGCGGCGGAGGCCGTCGAGGCCGCGCGGGAAGCCGTCGAGGCCGCGGAGATCGCCGACATCCTTGAGTCGTCGGAGCCGGCGGACGAGTTCGAAGCCGCCGCCGAGCACGTCGGCGTGCTCGGCACGGCCCCCGAGGCTGCCCCGGGCTTCGCCCCCGAGACCGCCCCGGGCTTCGCCCCCGAGGCCGCCCTGGGGTTCGCCTCCGAAGTCGCCCCGGAGTTCAGCCCCGAGGCCGTCTCGGAATCCCACCTCGAAGCGGTGCAGGAGACCGGGCCCGAGGCCGCCTCGGGATCCGGCCTCGAAGCCGTGCGGGAGGCTGGGCCCGAGGCCGCCCCGGGAACCCACCTCGAAGCGGTGCCGGAGGTTGGGCCCGAGGCCGCCCCGGAAACCCACCTCGAAGCCGTGCCGGAGACCACCCCCGAGGCTGTCGCCGAACCCGTCACGGACGTCGCCCCCGAGTCGGCCCCCGGGCCCACCCCCGAAGCCGCGCCCCGAGAGCACGCCGAAGCCGCCGCGGAGCCCGCGGCCGGACCGGAGCCGACGGTCGCGGCCGACGACGTGACCGGCGAGGCGGACGTGACCGCCGAGGCGGTCGAGCCCAGCGGCAGCGACCCGGCCGAAGCTGCGGCACAGGAGCCGCAGGAGCCGCAGGAGCCACGGGACGCGCAGGAGCCGCACGAGCCACAAGAGGTGGCGGAGGCGGAGGCGGAGGCGTCCGACGGCTCCGACGACCCCGTCATCGCGCCCAACCCCCTCCACGACGACCACCCCCTCGTCTCCTACGTCCTCAGCGTGAACGGCACCGACCGGCCCGTCACCGACGCCTGGATCGGCGAGTCGCTGCTCTACGTCCTGCGTGAGCGGCTCGGCCTCGCCGGAGCCAAGGACGGCTGCTCGCAGGGCGAGTGCGGGGCCTGCAACGTCCAGGTGGACGGACGCCTCGTCGCCTCCTGCCTGGTCCCCGCCGCGACCACCGCGGGCAGCGAGGTCCGTACCGTCGAGGGCCTGGCCGCCGACGGACAGCCCTCCGACGTGCAGCGCGCGCTCGCCGCGTGCGGAGCCGTGCAGTGCGGCTTCTGCGTGCCGGGCATGGCCATGACCGTGCACGACCTCCTTGAGGGCAACCCCGCCCCCAGCGACCTGGAGACCCGCCGCGCGCTCTGCGGCAACCTCTGCCGCTGCTCCGGCTACCGAGGCGTGCTCGACGCCGTGCGCGAGGTCGTGGCCGAGCGCGAGGCGACGTCCGCGGCCGCCGCCGAGTCCTCGGCACAGGACGACCACGAGCAGCGCCAGAACCACAACCAGCACGAGCACCCGGACACCGCCCGCATCCCGCACCAGGCGGGCCCGGGTGCCGGCGGTGTCCACCAGAGTGCCTACGAAGAACCGCAGGGCCCCTACGGCCAGGACGGAGGCCACGCGTGACCACCGAAGCCGGCACCGCGACCGCGCCCACCGCCGCCCCCGACGGGCCCGGGCAGCCGCCGCACGGCATCGGCGCGTCGCTGCCGTCCGCGGAGTCCCGCGTGAAGACGGAGGGCACCTTCCCCTACGCCGCCGACCTGTGGGCCGAGGGCCTGCTGTGGGCGGCGGTCCTGCGTTCCCCGCACGCGCACGCCCGCATCGTCTCCATCGACACCAGCCACGCCCTTGAGATGCCGGGCGTGCACGCCGTCGTCACCCACGAGGACGTCCCGGGCGAGCCGCTGCACGGCCGCAGGACCGCGGACCGCCCGGTCTTCGCCTCCGATGTCGTACGCCACCACGGCGAGCCCATCGCCGCCGTGGCCGCCGACCACCCGGACACCGCGCGGATGGCGGCCGCCGCCGTCATCGTCGAGTACGAGGTGCTCGAACCGGTCACCGACCCCGAGAAGGCCTTCGAGGCCGAACCGCTGCACCCCGACGGCAACCTCATCCGTCACATCCCGCTGCGGCACGGCGACCCGGAGGCGGCGGGCGAGCTCGTCGTCGAGGGCCTGTACCGCATCGGCCGCCAGGACCCGGCGCCGATCGGCGCGGAGGCGGGCCTCGCGGTGCCGCGCCCCGACGGGGGAGTGGAGCTGTACGTCGCGTCCACCGACCCGCACGCCGACCGCGACCGGGCCGCCGCCTGCTACGGCCTCGCCCCGGAACGCGTGAAGGTGGTCGTCACCGGCGTGCCGGGCGCGACCGCCGACCGTGAGGACGCCGGCTTCCAACTCCCGCTCGGGCTCTTGGCGTTGCGGACGGGCTGCCCGGTCAAGCTCACCGCGACCCGTGAGGAGTCCTTCCTCAGCCACGCCCACCGCCACCCGACGCTCCTGCGCTACCGCCACCACGCGGACGCCGAGGGCCGGCTGGTCAAGGTGGAGGCACAGATCCTGCTCGACGCGGGCGCGTACGCGGACACGTCGTCGGAGGCGCTGGCCGCCGCGGTCTCCTTCGCCTGCGGTCCGTACGTGGTGCCGAACGCCTTCATCGAGGGCTGGGCGGTCCGTACGAACAACCCGCCCTCCGGGCATGTGCGCGGCGAGGGCGCGCTCCAGGTGTGCGCCGCGTACGAGGCGCAGATGGACAAGATCGCCAAGAAGCTGGGCGTCGACCCGGCCGAGCTGCGGATGCGCAACGCCATGGCGACCGGCGACATCCTGCCCACCGGCCAGACCGTGACGTGCCCCGCCCCGGTGGCCGAACTCCTCGCCGCCGTACGGGACTTCCCGCTCCCCGAGCTGCCCAAGGACACCCCCGAGGACGAGTGGCTGCTGCCCGGCGGCCCCGAGGGCGCGGGCGAACCCGCCGCCGTGCGCCGGGGCGTCGGCTACGGCCTCGGCATGGTCCAGCTCCTCGGCGCCGAGGGCACGGACGAGGTCTCCACGGCCACCGTGAAGGTCCACGACGGCATGGCGACGGTGATCTGCGCGGCCGTCGAGACCGGCCAGGGCTTCACCACCCTGGCCCGCCAGATCGTCCAGGAGACGCTCGGCATCGAGGACGTGCGGGTCGCCCCCGTCGACACCGACCAGCCGCCCGCCGGGCCGAGCTGCCGCGGCCGCCACACGTGGGTGTCGGGCGGCGCGGTGGAACGGGCGGCGAAGATGGTCCGCACGCAGCTCCTGCAGCCCCTGGCGCACAAGTTCGGCATGTCCACCGAGCTGCTCCAGATCACCGACGGCAAGATCACCTCGTACGACGGCGTGCTGTCCACGACCGTCACCGAGGCCCTGGAGGGCAAGGAGCTCTGGGCCACCGCCCAGTGCCGCCCGCACCCGACCGAGCCGCTGGACGAGGCCGGGCAGGGCGATGCCTTCGTGGGCATGGCGTTCTGCGCGATCCGCGCGGTGGTGGACGTGGACATCGAGATCGGTTCGGTCCGCGTCGTGGAGCTGGCCGTCGCCCAGGACGTGGGCCGCATCCTCAACCCCGCCCAGCTGAAGGCCCGTATCGAGGCGGGTGTCACCCAGGGCGTGGGCGCGGCGCTCACCGAGAACCTCCGCACGCCGCGCGGCATCGTCCGCCACCCGGACCTCACGGGCTACGCACTCCCGACCGCCCTCGACACCCCCGACATCCGCATCGTGAAGCTGGTGGAGGAGCGGGACGTCGTGGCCCCCTTCGGCGCGAAGGCGGCCAGCGCGGTCCCCGTCGTGACGTCCCCCGCGGCCATCGCCTCCGCGGTCCGCGCGGCGACGGGCCGCCCGGTCAACCGCCTCCCGATCCGCCCCCAGGCGGCGGTCGCGACGTGACCGTGCCCGAGGGCGCCGTCGTCGTCCTCACGGGCATCATGGCGTCCGGCAAGTCCACGGTCGCGCAGGCGCTGGCCGAGCGGCTGCCGAAGGCCGTGCACGTACGTGGGGACGCCTTTCGCCGGATGATCGTCTCGGGTGGGGTGGCGTACGAGGGGGAGGCCGGGGGTGAGGGGGAGGCTCAACTCCACCTTCGTTACCGCCTGTCGGCGTCGACGGCCGACACGTACGCCGCTGCGGGCTTCGTCGCCGTTGTCCAAGACGTCACCCTGGGCGCGGAGTTGAAGGCGTACGTGGAACTCGTGCGCACCCGCCCCTTGTATGTCGTCGTCCTCGCTCCGCGCCCCGACGCGGTCGCCGCCCGCGAGGCCGCCCGTGGCAAGACGGGCTACGGCACGTCGTGGACGGTCGAGGACCTGGACGCGGTCCTGCGTGGGCAGACGGCGCGGCTCGGACTCTGGCTGGACAGCACGGAGTTGACGGCCGGGGAGACCGTGGACGGGATTCTGGAGCGGCTGGACGAGGCCCGGGTGAGCTGAACTGTCAGCTCCACCCGGGCCTGTCTCGGGCTCCGTTCGGAGGCCGTGGCGGGAATCGAACCCGCGTTACTGGATTTGCAGTCCAGCCCCTCAGCCACTCGGGCACACGGCCGTGTCCTTCACCTGATCTCGTCGACCCGGCTCCTTGAACTTAGCCGGGGTGCCCTGGGCCCTCAAGGGATCACGGGGTGGTGCAACGGGACTGCCATGCGGCGTTCATGAAGGGCGGGCGCAGAGGGCGTGTGCCGTGCGGGACGACTGGGCCGCGATGCCGGGGATGCCCGACGTGATGAACGGGCCACCACCGGCCAGGTCGCCGACCACATGCACGCGCGGGTCGGCGGGGACCAGTCCGCCGGCGGGGTGGGGCGTGGCCAGGCCGGTGGCGACCAGGGAGTCGACCAGGTGCCGGGCGGTGGCGGGGATCGCTTGTGGGGGCGGGTTCACGGCGTTGATGATGTACCGTCCGTCGACCCGCTCGATCCGTTGGACGCCGGAAGCGACGGTGAGCTGACCGGAGTCCAGCAGCCGCATCAGGACGGATGCGTTCACCGGCACCATGGGCGAGGCCAGGGCGGTGACCGTGCGGAGGTGGCGCCGCAGGCGCGCGCGGTCGGGCTCGGGCAGCAGCCGCCACGCGCACGGGCCGACGGTGTGCGCCGCCTCCTGGAGCATGCGACGGCCGATCCGGGGGTCGTCGACGGCGGCGAGCTGTTGCCGGAGCCGCCGGGCCGGGTCGGCGGTCACGGTCCCCAGGAGCTCGGCCGCGAGTGCGTCGAAGTCCTCGCCGCTGTCAGCCAGTTCCCGGCGCAGCAGCTCTACGAGGTCGTCGAGGGTGACGGTTCCGTTTGCGGCGTGCAGGGCTGCCACGCGTTCGGCGGTCAGGTGGAGCGGGCGGCGGTCGACGGGGCGCTGCCAGACGTACGGCAGCACGCCGGTTCGGGAGAGCAGCGTGATCGGGCCCCGGTGGCCGCGCGCCGCGAGGGACACGACGACGTCCACGGCGGTCAGGCCGCTGCCGATGACGGCCACCTCGCTTCCGGCCGGGATGCGGTCGAGCGTGCCGGCCAGCGGGTAGGGGTCGGCGACGAAGCCCGGGGTGCCCGCCAGGCCGTACAGGTCCGGGGGGCTGCCCGCGCCGACGCACAGCGCCACCCGCGTCGCGACGTGGGCTTGGCCGTCGTCGGTACGCAGGACCAGGTGGGCGCCGGTGCGGTCGGCTCCCGTCACGAGGGCCGCCCCGATCACGCGGGCAGGCACCACGTGGACGGACCACCCCCGTTCGGCCAGCGCGGCCACCGCCTTCTCGGCGGTGTGAGTCAGGTACTCGCCGTAGAGGGCGCGGGGGACGAGGGGCCGGTCGAGGAGTTCGTCCATGTGGTCGGTGGCCCGTTCGCCGAGCCAGGACGCGTAGTGGTCCATGTCGTGGTGGCGGACGGACATGATGGCGGGCGGCGCGTTCACCAGCACCGAGTCCAGGTCCGGCCCGTACGGGCGGCCCCGCCACAGGTTCGTCGACGGCTCAAAGACGGTGATGGTGCCGGGGCCGTCGGGGCTGACGGGGTCGGGGGCGGTGGCCAGGGCGTCCAGCAGACCGACGGCCGCTGCGCCTCCTCCGACGATGGCGATGTCCATGTTCAACCTCCGAGGTGTCCGGATGGGATCGCCGTCGACTCTCGTCGGACGCGCCGGAGAACCCCATCCCCCGCCTGTGGGTGATCGGGCGGGGCCGACCCCCTCATCTGAGGGGTTGGTGCCGCGCACGGGACCCTGCAAGCTGAGCGGGGCAGGCAGGGGGAGGAGAGGGGTGCGCATGAACGATCCACGCCGGGGGGTGCTCGCGGGGGCCGAACGCGCCGCGAGTGCCGTCGAGTTGTTCGAGCGGACGTCGGCCCGCCTGCGCCGCCTCGTGCCGTTCGACTCGGCCGTGTGGCGGGCCACGGACCCGGAGACGGGGCTGATCACGGCGCCGATGCTGGTGGAGGACCTCGGCTGGGGCGAGGGCTGTGCCGCGTACTGGGAGAACGAGCTTCTGGAGGAGACCGTCCTGCCGTATCGCGAGCTGGCCCGGGCGGCCGTACCCGCGGCCGGACTGCGCGACGCCACCGGCGACCTGCCCGCCCGCAGCAGCCGCTACCGGCGCCTGCTGCGCGGGTGGGGTGTGCACGACGAACTCCGGGCCGTGCTGCGGATCGGCGACCGGCCGTGGGGCCTGATCAGCCTGTTCCGTCATGAGGAGCCGTTCCGCCCTGACGAGATCGCGCTGGTCGCCGACCAGTCCCGCCCGCTGGCGACGCTGCTACGAGGGTTCGCCCGGCCGCCCGCTCCCGTACGCCGGGCCGACGCGCCCGCGCCCGCGCCCGGCCTGATCCTCTTCGACTTCGACGGGACCGGCGAGGCGATATCGATCAACGAGGAGGCGCGGCAGCACCTCGCGTCGCTCCCTGCGGGCCCCTCCTTCCCCTCCTCTCTGGGTGTGCGGCTGCCGATCTGGGTGATCGGCACGGCCCTCCAGGCGCGGGCGGTCGCCGAGGGACGCGACCACGGCGACGCGCGCGTGCGTATCCGCACCACGGAGGGGCGCTGGCTGGTCTGCCACGCGTCGTGCCTCACGGGGCCCGGCGGGCGGCCCGGACCGGTGGCTCTCGTCATCGAGCCGCCGGCCCCCGCCGATCTGGCGGTCCTGATCGCGGAGTCGTACGGGCTGACGCCGCGTGAGCTGGAGATCACGCAGCTTGTCGCGCGCGGGATGACGACCGCGGAGGTTGCCTCGACGCTGTTCATCACGCCGCACACGGTGCGCGACCACATCAAAATCCTCTTCGCCAAGGTGGGCGTCTCCAGCAGGGGGGAGCTGGTGTCCCGCCTCTTTACGGAGCACTACTGGCCGGAGGGGCATCCGGCGTGACTTCGGTGGGCCGGCGCCTTTGACGGTGACCGGGGCCGCCCGGTTTTTTGCGGAGTGTGGCGCCTCCGGGCCGGCAGTAAAGGGCGCTCCTGCGTCGCGTCGGCTCCGCCGATTCCGCTCCGCTCCACCCTTGACTGCCGTCCCTGCACCGCACGTTGACTATGACCCGGACGGCCAGGGGTGGGGCCGACGGGATCGCATAGCTGGGTCATCTCTTTCGCTGCCGGGTGCGGACCGGTCCAACGTGTGTCGCTGTCACGGTCGAGGCTCGGCCGCCCGCGCGGCCTCGCTGGCCGGGTCATCGGCTCTCGTCGCCGGGTGCGGTCCGGTCCATCGTGGGCGCACGCCACGGTCACAGCTCTGTCAGGACCGGCTCATCGTGGGCCGACGTCACGTTCACAGCTCGGCCACCCACGCGGCCCGGCTGACCGGGCCATCCCCCTTCATCGCCGGGTGCGGACCGGACCATCGTGGACAGACCTCACCATCGAAGTGCCGGGCAGACCGAGGGCACCCGCCACCGGGCACCTACTTCCAACAAGTTGCGAATGGACAGGCCGTGCGCCCCCTCTTCACGACCAATGCGCCGCCCGACCGGGAGGGTGAGGCCGCCGCCCGGGCACCTACTTTCGCGAAGTGGTGAATGAGGTAGCCGCGCGCCCCCTCTTCGCAGCCAATGCGCCGCCTGGCCGGGGGCAGAGACCACCCCACCCGGGCACCTACTTTCGCGACGTTGCGAATGAGTTCGCCGCACGCCCCCCGCCCACACTGAATGCGCCCCCGGCAGGCGGGATCGTGGAGGCAGGAACCCTCAAGAGATGGCCGGGTGTGAGGGCGCGCGGGGTGTGGCAGGGGGGCGCGCGGCCCCTGCATTCACAACTTTCTGAAAGTAGGTGCCCGGCCCCGGTGGCCCGCAGGTCCTGCGGCACTTTGACCGTGCCGGGCATGCCACGTTGATCCGGCCCGCACCCGGCAGCGAGAGCCGATGACCCGAGCGGCGTGGCCGGGCCTGACCGAGCCTCGACCGTGACAGCGACACACGATGGGCCGGTCCGCACCCGGCAGCGAGAGCCGATGACCCGGCCAGCGAGGCCGCGCGGGCAGCCGAGCGGCGACCGTGACCTGCGCCCACGTTGGACCGGTCCGCACCCGGCAGCGAAAGCCGATGACCCATCCCAGCGGCCCCGCAGCCCCCACCCCTGGCCGTCCGGGTCACAGTTAACGTGCGGTGGAGGGACGGCAGTCAAGGGTGGAGCGGAGCGGAATCGGCGCAGCCGACGCGACGCAGGAGCGCCCTTTACTGGCGGCCCGGAGGCGCCACACTCCGCAAAAAACCGGGCGGCCCCGGTAACCGTCAAAGGCACCGGCCCACCGAAGTCGCAGAGGGGACCTACGCAATAGGTCAAGAGCTGGCCTACTTGCCCTCTAGCGTCGCACTTGTTCGACGGAGCCGTACCAACGGAAGGCGGTCACCACCATGCCCCACCCCGAGAGCACGACCCTCGCCGAGTCGACTGTCGGCGGCGAGCGCGCCGATCTGCTCGACAACCTGGCCCAGCACCGGACCATGCTGCGCCACACCGTCCGCGACCTCACCGACGAGCAGGCCGGGCGGCGCACCACCGTCAGCGAGCTGTGTCTGGGCGGCATCATGAAACATGTCACCTCGGTCGAGCGCGTGTGGGCCGCCTTCATCCAGGAGGGTCTTCCGGCCCTGGGTGACGTGACCGACATGAGCGAGGACGACTGGGCCCAGCGGGCGGACGAGTTCCGGATGCTGCCCGGTGAGACGCTCGCGGGCGTACTGGACCGGTACGCCGAAGTCGCCCGCACCACCGACGCGTTGGTGCGCTCGCTGCCCGACCTCGACGTGTCCCATCCGCTCCCCGAAGCCCCGTGGTTCGAGGCCGGCGGGCGGTGGTCGGCCCGCCGGACCCTGCTGCACATCATCGGCGAGACCGCCCAGCACGCGGGTCACGCCGACATCATCCGTGAGTCCCTGGACGGTGCCCTCAGCATGGGCTGAGTTCTACGGTCGCGGCGGCGGGGCCAGTTCCGCCCAGATCGTCTTGCACGGGCCGAACGCGGGCGTCCCCAGGTCCGTGCCCCAGCGGTCCGCCAGTGTCTCGACCAGGAGCAGGCCCCTCCCCGACTCCTCCTCGGACGAGGGGCGTCGCGGGTGCAGCGGCGGGCTGCGGTCCGCCCGCGCGTCCGTCACCTCGATACGGAGTGTGTCCGGCGCGATGATCGTCAGCCCCAGCCGGAAGCTCCTGCCGGGCACGTGGCCGTGCAGCACGGCGTTGTTCGCCAGCTCGGCAACGATCTGCTCCGCGTCCTCGGACGGCCGCTCCCAACTGTGCAGTTGCTCCCTCGTCAGGAGCCTGGCCAGTCGGGCGCCTCTGCGCGTCGCGGAGAGCAGGATCGTGAACTGGTGTACGGGTGTGGGGGTTTGAGCCCGGGTGGTTTCTTGGTTCACGTCACTCAGCGTGGCGGGGCGTGCATGACGTGGATAGCGGTGCGCGCTGTGCGTACGGAGTCTGTCCCGCTGTTGTCCCGGCTTGTCCCGGCTGTCCCGGGTGACGCCCGGGTACGTGTGCGCGTTGGGCTTGGACGGTACGTGGGAGGTGGGCGCGGTGGAAGAACGCAACGACGGTGTGGACGAACCCGGCTGGGACGTCGACCCCGAGGACGAGATCAGTGCGGTCGTGGAGATGGTCGGCCATCAACTGAAATTGCGGAGAGAGGCGGCGGGGATGCGGGTGGCCGAGTTCGCGGCGGCCATCGGGTACGGGGAGGACCTTGTCCGCAAGGTCGAGCGCGGGGCACGCATTCCTCGTCCCGAGTACCTGGACAAGGTGGACGAGGTCACGGGGGCGAATGGGCTCGTTTCCGCGATGAAGAGGGAGATGCGGGAGGCCCGGTACCCGAGGAAGGTTCGGGAGCTGGCGAAGTTGGAGGAGCGAGCGGTCGAGGTCGCGGTGTACGCCAGCCACGGCATGCATGGTCTTCTGCAGATCGAAGAGCATTCGCGGGTCGTGTTCAGGGCTCGACAACCCGCGTACACGCAGGATGCGGTTGAGCGGTACGTCGCCGCGCGGATGGCTCGCCGGTCCATCTTCGAACGGGAGCCCGGCCCCAGCCTCAGCTTCGTACAGGAAGAGGCTGCGCTGCTACGTCCTATCGGAGGCACAATGGTGTGGCGCCGACAACTCGAACACCTGCTGGTGGTCGAGCAGTTGCCGCACGTCACGCTGCAGGTGATGCCCCTCGACTGCGAGGCCCATCCAGGGCTGGACGGTGATATCGAGATGCTGAAGTTCGGGGACGGAACGGCGGTTGGTCGCTCCGAAGGAGCGTTCAATGGTCGCCCGGTCACTGACCCCAAGCAGCTCCGCATCCTTGAACTGCGGTATGGCATCATCCGGGCCCAGGCTCTCACGCCAAGAGCGACGCGGGCCCTTATCGAGCGAATGCTGGGAGAAACATGATCGGCAAGGCCTCTGTCGGGGACGCCTCCGCCCTGGAGTGGTTCAAGAGCAGCTACAGCAGTGGCAACGAGGGTGATTCATGCGTGGAGGTCGCCCTCACCTCCCGCACCATCCACATCCGCGACTCAAAGGTCACCGACGGCCCCCACCTCGACCTCACCCCCACTGCCTGGTCCGACTTCCTCACGTACGCCTCGCGCGACTGAGAGACGTACGACCAAGGGCCCAGTAACTTCCCACCCAGGGACAGGGGCATAACAGCGCCACGCCTCTTACGCTGACGGGCATGACCAACATCGCCCCCGACACAGGTGGAGTGCTGCGCGCGCCCTACCGCGCGCTGAGCATCGGCATCGTCTCCGTCGTGCTGCTGATCGCCTTCGAGGCGACCGCCGTCGGGACGGCGATGCCGATCGCCGCCCGCGAGCTCGACGGGGTGGAGCTGTACGCCTTCGCCTTCTCCGGGTACTTCACGACGAGCCTCTTCGGCATGGTGCTGAGCGGTCAGTGGGCGGACCGGCGAGGACCGCTGGGCCCGCTCGCCACCGGCATCGCGCTGTTCGCTGCGGGGCTGTTGCTGAGTGGGACCGCCGGGGGCATGTGGTTGTTCATCGCGGGGCGGGCCGTGCAGGGGCTCGGCGGCGGACTGGTCATCGTCGCGTTGTACGTGGTCGTGAGCCGGGCCTACCCGGAGCACCTGCGGGCGTCGATCATGGCAGCGTTCGCGGCGAGCTGGGTCGTGCCGTCCGTGGTGGGGCCGCTGGTCGCGGGGACGGTCACGGAGCACCTCGGGTGGCGGTGGGTGTTCGTCGGGATCCCCGTCCTCGTCGTCGCGCCGCTCGCCCTCGCGCTGCCCGCGATACGGAGGACGGCGTCGGGGCCGGTCGACCCGGACGCGCCGGTCGCCGCGTTCGACCGGCGTCGTATCCGGCTGGCGCTCGGGATCTCGCTGGGGGCGGGGCTCCTCCAGTACGCGGGGCAGGACCTGCGGTGGCTGTCGCTCGTGCCCGCCGTGCTCGGCGTGGCGGTCCTCGTGCCGGCGGTGCTGGGGTTGCTGCCCAAGGGGACGTACCGGGCGGCCCGGGGGCTGCCGTCCGTCGTGCTGTTGCGCGGCGTCGCGGCGGGGTCGTTCATCGCGGCCGAGTCGTTCGTGCCGCTGATGCTCGTCACCCAGCGCGGGCTGAGTCCGACCATGGCGGGGCTCTCGCTCGCCGTGGGCGGGGCGACCTGGGCGCTCGGGTCGTACGTCCAGTCGCGGCCCCGCATGGAGCCCCACCGCACGCGGCTCGCCGCAGGCGGCATGGTCATCGTCGCGGCCGCGATCCTGGCGGCGCCGACCGTCCTCATCGAGTCCGTGCCCGTGTGGGTCGTCGCCGTCGCGTGGGCCTTCGGGTGCTTCGGCATGGGGACGGTCATCGCCTCGACCAGTGTGCTGCTGCTGCGGCTCTCGCCACCGGCGGACGCCGGGTCCAACTCGGCCGCGCTGCAGATATCCGACGGCCTCTCGAACGTCATCCTCCTCGCCGCGGGCGGTGCCGCGTTCGCCGCGCTCGGCGGGGGCGCGGTGGGTGAGGCGCACGGGGCGGCGGCCGGGGCCGACGGGTCCCATCCGGCGGCCTTCGTCGCCGTCTTCCTGCCGATGGCGGCGGTCGCCCTGGTCGGCGCCTGGGTGGCGACGCGGCTGCAGGGCCCGAAGGTGCCGGAAGGGAGTGCGGGGGCGGTTCCGGCGGCGGACGGGACGGGGGTCGTGGTCACCGACGTGGTGACGGACGTACGCATGGACGTCCTGTCGGACACCGGCCCGGAGGCGACATCGGACGTACGGACGGACGGCTAGCCAGGGGCACCGCCCCGTCCCTGCGGGCGGGCGGCTGGGCGGGTGCCGTCTCGGTCCTGCGTGCGGGCGGCTAGGTGGGCACCGCCTCGTCCCTGCGGGCGGACGGCTGGGGCGGCCTCGGTCCTGCGTGCGGACAGCTGGGCGGGTGCCGCCTCGGTCCTGCGTGCGGACGGCTGGGCGGGCACCGCCTCGTCCCTGCGGGCGGGCGGCTGGGCGGGCGGCTGGGGCGGCCTCAGTCCTGCGGGTGGACGGCTGAGCGAGCGCCGTCTCGGCCCCCGGGCGGACGACTGGGCGAGCGCCGTCTCGGCCCTGCGGGCAGACGTGCGGGGTACGCCACGGGAGCCCGGTGGGGCACGACACGGGGGCCCGCACGCGGACGTGCCGGGGGACGCGCGTACCGGCACCCCCGCGCCCCGCGGCCCCGTGTGAGACCCGTCCCACCCACCCCCGGCACCGCCTCGCCCCCAGTGGAACGGCACCGCATCACCGGTAAGGTGGCCCGGTTGTCATACGTGCCGCCGACCTTGCGAACCCGGAGACCGTGACTACCACCAGCGCCGCCGCCAACTCCTCCCACCACCTCTCTCCCGCCTTCCCCGGCCGTGCCCCCTGGGGCACCGCCAACAAGCTGCGCGCCTGGCAGCAGGGGGCGATGGAGAAGTACATCCAGGAGCAGCCGCGAGACTTCCTGGCCGTCGCCACCCCCGGCGCCGGCAAGACGACCTTCGCGCTCACGCTCGCGTCCTGGCTGCTGCACCACCATGTCGTGCAGCAGGTCACCGTGGTCGCGCCCACCGAGCACCTGAAGAAGCAGTGGGCGGAGGCCGCCGCCCGCATCGGCATCAAACTGGACCCCGAGTACAGCGCCGGACCGCTCAGCAAGGAGTACCACGGCGTCGCCGTGACGTACGCGGGCGTCGGCGTGCGGCCGATGCTGCACCGCAACCGCTCCGAGCAGCGCAAGACCCTCGTGATCCTCGATGAGATTCACCACGCCGGTGACTCGAAGTCCTGGGGCGAGGCGTGCCTGGAAGCCTTCGAGCCGGCCACGCGGCGCCTCGCGCTCACCGGTACGCCGTTCCGGTCCGACACGAACCCGATCCCCTTCGTCACGTACGAGGAGGGGAACGACGGCATCCGGCGCTCCGCCGCCGACTACACCTACGGCTACGGCAGCGCGCTCGGCGACGGCGTCGTGCGGCCCGTCATCTTCCTCTCGTACTCCGGCAACATGCGGTGGCGCACGAAGGCGGGCGACGAGATCGCGGCGCGGCTCGGCGAGCCGATGACCAAGGACGCCGTCAGCCAGGCCTGGCGGACCGCCCTAGACCCGCGCGGCGAGTGGATGCCGAACGTCCTCAAGGCCGCCGACAAGCGGCTCACCGAGGTGCGGAAGGCCATCCCCGACGCGGGCGGGCTCGTCATCGCCTCCGACCAGGACTCCGCGCGCGCCTACGCCAAGCTGATCCGGGAGATCACGGGCGCGAAGGCGACCGTCGTCCTCTCCGACGACACCGGGGCGTCCCAGCGCATCGACGACTTCAGCGCGAGCACCGACCGGTGGATGGTCGCGGTCCGCATGGTGTCCGAAGGCGTCGACGTGCCGCGCCTCGCGGTGGGTGTGTACGCGACCACGATCTCCACGCCGCTCTTCTTCGCGCAGGCCGTCGGCCGTTTCGTACGGTCCAGGCGGCGCGGCGAGACCGCGTCCGTCTTCCTGCCCACCGTCCCCGACCTGCTCACCTTCGCCAACGAGATGGAGGTCGAGCGCGACCACGCCCTCGACAAGCCGAAGAAGGAGGGGGAGGAAGACCCCTACGCCGAGTCCGAGAAGGAGATGGACGAGGCCAACAAGCAGGAGGACGAGGACACCGGGGAGCAGGAGCAGTTCTCCTTCGAGGCGCTGGAGTCCGAGGCCGTCTTCGACCGGGTGCTCTTCGACGGCGCCGAGTTCGGCATGCAGGCGCACCCGGGGAGTGAGGAGGAGCAGGACTATCTGGGCATCCCGGGGCTCCTCGAACCCGATCAGGTGCAGATGCTGCTCCAGAAGCGGCAGGCCCGGCAGATCGCCCACAGCAGGAAGAAGCCCGACGAGGAGGCCGACCTCCTTGAACTGCCCGCCGAGCGGCGGCCCGTGGTCTCGCACAAGGAGCTGCTCGGGCTGCGGAAGCAGCTCAACACGATGGTCGGCGCGTACGTCCATCAGAGCGGGAAGCCGCACGGCGTGATCCACACCGAGCTCCGGCGCACCTGCGGCGGGCCGCCCAGCGCGGAGGCCACGGCCGGGCAGCTGCGGCAGCGGATCGAGAAGGTCCAGGAGTGGGCCACCCGCATGAAGTGACGTTCGAGTACGTCATGAAGTGACGTTCGAGTAAGGAGCGGGGCGTTCCGAGTGCGGAGGGCTTGTGTGGATGTCGCGCGCACGGCTCGCCGGGGGCGCCCCGCGTAACGGGGCAGATGCGGGCGCTAGGGGCGCCCCGGTGCCCGGATTCTGGACGAAGTCTTCCGCTGAGCGGGACGGCCTCGCTACTGTCCCCGCAACGCACACGCCCCGTGGCAGCGCCGCCGCGGAGCGCAGCCGGTGTTCCGACCGGCGGCCTCTGACGCGCGTCGCCCACGGGACCGGCGGCGCAACCGCCGCGTAAGGGGGCCGCCGACCCTCACCTAAGGAGTGGGCGTCGTGACCGCGGAGACTTCCCAGACGCTCGACAGAGGACTGCGCGTCCTCAAGCTGCTGGCCGACACCGACCATGGCCTCACGGTCACCGAGCTGTCCAACAAGCTCGGGGTGAACCGGACCGTGGTGTACCGCCTGCTCGCCACGCTCGAACAGCATGCGCTGGTACGACGGGACCTGGGCGGTCGGGCCCGCGTCGGCCTCGGCGTGCTCCGCCTCGGCCGCCAGGTGCATCCGCTGGTACGGGAGGCCGCGCTGCCCGCGCTGCGCTCCCTCGCGGAGGACATAGGCGCGACGGCCCACCTCACCCTCGTCGACGGCTCGGAGGCCCTTGCCGTCGCGGTGGTCGAGCCCACATGGACGGACTACCACGTCGCGTACCGGACCGGGTTCCGCCACCCGCTGGACCGGGGTGCGGCGGGGCGCGCGATCCTCGCGGCGCGGCAGGGCCTGGTGACGGATCCCGGTTACGCGCTCACGCACGGGGAGCTGGAGGCGGGCGCGAGCGGTGCGGCTGCCCCGCTGGTGGGCGTGACCGGCCTTGAGGGCAGCGTGGGCGTGGTCATGCTGGCGGACTCGGTGCCGGAGCGGGTGGGGCCGCGGGTGGTGGATGCGGCGCGGGAGGTGTCCGATGCGTTGCGCTGAGGCCGCGCGGGCGAGCGGAGTCACGGGGCGCGGTCTGTCGCCGGCTGCGCCGAGCTCGTCCTCAATCGCCGGACGGGCTTGATATACCTGCGCTCGTCCCCAAGCCGGACGGGCTTGATATACCTGCGCTCGTCCTCAAACGCCGGACGGGCTTGAACTTTCCCCCGCACGTTAGATTGATCCCGTGTTCTCGTTCTCTCGTCTCACGCGCCCCCAGGCCCTCGCCGTCTGTGCCCTGCCCGTCGTGGCCCTGCTCGCCGTCGCGGGGCTCGCGCCGTTGCCGTTTGCCGTGGCTCAGCCGGGGGGGACGGCCAACGTGCTCGGGGAGCACGAGGGGAAGCCCGTCCTGACGGTCTCCGGCGTGCCCACGCGGGAGACCGAGGGGGAGCTGCGGATGACCACGATCGTTGCCACCGGGCCCCAGATGGATATTTATCTGGGCGACGTCGTCGATGGGTGGTTCCGGAGCGATCGGGCCGTCATGCCCAAGGACTCCGTCTACCCCGTCGGGGACGACGTGAAGGAAGTCGAGAAGCACAACCTCGGCGACATGAAGAAGTCGCAGGGCGCCGCCACCGACGCCGCCCTGCGGTATCTGAAGGCGAACGGCGTCGACGACACCGACAAGGTGAAGGTCAAGGCCGACCTCGGCAAGATCGGCGGGCCGAGCGCCGGACTGTTCCTCACGCTCGGCATCATCGACAAGGTCGACGGCGACGGCAGCGGCGGCGACCTCACGGGCGGCCGCAAGATCGCGGGCACCGGCACGATCACGGCCGACGGCAAGGTCGGGCCGGTCGGCGGTGTCGCCCTGAAGACGCAGGCCGCGCGGCGCGACGGCGCGACCGTCTTCCTCGTGCCGAAGGACGAGTGCTCGGACGCTCAGGCGGAGCTGCCGAAGGGCCTTCGCCTCGTCCCCGTCACGACGCTGACGGGAACGGTCGACGCACTGCGCGCCCTGGAGAAGGAAGAGAAGGGCGGGAAGGGTGGGAAGGTTCCGAGTTGCTGATCAGGCGCAGGCCCAACTCGACCAGCGTCCAGCCCAGTTGAGCACGGAATCCGGGTCCGTAGTGGTGTACGGGTGCCGCGTGGTGTAACTCCCGCGCACGCTCGTGATGCAGCTTCAGGTGGATGTCGGGGTGCATGACCGGCCCCTCTCAGGTGCCTTCGGCCTTCGGTCGGGTCGGGAAGACGTTGGAGTGGACGCGCACCTTCACGACGTCTTGGGCGCCTTCCGGCGCCGCCGTGCGGTAGCTCTCGATGAGTTCGTGGATCTTGTGGGCCAGCTCGGAGGCGAGCGCCGGAGTCAGGTCCAGGGTGAAGTCGCTGGTGTCCGCGGCCTCGTCCCACTCCTGTGACCACTCGCGCCGCTCGACTCGCCCAGGCGGGCGGCGAGTTGGGACGCGGTCGCCGGGCCGTCCAGGTAGACATGCAAAGACTCCGTTGCAATGCCTTCTTTGCAACGGAGTCTTTGTAACTGTGCCGAAGACGATGGCCGAAGACTATGGCCGAACCTACTCCTTGACGAAGCCCTCCTCGATCAGCCAGTCCTTCGCCACCTCATGCGGGTCCTGACCGTCCACGTCCACCTTGGAGTTGAGCTCCCGTGCGACCGTGTTGTTCAGCTTCGCGGTGATGGGGGCCAGGACCTCCGCCATCGCCGGGTGCTCCTTCAGGGACTTGCTGTTGATCTCCGGGGCCGCGTTGTAGTTGGGGAAGAAGTGCCTGTCGTCCTCCATCGTCGTCAGGTTCATCGCCTTGATGCGGCCGTCCGTCGTGAAGACCTCGCCGTAGGTGCACGTCCCCTTGGCGGCCTGGGTGTAGATGATCCCGGTGTCCATCTTGGTGATGCTGGAGGACGGGACGTGCATCCCGTACTTCTTCTGCATGCCGGGCAGGCCGTCCTCCCGCGACGCGAACTCGCTCTCCACGCACAGCGATACGGCCTTCGGGTTCGACTTCGACAGCTTCGCCACGTCCGAGAGGGTCTTCGTCCTGTACTTGGCCGCGTTCCGCTCGTTCATCGCCAGTGCGTAGGTGTTGTTGAGCTTGGCCGGGGGGAGCCAGGTGACGCCGTTCTTGAGGTCCGCGTCGTGCACCGCCTGCCACTGCTTCTGCGGGTCGGTGATCGGCTCGGTGTTGCCCTGGTACGTGATCCAGGCCGTGCCCGTGTACTCGTACATGGCGTCCGCGTCGCCGCCCTTGACCGCCTCGCGCGCGCCGATCGAGCCCTGGATGCCCGTGCGGTCCAGTACGTCCGCGCCGGCCGCCTGGAACGCGATGCCCATGATCGCGCCGAGGATCAGCTGCTCGGTGAACTCCTTGGACGTGACGGTGAGATCGGCGCCCTTCAGGGGCAGGCCCCTGCCGATCGAGCCGGGCTCGACATCGTCCACCATCGGGCTGCCGCTCGTCAGCCCGCAGCCCGCGAGCAGCGCGCCGGACAGGACTGCGACGACGGTCGTGCGGGCCGTGGTCCTCATGCGTCCACCTCCAGACCGCGCGGGCGCAGCACCAGTTCCGCCAGCGAGGCCAGCCAGTCCACCAGGAGCGCCAGCACGATCGTCAGGATCGAGCCGAGCATGAGGACCGGCATCCGCTGGTTGGTCATGCCGGTCGTGATCAGGTCGCCGAGGCCGCCGCCACCGCCGAACGTGGCGAGGGTCGCCGTGCCGACGTTGAGGACGAGTGCCGTGCGGACGCCCGCCAGGATGAGGGGGACCGCCAAGGGGAGTTCGACCTTGCCGAGCACGCCCAGCGGTGACATGCCGATACCGCGTGCCGCCTCCAGGAGCGTCGGGTCGTTCGCCTTCAGGCCCGCGATCGTATTGGAGAGGACCGGCAGGACGGCGTAGATGATGATGCCGATCAGCGCGGCCTTCTCGCCGATGCCGAGCCAGATCACCAGCAGCGCGAGGAGGCCGATCGCGGGGGTCGCCTGGCCGATGTTGGCCAGGGCCATCGCGACCGGGGCGCCTTTGCGCAGCCTCTTGCGGGTCAGCAGGATGCCGAGCGGGATGGCGATGATGAGGACGAAGAACGTCGAGATCGCCGTGAGCTCGATGTGCTGGCGCAGCCTGAGCCAGACGTTGCCGTCGGCCAGCGCGTTCTTCGAGATCGAGTCGAGGTCGGCCTGCTGGAACCACAGCCAGGTCGCCAGCAGGACCGCCGCGAGCACGGCGGGCAGGAACGTCAGCTTCTGCCAGGTGACCCTGCGCGGCTGCCGCGCGGCGAGCGGGGTCGGCGGGACCGTCGGCCCGGCCGTCGGCCCGGCCGTCGGCCCGGCCGTCGGCTCGGCTTCGTCCCGGTCGGAGACGCCGGTCGGGCCCCCGGAGGTGTCGGTCATGCCTTCGCCTCCCCGCCGTAGCCCTCCTGCTCGAACTGGGTCAGCCGGGCGCGCTGCTCCTCCAGCTGGTGCTGGTGCTCGACGGCTTCGAGGCGGTCGGCCTCCAGCATCTCGTGGACGGAGTTCATCAGCGTCTCCATGTCGACGACGCCCGTGTACTCGCCGCGCCGCCCGGTCACCGCGACCCGGCCCGCGCTGTCCGTGAGGACGGCTTCGAGCGCGTCGCGCAGGGTGGCGTCGCGGGTCACCGTGTCGTGGACGAGGGTGCCCGCGCGGGCCAGCGAACCCTTGGCGCGCATCAGGTCGCCGCGCCGCAGCCACTTGTAGGGGCGGCGGTGCTTGTCGAGCAGGAGCAGTTCGTTGGTGTTGCTGCCGCGCAGCCTGTCGAAGATGTCCTGGAGCGGGTCGTCGACGGTCACCGTGGGGATGTCGGCGATCTCCACGTCCCGTACGCGGGTCAGGTTGAGGCGCTTCAGCGCCGCGCCCGCGCCCACGAAGCCCGAAACGAAGTCGTCGGCGGGATTGGTGAGGATCGCTTCGGGGGTGTCGAACTGCGCGATGTGGGACCGCTCCCGCAGCACGGCGATGCGGTCGCCCAGCTTGATGGCTTCGTCGAAGTCGTGCGTGACGAAGACGATCGTCTTGTGCAGCTCGTGCTGGAGCCGGATCAGCTCGTCCTGGAGGTGGTCGCGGGTGATCGGGTCGACGGCGCCGAACGGCTCGTCCATCAGGAGGACGGGTGGATCCGCCGCCAACGCCCGTGCCACGCCGACGCGTTGCTGCTGGCCGCCGGAGAGCTGGCGCGGATAGCGGTGGTGGAACTCCGCCGGGTCGAGACCCACCAGGTCGAGCATCTCCTCGACCCGGGACGCGATCCTCGACTTGCCCCAGCCGACCATCTTCGGCACCAGCGCGATGTTCTGGGCGACGGTCATGTGGGGGAAGAGGCCGGAGGACTGGATCGCGTAACCGACCTTGCGGCGCAGCTTCACCGGGTCGATGTCGGTGACGTCCTCGCCGTCGATGCGGATGCGGCCGCCGGTCGGCTCGATCAGGCGGTTGATCATCTTCAGGGTGGTGGACTTGCCGCAGCCCGAGGGTCCCACGAGGATGACGGTCTCGCCCGCCTTGATCTCCATGTTGACGCTGTCCACGGCGGGTTCGCCGTTGCCGTACCGCTTGGTGAGATTCTCCAGCTCGATCGTCGCCCCGGAAGTGGCGGTGGTCTCAGGCACGGATCCCCCTCGAAATGGTCAGCCTGCCGATCACGACGTACGCGGCGTCGAAGAGCAGCGCCAGGATGACGATCCCGAGCGTGCCCGCGAGCACCTGGTTGAGCGCGTTCTTGCTGCCGAGCGAGCCGATGCCGCGGAAGATCTCGTTGCCGAGCCCGGGGCCCGACGCGTACGCGGCGATGGCCGCGATGCCCATCAGCATCTGCGTGGAGACCCGGATGCCGGTGAGGATGGGCGGCCAGGCGATCGGCAGCTCCACCCTGAAGAGCCGGGCGGCACGGGACATCCCGATGCCCTTGGCGGCGTCGACCAGCGACGGGTCGACGCCGCGCAGCCCGACGATGGCGTTGCGCACGATCGGCAGCAGCCCGTACAGGGTCAGTGCGACCACGGTCGGCGCGACACCGAGCCCCACGACGGGGATCAGCAGGCCGATCATGGCGAGCGAGGGGACGGTGAGGATGGTGGACGTGACGGTGGTGGCGAGGTTCCCCGCCCATTCGCTGCGGTACGTGAGGACGCCGATCAGTACGCCGATGACGGTGGCGACGACCATGCACTGGAAGACGGCGCTCGCGTGTTGATACGCGTCCGTCAGCAGTTGCTGGTGGCGGTTGCCGAGGTAGTCCCAGAAATTCACTGAAGTGCTCACCTCGTCTTTCCGAAGGAACTCGCAGGTCGGTGACTCAGGGGTCTTCGGACGCCTGCTCCACCAGCGGGAGGATCCGCAGCGGAACGGGGTTTTCCATGACGATCGCCGTGGAGGCCCGGACGATGCCATCAAAGCCCACGACCCGGTCGATCACACGTTGGAGATCGGCGTTCGACCGGGCCACGAGGCGGCAGAGCATATCGCCGTGGCCGGTGATGGTGTGCAGTTCAAGCACCTCGGCGACGGTCGCCAGATGCGCCCGTACGTCCGCGCCCTGGCCCTGTTTGATCTCCAGCGTCGCGAAGGCCGTCACGGGGTAGCCGAGCGCCGCCGGGTCGACCTCGGGGCCGAAACCCCGGATGACTCCATTGGACTGAAGCCGGTCCATCCGCGCCTGCACCGTGCCGCGCGCCACCCCGAGCCTGCGGGACGCCTCAAGAACCCCGATACGCGGCTCCCGCGCCAGCAGCACGATGAGTCTGCCGTCCAGATGATCGATCGCCATGGCACCTCCACGGTGGTCATGATGTACAGATAGCCCCCTCATCCTGGCCACTCACTGGGCAGATTGACCACTGGAAACGCGAACTATTGCGCACCTTGCGGTTCGGCGGGAGCCTCAGCACATGACTGAGACCACCACCCACACCAGCCCCGAAACCGCGCGCGAGGCCGACCCCTTCCCGGTCAAGGGAATGGACGCGGTCGTCTTCGCCGTGGGCAACGCCAAGCAGGCCGCGCACTACTACTCCACGGCGTTCGGCATGAAGCTGGTCGCCTACTCCGGACCGGAGAACGGCAGCCGCGAGACCGCGAGTTACGTCCTCACCAACGGCGGTGCGCGCTTCGTCTTCACCTCCGTCATCAAGGCCTCCACGGACTGGGGTCACTTCCTCTCCTCCCACGTGGCCGAGCACGGCGACGGCGTCGTCGACCTCGCCATCGAGGTGCCGGACGCGCGCGCCGCGTACGCCTACGCCGTCGAGCACGGCGCGCGCGGCATCACGGAGCCGTACGAGGAGAAGGACGAGAACGGCACGGTCGTGCTCGCCGCCATCGCCACCTACGGCAAGACGCGCCACACCCTGGTGGAGCGCGCCGACTACGACGGCCCGTACCTGCCCGGTTTCGTGCCCGCGAACCCGATCGTCGAACCGCCGGCCAAGCGCACCTTCCAGGCGATCGACCACTGTGTCGGCAACGTGGAACTCGGCAGGATGAACGAGTGGGTCGGCTTCTACAACAAGGTCATGGGCTTCACGAACATGAAGGAGTTCGTGGGCGACGACATCGCGACCGAGTACAGCGCGCTGATGTCGAAGGTGGTGGCCGACGGGACGCTCAAGGTCAAGTTCCCGATCAACGAGCCCGCCATCGCCAAGAAGAAGTCGCAGATCGACGAGTACCTGGAGTTCTACGGCGGCGCCGGCGTCCAGCACATCGCGCTCGCCACGAACGACATCGTCGAGACCGTGCGCACGATGCGCGCGGCGGGCGTC
Organism: Streptomyces sp. NPDC050732; assembly: GCF_040654255.1. Classification (NCBI taxonomy): domain Bacteria; kingdom Bacillati; phylum Actinomycetota; class Actinomycetes; order Kitasatosporales; family Streptomycetaceae; genus Streptomyces; species Streptomyces sp. NPDC050732. The sequence goes on from NZ_JBFAHP010000001.1 coordinate 107,446, forward strand.
CAGTTCCTCGACACCCCCGACTCGTACTACGACACCCTCGGCGAGTGGGCCGGTGAGACCCGCGTCCCCGTCGAGACCCTGCGCGAGCTGAAGATCCTCGTCGACCGCGACGAGGACGGCTACCTGCTCCAGATCTTCACCAAGCCGGTCCAGGACCGCCCGACCGTCTTCTTCGAGATGATCGAGCGGCACGGCTCGATGGGCTTCGGCAAGGGCAACTTCAAGGCGCTCTTCGAGGCGATCGAGCGGGAGCAGGAGAAGCGGGGCAATCTCTAGGCGCCGTTTGTCGCGGGCTGCGCCCAGCTCGTCCTCAGTCGCCGGACGGGCTCCATCACCTCGGCCCGGCTCGTGACCGCTCGCCGGACAGGCCCGGATTCCTCGGGCCTGTCCGGCGAGCGCGTTTCTCAGAGCCCCGCGCTGCCGCGCGCGAACTCCAGTGAGCGCGCGAAGATGCGCTCGACCTCCGCTTCGGGCACACCGTGCCAGCCGTGGTCCGCGCCCGGGACCGTCCACAGCTCGGCCGGTGTCCCGGACCGCTCCAGCGCGGTGGCCAGCGACGCGCTGTGGGAGTGGTCCACCATCGTGTCCGCGTCGCCGTGCACGAGGAGGAACGGCGGTGCTCCCGGGGCGACTTGGGACATCGGGCTGCCCGCCCGTGCCCGGTCCGGGACGGTCGCCGGGGCCGCGCCGAGCAGGAGCGCCTCGGGAGTGGCGGGGTCCTCCGGGGTGAAGGGGCCGCGCGGGGCGGTCAGATCGCTCGGCCCGTACCAGATCACGGCCCCGGCGAGGGCCGGCTCCCGGTGGGTCAGGGCGAGCAGCGAGGCGAGGTGGCCGCCCGCCGACTCGCCCCACACCACGGTCCGTCCGGTGTCGACGCCCAGTTCCGCGCCGCGCAGGGTGAGCCAGCGCAGCGCGGCCCGCAGGTCGTCGAGCGGGGCCGGGAAGCCGGCCTCGCCGCTGAGCCGGTAGTCGACGCAGGCCACGGCGAGCCCTTCGGCGGCGATCCGCGCGAACGGCCCCGGCGACCAGTGCCGGGTGCGCAGGCCCATGTCGTCGCGGCGCCCCTGGAGCCAGGCACCGCCGTGCACGAAGAGCACCAGCGGCGCCGGGCCCGCCTCGGGAGTGGTCCCGGGCAGCCACAGGTCGAGTTCCAGGGGGCGGCTGCCCGTGTCCTGGCGGTAGGGCACGCCGCGCAGTTCGCGTACGCCGGGCGCGCGCGTCGCCGGGGGCGGCAGGGGAGCGACGTCCGGGTGGGGCGCGCCGATCAGCTCGCGGAGCGCGGGCCCCGTCACCGGGTCCGCCACTGGTGGTCGGGCAGGAAGTTCACGTCGTACTGCTCGGGCACGGTGCCGAACTTGTGGGGTTCGGGGATCAGCGGCCGGTGCGGCAGGCCGTGCTCCTCCGCGGGCGCGCCGAGGTTCTCGAAGAAGCGCTCGAACGTGCCGCCGGGGCCCGCGGCGACGCCGACGACCTGGCTGTGGTGGCGCTCCATGCGGTAGGCGTGCGTGCAGTTCTTCGGTACGAAGCCGAAGTCGCCGGGGGTGAGCAGCTTCTCCTGCTGGATGCCCTCGGTGTCCTCGACGAAGAGCCGGACGGCGCCCTGGGTGACGTAGAAGACCTCGTGGGTGTCGGCGTGCACGTGGGCCGGTATGAGGTCGCCCTTGGGGCCCTCGACGGTGAAGAAGTTGAAGGTGTTCTCGGTCTGCTCGCCGCCCGCGTAGACGGTGACGAGGTCCCCGAAGAGGTGGGCACGGTCGCCGTCGCCCTTCTCGATGAAGTAGGGCTTGCCGGGCTCCGGGGGGATGTGGGAGGTGCGGCGGTAGCGGGTGGCGTACTCGATGGTCATGGGCGGGGGCTCCCGGGTTCTCGTGACGGGCTACGAATGTCAGGTACCCTGACATTAATGACCGAGAAACCCGTTCGACGCAACCTGCCCCAGCTCCTCGGCGAAGCCCGCCGCTGGTTCGAGGAGGGCCTCCTCGCCGCCATGGAGACCACCGGCGCCCCGCCCGTGTCCCTGACACAGGTGCAGCTCTTCGCCGTCCTCGACGACGAGGGCACCACCGTCTCCGAACTGGCCCGCCGCATGGGCGTCACCCGGCAGACCGCCCACCAGGCGGTGCACGGCCTCGTCGGAGCCGGACTCCTGGAACAGGTCCCCGACCCCGCGTCCGCCCGGCAGCGGCTCATCCGCCGCACCCCCCACGGTGAGCGCGCCCACCACGAGGCGACCACCGTCCTCACCCGCCTGGAGGAACTGCTCGCCGATCGCATCGGCGCGGCCCCGGCCGACGCCCTGCGGGCCGCGCTCGAAGCGCCGTGGGGTCCCGTGCCGGGACCGGACTCAGTCGCGGGGTGAGGGCTGGGCCTGCGGCTGCTTGCGCGGCGTCGTCTGCCGGGGCCGGGGCCGGGGCAGCGGCGGGGCCACCTCCCCGCTCGGCGCGTACACCTGCTCGGGGCCGCCCTCCGGCGGCTCGCCCAGCGCCTTCAGGGCCCTCTTCGCCGCGGGCACGCCGAGCGGCGAGAAGTACGGATTGACGCGCAGCGCCTCCCGCAGGTGGCGGCGCGCCGCGCCGTACCAGCCGAGCTCCCGCTCGATCTGCCCGCGGTGGAAGGCGAACAGGGCGCTGCGCGGCCCCTTGTCCATCGCCTTCGTGATCAGCTTCAGCCCCGCCTCGCCCTCCCCGGATCTGTGCAGCGCCCAGCCCAGCGCGTCCGCCGTCTCCGGACTGCCGTGCCGCTTGTACTCCGCGGTGAGCCGCTTCACCGCCGCGTCCGCGTCACCGTGGTCCGCCTCGAAGAGGCCGAGGATCCGCTGGTTGTTGACGCCGGCCGCACCCCCCTGCCGCACCCGGGCCCGCAGCACGTCGTACTGCGCCCGCGCCGCCGGACCCAGCCTCAACGACTCGTACAACTCGCCCAGCTCCAGCGCGTACTCGGGCAGCGGATGCCTGGTGAGCGCCGACCGGTAGGCCTGCAGCGCCTCCGAGGTGCGGCCCAGCGCGGCGAGGGCGCGGCCCCGGCCCGCCAGCGACGGATGGTGGTCGGCCTCCGTGGCGAGCGCCACGTCGTAATAGCGCAGCGCCTCCGTCGGCTCGCCCCGCTCCCACGCGAGCTCCCCGACCCGGTGCAGCGCCGCCGCCTTCTCCGCAGGGGCCTCCGCGAGCGCCGCCGCGTCGGTCAGCGCGGCGTTCGCGTCCTCGCGCCAGCCGCGGTTGCGGTAGACCTGCCCCGTCCGCGTCAGGACCGCGGCGCCCGTGCCCAGCTTCTGCAGGGACTCCAGGGCCTTGCCCACCGCCTTCGCGTCGCCGAGCCCGCTGTACGCGTCGATCAGCGCGGGATACGCCGTCCACCGCTTCGGCGCCTGCCGCACCGCGAGCTCGCCCCACTTCCGGGCCGCCCGGAAGTCGTGCCGGGCGTTGGCGAGCGCGGCAAGACCCGTCAGGGCCTCCGGATTCCCCTCCGGCCGCGTCCTGAGCGACGTGCGCAGCGCGCTCTCGGCCTTCGGATAGTTCGCGAAGTCCGCGGTCCGCACACCCTTCGCCACATACGCCGAGCCGAGCACCGCCCAGGACTGCTCGTCCCCGGGGTGCGCCCGCAGATGCGCCTCGCGCTCCCCGATGAGCGCCGTCAGATCCGGCAGGGCGGCGGGCATCCCCGCCCCCACGGCCACCGTCGCCCGCCCCGCGGGGCCGAGCGCGGGCGGCGCCGGGTCCCCGCCGTCCGGCGGAAGCAGCACGTACGCGCCGCCGAGCAGCACGCTCCCCGCGACGGAGCCGATCAGCACACGCTTCACCGAAGGCTTCATGAGGCTCACTGTGCGCCACTGCCGTCCATACGAAGAGCACATCCCCGGCCCGCGGAACGGCGTCGCACACGGGTTCACACCGATGGCCCCGGGTGCGACGCTGTGATCATGAGCCGCACCCTCATCGACCTCCTTCAGGAGAGCCTCCCGGCCGAGGCGGTCCTCACCGACCCGGACGTGACCTCCTCGTACTCCCACGACATGGCGAGCTTCTGCGACGCGGGCACCCCCGCCGTCGTCGTCCTGCCGCGCACCGTCGAGCAGGTCCAGCACGTCATGCGCACCGCCACCGAGCTGCGCGTCCCCGTCGTCCCGCAGGGCGCCCGCACCGGCCTGTCCGGCGCCGCCAACGCCAGCGAGGGCTGCATCGTCCTGTCCCTCGTCAAGATGGACCGCATCCTGGAGATCAGCCCCGTCGACCGGATCGCCGTCGTCGAGCCGGGCGTCGTCAACGCCACGCTGTCCCGCGCGGTCGGCGAACACGGCCTGTACTACCCGCCGGACCCCTCCAGCTGGGAGATGTGCACCATCGGCGGGAACATCGGCACTGCCTCCGGCGGCCTGTGCTGCGTGAAGTACGGAGTCACCGCGGAGTACGTCCTCGGGCTCGACGTCGTCCTCGCCGACGGCCGCCTCATGAGCACCGGCCGCCGCACCGCCAAGGGCGTCGCCGGATACGACCTGACGCGGCTCTTCGTCGGCTCCGAGGGCAGCCTCGGCATCGTCGTCCGCGCCGTCCTCGCCCTGCGCCCCGAACCGCCCCGACAGCTCGTGCTGGCCGCCGAGTTCCCCTCGACACGGGCCGCCTGCGACGCCATCTGCGCGATCATGGCGGGCGGCCACGTCCCCTCGCTCCTCGAACTCATGGACCGTACGATGGTGAAGGCCGTCAACGCGCTCGCCCACATGGGTCTGCCCGAGACCACCGAAGCGCTGCTCCTCGCCGCCTTCGACACCCCCGAACCGGCGGCCGACCTCGCCGCGGTCGGCGCGCTCTGCGAGGCCGCGGGCGCCACGCAGGTCGTCCCGGCCGAGGACGCCGCCGAATCGGAACTCCTCCTCCAGGCGCGGCGATTGAGCCTCACCGCACTCGAAGCCGTCAAGGGCACCACGATGATCGACGACGTGTGCGTGCCGCGCTCCCGGCTCGCGGAGATGCTCGACGGCGTCGAGCGCATCGGCGAGAAGTACGGCCTGACCATCGGGGTCTGCGCACACGCCGGCGACGGCAACACCCACCCCACCGTCTGCTTCGACGCGGCGGACGCCGACGAGGGCCGGCGGGCCCGCGAGTCCTTCGACGAGATCATGGCCCTCGGTCTGGAGCTCGGCGGCACGATCACCGGCGAGCACGGCGTCGGCATCCTGAAGAAGGAGTGGCTGGCGCGCGAGATCGGCCCGGTGGGAGTGGAGATGCAGCGGGCCGTCAAGGCGGCCTTCGACCCGCACGCGCTCCTCAACCCGGGCAAGCTGTTCTGACGGTGCACCTCACTGTGCAGGCTCCACTGTCCCCTCCCCGTGGCGGCGGAGCTCACTCACCGTCCTTGGACTCGTCCGAGGGCCACGGGTCGCGCAGCCACAGCTCGTCGACGCGGCCTCGGCCGGAGGCGGGCGCGAGCAGCTCGGCGAGGCCGTCGTCGATGCCGAGCTGCTCACCCTCCGAACCCGGGGGGACCACCCGCAGCGTCCGCTCAAGCCAGGCGGACACGGCGGCGGCCGGCGCCTCCAGGAGGGCGTCGCCGTCCGGCGAGCTCAGAGCCATCAGGACGACGCTGCGGCCCTCCACCTTCGTCGGCCACACCCGCACGTCACCGTGCCCGCACGCCCTGAACACCCCCTCCACCAGCAGCTCCCTGGCGAACGTCCAGTGCACCGGGTGCTCGGAGCCGATGTGGAAGGCGATGTGGACGGCGTAGGGGTCGTCGGTGCGGTAGGTGAGGCGGGCCGGGACGGGGATGGCCCGTTCCGGCGAGAGGACCAGTTTGAGCTCCAGCTCGCGTTCCACCACGGAGTGCATGTCGATGCCCTTCTTCTCTCTTGCTCATCTCTGCGGGGGTCCTGGGAGCGGACCCGTACGAGTGGAGAGCGCGAGATCGCCTGAGCATTACGCGGCTTCGGGAAATTTCTTCGTACGACTTCGGGGCGGGGTGCGGGGGACGCGGGGGAAGTGTGGGGAGCGTGCCCGGAAAGTGGTCCGGTAGGGCGGGAGCTGCCCGGTGGGACACGGAGGTCTGATAGATGTGGAGCCCCCAGAAGACCCCCGAGCAGATACGGGACGACGGACATGAGCGCCCCAACTCCGGCCCCAGGCGACGAACGGCCCCGCGAAGGCTACTACCCCGACCCGTCCATTCCCGGATATGTCCGGTACTGGAACGGCACCGCCTGGGTCCCCGGCACGAGCCGCCCCGCCCCGTCCGACGGCGAACCCCTGCCGCCCCCGCCCGGCGTAACCCCCGCCCCCGCGCCCGCGGAGGAAACGGGCCCGGTCTTCTTCGACGAACACCACCCCCGAACGGGCCAGTTCGAAACGGGCCCCCCTGACACGGGCCCGATCGCGACGGGGGCGCTCGGGGAGGGCGTGTCCGGGGCGGTCTCATCGGCGACGGGGCAGGCCCAGGCGGGGCAGGCGCATGCTGGGCAGGGCGCGGCGGGGCAGGCCGTACCGGGCCAGTTCCCGCCCGGGCACTCCGTGCCGGGCCAGGGCGCGGCGGGTCAAGCCGTGCCGGGGCAGGCCGCGTCCGGCCACGCTGTGTCAGGGCAAAAAGCTTCGGGTCAGCCGGGGCAGGGTGCGGCGGGGCAACCGGCGTCGGGGCAGGCCGTGCCGGGGCAGCACGGGGGTAGGCCCGAGCCCGCTTCTGCCTGGCAGGCCGATGCCGGGCGGCAGGCCGGGCTCGGGGGTGAGCAGGAGCGCCGGGTGGCCTGGGGCGGAGAGCCCGAGCGGAGCGACCCGCGGGTGCCGAACGACGCCGCGCCCCGTGCCGAGGCCGCCGCCGAGAGTGCCGGGCCGTCGCACGACGACAGCAACCCCGGGACGGTCACCATCCGCGCCGTCAAGCCGGGCGCCGCCGAGCCGACCGCCGGCGAGGGCACAGTGACGTTCCGGCGGCCCACCCCGTCGGCCGGCACCGACGGCACCATGTCGATCCGCGCGATCCGGCCCAAGTCCGCGCAGCCCGTAGCGAACCCCTCCGTAGCGAACCCCTCCGTACCGAACCCCTCCGCACCGCAGTCCTCCGTACCGCCGCAGGGGAGTGTGCCCCCGCAGGCGCAGCCCTCCGTGCCGCAGCAAGGCGGTGTCCCCGCGCCCGTCACCTCCGGGCCCGGCGGTGGCGCGCAGTCCTGGGCGCAGCAGGTGCACCAGCTCGCACAGGCCCCGGTCGAACCGGCCCCCGCCCAGCAGGGCGAGGGACAGCCCGTCGTGCCGTGGAAGCCCGTGGCCGCGGACCCGTTCCTCGCCGTGGCGCAGGCGCAGGCCGCGGCCCGGCCCGCGGGGCTGGGGAGGCGGCTCGCGGCGCGGCTCCTCGACACCGTCGTCCTCGCCGTCGTCACCGGCGCCGCCGCGCTGCCCCTCGGCACCAAGGCCGCCGACCACATCGACAGCAAGATCGACGCGGCGAAGCTCTCCGGCGAGAAGACCACGGTCTGGCTGCTCGACGGCACCACCGCGGGCTACCTCGGCATGATCCTCGCCGTCCTGCTGCTCTTCGGCGTCGTGTACGAGGCGCTGCCCACCGCCAAGTGGGGCCGCACCCTGGGCAAGAAGGTGTGCGGCGTCGAGGTGCGGGACATCGAGGAGCACGAGGCGCCGACGTTCGGGGCGGCGCTGAAGCGCTGGCTGGTGTACAGCGTGCCGGGCGTGCTCGTGATCGGCGTCGTCGGCGTGCTGTGGTGCCTCTTCGACCGGCCGTGGCGCCAGTGCTGGCACGACAAGGCGGCGAACACCTTCGTCGCGGGGTAAGAGCCTGGGCAGGCTGGGGCATAACCCGGTCGGCCGCTCGCCGGATGCGGAGCCGGTTCCCCCGCGGTCGACTCGGGCCATGAGCACCGAACCGCCGCGATACCCGTCACCGGACGACGACCCGTTCCAGAAGCGGCCGCCGCAGCAGCCTCCGCAGGGCGGCGGGGGCGGCTCCCCGTACGACACCCCGCCCCCGGGTTCGGCGCCCCCGCCCCCGCCGTACGACGGCGACCCCTACGGCGGCGGGCCCGGTGGCTACGGCGGGCAGGACCCCCTCGCCGGAATGCCGCCGCTCGCCGACAGCGGCAAGCGGGTGCTCGCCCGCATCATCGACATGGTTCTGGTGGGCATCGTCGTCGGCCTGCTGACGTGGCTGTTCGGCACGGCGGAGTACGACATCGACCCGGACGAGGTGAACACGGGCAAGTCGTTCGGCCAGTCCCTGCTGGCCGCCGTGCTCTACATCGCCTACGACACCTTCATGATCTCCAGGACGGGGCAGACGCTCGGCAAGAAGTGGCTGGGGATGCGGGTCGCCAACCTCAACGACGGGGCCACGCCGACCCTGCAGACCGCGCTGGCCCGCGCGGCCGTCCTCTGGCTGCCGTTCGCGTTCTGCTGCGCCTGCGTCTGGACGGTGATCTGCGGCGGCTGGAGCTTCTTCGACAAGCCCTACAAGCAGGGCCTGCACGACAAGGCCGCCAAGACGGTGGTGGTCAGCGCCTAGGCACCGCGGCCTGCCGCGCCGGTACACGCGCCTCGGCGGGGGCGGGTGCCGGCACGGTGCGCGTGAGGGGCGCCGCAGGTTTCTCGGGACGCCTCGGCAGCGGAACCGTCATGGCGACCAGTAAGCCGAGGCCGAGCGCGGCCAGGGCTATCACCGCGATACCGACTCCCGAGGCGGTCCGGGAGAGCAGCAGCATCGCGAGGGTCGAGAAGACGACGGTCACCGAACCGTAGGTGATCTGTGCGGTGGTCGGACGTGGCATGGGACGAGGCATGACGTGATCCGTCCTCGGCATTGATCCCCCCACGGCTTGTGGCCGCGGGGGCGGATGCGGATGTGTGAACGACTGTTTACGAATCAAAGGGGGCCCGACGGGGGCGACTTGGGATGTGCCGCCCAGCGCGGTAGCGCACCGTCGATTGACTCTATGACGCTCCATGCCCGACGGGAACGGCCAGTAAGCGTGACCTAACCCACGGTGCGGCAGCACAGGGGGCGCACGGGTTCATGGCGTCCATCAAGTGGACGGTGCGGCGCGCCTGTTGACCATTCGCGTGGAACCGTGCTCCGCGTCCGGATACCGGAGCCCGGCGTCTGCATAGTGCACTTGGCCTGTCCAAGTCAAGGTCTGTCTTTTCTCCCGTACTTCCGGTCGAATGTCGTCACTTGTGACGCGTACATCGCGCGCGGACCTCCTCCGACCGGGAATTTCGGTCCGCCATTTTCGCGCGGGCGCGGGGGAGGACAACATCAAGTGACAGTCAGGACACGGACGTTCAGAGCCACCGCGGTGGCCGTGGCGATGGCCGCGGCCGCCGCGACGTTCTCGGCGGCGACGGCCGCGACGGCCTCGGCCGACGAGAGCGCCCCGGGCGGGGCGCCCGCCGTCGACCGGCAGGACCCGTCGCGCCCCAAGGCGCACGTCGACCACGATCTGGACGGACCGTTCAGCAAGCAGCAGGCGCAGCAGCGCAAGGCCGCCCTGCAGCAGGTCGTCGAGGGCGACGCCAAGGTCCAGAAGCGGGGCGCCTCCAAGGTCGTCAAGCTCGACGACAAGAAGTACGTCGAGCTGGGCCGGGAGAAGACCGACAAGATCTTCACGATCCTGGTGGAGTTCGGGGACAAGGTCGACGACACGACCATGTACGACCCGGACGGCCCCGAGGGCCCGCAGCAGCCCGTCAAGAAGTACGGCGGCAAGCCAGGACCGCTGCACAACAAGATAGCCAAGCCGGACCGTGCGAAGGACAACAGCACGGCCTGGCAGAAGGACTACAACCGGAAGCACTTCCAGGACCTCTACTTCGGTAAGGGCAAGGACAGCAAGGGCAAGACCAAGCACTCGCTGAAGACCTACTACGAGAAGACCTCCTCGGGCCGCTACTCGGTCGACGGCGAGGTCTCCGACTGGGTCAAGGTCGACTACAACGAGGCCCGCTACGGCTCGAACTACTGCGGCGACACCAACTGCGCCAACGTCTGGGACGCGGTCAAGGACGGCGTGACCGCCTGGACCAAGGCCCAGAAGGCCCAGGGCCGCACGGACGCGCAGATCAAGGCGGACCTGGCCAAGTACGACCTCTGGGACCGCTACGACTTCGACAACGACGGCGACTTCAACGAGTCCGACGGCTACATCGACCACTTCCAGATCGTCCACGCGGGCGAGGACGAGTCGGCCGGCGGCGGCGCCGAGGGCGAGAACGCCCTGTGGGCGCACCGCTGGTACGCGTACGGCAACGACGCGGGCCGCACGGGCCCCGGCAACAACAAGGCCGGCGGCACCCAGATCGGCGACTCGGGCATCTGGGTCGGCGACTACACCATGCAGCCGGAGAACGGCGGCCTCGGCGTCTTCGCCCACGAGTACGGCCACGACCTCGGCCTGCCCGACCTGTACGACACCACGGGCAAGGGCGAGAACTCGGTCGGCTTCTGGTCGCTGATGTCGGCCGGCTCCTGGCTCGGCACCGGCAAGGACGCCATCGGTGACCTGCCGGGCGACATGACCGCCTGGGACAAGTTCCAGCTGGGCTGGCTCGACTACGCCAAGGCGAAGGCGGCCACGACGTCCGAGCACAAGCTGGGCGTCGCGGAGTACAACACCCGGCACCGCCAGGCGCTCGTCGTCGACCTGCCGAAGAAGGCCGTGAAGACCACCGTCGTGAAGCCCGCCGAGGGCTCCAAGCAGTGGTGGAGCGACCAGGGCGACGACCTCAAGAACACCCTGACGCGCTCCGTCGACCTGACCGGCAAGTCCAAGGCCGAGCTCTCGCTGAGCGGCTGGTGGGACATCGAGGCCAACTACGACTACCTCTACACCGAGGTCTCGACGGACGGCGGCGCCAACTACACGCCGGTGGACGGCACCGCGGACGGCAAGCCGATCACCCGTGACGCCGGCGACAAGCCCGCGCTGACCGGTGTCTCCGGCGCGCACAAGAAGCTCGTCTTCCCGCTCGACGCCTACGCCGGCAAGAAGATCGACATCCGCTTCCGCTACGCCACGGACGGCGGCGCGGGCGGCAAGGGCTTCACGGCCGACGCGCTCACCGTCACCGCGGACGGCGCCAAGCTGTTCGAGGACGGCGCCGAGGGCGACGACAACGGCTGGACGGCGAAGGGCTTCTCGCGCATCGGTGAGTCCTTCACCAAGAAGTACGACCAGTACTACCTCGCCGAGAACCGCCAGTACGTGTCGTACGACAAGACCCTCAAGGTCGGCCCGTACAACTTCGGCTTCTCGCAGTCCCGTCCCGACTGGGTCGAGCACTACCCGTACCAGACCGGCCTGATGGTCTGGCAGTGGGACACCTCGCAGAAGGACAACAACACCAGCCAGCACCCCGGCCAGGGCCTGATCCTGCCGGTCGACGCCCACGCCAAGCCGCTGAAGTGGAAGAACGGCGACGTCCTGCGCAACAAGATCCAGCCGTTCGACGCGCCCTTCAGCAAGTACGCGACGGACACGTTCACGCTCCACAACGCGGACGTCGCGCTGAAGATCAAGTCCCAGAAGGGCGTCCCGGTCTTCGACGACCGCAAGGGCACCTACTGGTACGCCTCGAACCCCACCGGAAGTGTCAAGGTCACTGACACCAACACCCAGATCAAGATCATCAAGCAGCCCAAGGACGGCTCGACGATCACGCTCCAGGTGGGCCCCTCCACGAAGTAATTAGCGTTTTAGCAGGTCAAGCCATGATCGGCCGTTGCCCCCTGGCGGGCGGCGGCCGATCGTGTTTAGGTGCGTCCTGTGGCTCTCTTATTGACGCGACGTATCACGGGGGTGTGACCGACCATGTCCGCAGGTGGTTTCTGCAAGCTGCCCAACGGCAGCGTGGTGGTGGCGCTGACGCTGCCGAGCCCGGCGCCGGGCGGCGGCACGGTCAGGATGATCGTGCACGCCGTGAACCGCGCCAGGGCCCTGACCCGGCTGCGGAACCTCGGCCTGCGGGCCGTCTACCTCCGGGGCAACGCCGAGCCGCCCACCCCGGACGAGATAACGGCGGTCCTGCACCATCCGGACGGCCTCATATGGCGCACGGCGCCCGACACGGTGAACGAGCTGTGGCACCCCATCCGGGCCCTGTTCGGGCGGCGCGCCGCCGCGTAGCGCCCGCCCAGGGCCGGGGAGAGGCCTGCGCTCACCTGGGAGTGATGGCGATGCCCTCGGGCTGGTCCCCGGCGGGCAGGGTCGCCCGCACCTTCCCCGTCGCCGGGCCGACCACCGAGACGGTGTCCGAGCCCTCGTTGGCGACCCAGACCCGGTTGCCGCCCGGACTGACCGCGACCCCCTGCGGCGTCCTGCCGACGGGCACCTGATGCAGGACCCGGCCGGTCGAGGTGTCGATGACCAGGAGCCGGTCGGCCGCGGAGTCGGCGGCGTACAGACGCAGCCCGTCGGGGCTCAGCCCCAGGCCCAGCGGACCCTTGCCGACCGCCCAGGTGGCGGTCACCTTGCGCGTGCCGGTGTCGATGACCGAGATGGAGCCTGAGCCCGTGTTGGCGACGTAGACCCTGTCCCCCTTGCCGGTGCTCGCGATGCCGCTGGGGAAGTCACCCACCGGGATACGGGCCACCGCGCGGTCCTCCTTGGACAGCACGGTGACGTCGTTGGTACCGCTGTTGCTGACGTAGGAGACCCCGCCGGGCAGCGTGGCCACGCTGTGCGGGAGCTCGCCCACGGGGACGGTCGCGACGACCCTGCGGGTGGAGGTGTCGATGACCGACACGTTGTCGCTGCCCCAGTTCGCGGTGATGACCCGTCGCCCGTCACGGCTCGGCACGGCCGAGAACGGATACGAACCGACCGGCACGGTCGCCACGACCTTGTGGTGCGTGGTCTCGATGAAGGAGACCGTGCCGGACAGGCCGTTCGCCACGTACACGGTGGAGCCGTCCGGGGCCGCGCCCACGCCGGTCGGCCCGTTGCCCACCTCCGTGCTCGTGACGCGCCGTTCGAGCCGTACGTCGTAGGAGGGGACGGTCCCGGAACCGCTGCTCGCCACATAGGCGACGATGCGCATCGGGAATTCGCCGCCGGGCCCGCCCTCCGGCCCCGCCACCGGAGACACGGGCGGCCCGGGAGCCGCCGCGGCCGAGGTGCACGCCACGGCCGTGAGCACGGCACCGAGCGTCAGCCGGGCACGGAAACGGAAACGGCCGGTTACGGAAGGGCGCAGCATGATTCCCACCTTTTCGAGCTGGCGTTCGGGAGGTGTTCTACGGACACGTCCGTTCAAACGCCCGGCGGGTGATCAGTGCACGGCAGGAGTGTGAATTCGCTCTTCCGCCTGCGCCAGGTGGGCCAATTCGGCTATGACCCCACTTCGCGGACGGGGCGGGGGCCGACGATGTGAAGGGCTACAGCACCGGCTTGCCCGTGAGCTCCACGCCCGCCGCCCGCAGCTCCTGAAGGGCCCGCTCCGTCGTGGCCTCGGCCACCCCCGCCGTGAGGTCGAGCAGGACGTGCGTACGGAAGCCCTCGCGCGCCGCGTCGAGCGCCGTGGCCCGCACGCAGTGGTCCGTGGCGATGCCCACCACGTCGACCTCGGTGATGCTCCGCTCCCGCAGCCAGTCGGCCAGCGGCACCCCGTTCTCGTCGATGCCCTCGAAGCCGCTGTACGCCGCGGAGTAGGCCCCCTTGTCGAAGACCGCGTCGATGCCGCCGGAGGCGACGGCGGGCGCGAAGTTCGGGTGGAAGCCGATGCCCTCCGTGCCGGCCACGCAGTGCGGCGGCCAGGAGTCGACGTAGTCAGGACGGTCCGAGAAGTGGGCGCCGGGATCGATGTGGTGGTCGCGGGTGGCCACCACGTGGCGGTAGCACGCCGGGGCCTGGCCGATCAGCTCGGTGATGCCGGCGGCCACGTCCGCGCCGCCGGCGACCGCGAGGCTGCCGCCTTCGCAGAAGTCGTTCTGCACATCTACGACGATCAGTGCGCGGCGCATGGCGGGTGTCCTTCTGCTGGGAGACTACGAGCGTAGAGACTTCGGGTGCGTTGTGGGAGAGGGCGTTCGAAGCGCCCGGGGCGGGATCACACGTACTGGGCCGGGCGGATCACACGTACTCGGTCGGAATGACCGCTTCGCCCCGGGACAGCTGCGTCGCCGACAGGGGAAGCCCGGCGCGCGCGGCGGCGTGCCGGTCGCGGACCGCGTCCAGCGGCTCGCGGGCCACCACCCGGCCGCCCTTGACCAGCTCGACCAGGAGCTGCCGGTCGACGAGCTCGGGCGGCACCGCGCCGGTGCCGACGACCTCGGCCTCGGCGACGCCGTGCTCGTCGGTCCGGCGCGCGGCCCACTTGCGGCCGCCCACCGAGGACTTGGCGCCGAGCGACTTCTTCGCCACGGGCTCCAGGGGGGCCTTGGGGTCCGCCGAGTGCGCGCGGGCCACCAGCTTGTAGACCATCGAGGCGGTGGGGTGCCCGGAGCCGGTGACGAGCTGCGTGCCCACGCCGTACGCGTCGACGGGCGCCGCCCGCAGCGAGGCGATGGCGTACTCGTCGAGGTCGGAGGTCACGACGATCTTCGTGTCCGTCGCGCCGAGCTCGTCCAGCTCCTTGCGCACCCGATGCGCGACGAGCAGCAGGTCGCCGGAGTCGATGCGGACGGCGCCGAGCTCGGGCCCGGCGACCTCGACGGCCAGCCGGACGGCCTCGGTCACGTCGTAGGTGTCGACGAGCAGGGTGGTGCCGCGGCCGAGGGAGTCGACCTGGGCGCGGAACGCGTCGCGTTCGTTGTCGTGCAGCAGGGTGAAGGCGTGGGCGCTGGTGCCGACGGTCGGGATGCCGTAGCGGAAGCCGGCGGCCAGGTCGGAGGTGGTCGCGAAGCCGCCGACGTACGCGGCGCGGGCGGCGGCCACGGCGGCCAGTTCGTGGGTGCGGCGGGCACCCATCTCGATCAGCGGGCGGTCGCCGGCGGCCGAGGACATGCGGGAGGCGGCGGCCGCGATGGCCGAGTCGTGGTTGAGGATGGAGAGGATCACGGTCTCCAGGAGCACGCACTCCGCGAAGGAGCCCTCGACCCGCAGGATCGGCGATCCCGGGAAGTAGACCTCGCCCTCGGGGTAGCCCCAGATGTCGCCCTGGAAGCGGTAGCCGGAGAGCCATTCGAGGGTCGCCTCGTCGACGATGGCGCGCTCGCGCAGGAAGCCGAGGACGTCGGCGTCGAAGCGGAAGTTCTCGACGGCGTCCAGGACGCGGCCGGTGCCGGCCACCACGCCGTAGCGCCGCCCCTCGGGCAGTCTGCGGGTGAAGACCTCGAAGACCGAACGCCGGTCGCCGGTACCGGCCCGCAGCGCGGCCTGCAGCATCGTCAGCTCGTACTGGTCCGTGAAGAGCGCCGTCGACGGAACATCCACCGGCAGCCCAAGGTCCGCTGTGTTCATATGACGGATGCTACCCCCAATCTCGTCACTCTGACGATTTCAAGGGCCGGGAGGGGAGGCCATTTGTGCGAGGGCCCGTCCGGGGTGGCAGCATGGGGCAGGTGAGTACGGCTCCCGCAGAAATCACACGCCCGGAATCGGACGAGGAGACACTCGTCGTCCCCGAACCGGACGTCCCCTGGATCACGCTCGTGCACAACGACCCGGTCAACCTGATGAGCTACGTGACGTACGTGTTCCAGACGTACTTCGGGTACTCGAAGGAGAAGGCCACGAAGCTGATGATGGACGTGCACCAGAAGGGCCGTGCGGTCGTCTCCACCGGCACCCGCGAGGAGATGGAGCGCGACGTACAGGCCATGCACGGATACGGGCTGTGGGCCACCCTTCAGCAGGACCGCAAGTAGCGGACCGGAAGCAGCGGACCGGAAGTGGCGACGCATCTGATGCCAGGACAATTCGAAGCGATTCCAGGGGGCGGCGCCGCCGTCGCGCTCGACGAGGTCGAGGTCTCGATCATCCGCTCCCTCGCCGTGCAGCTCCTGGAGCTGATCGGTCCGGGGCCGGGCGGCGAGGTCTCCGACGACCCGCTCGCGGAGCTCTTCGCCGAGGGGCCGAGCGAGCCGCCGTCCGACCCGGTGATGAAGCGCCTGCTGCCCGACGCCTACGGCGGCCCCGGAAGCGAGGACGGGGCGAGCGACGCGGACGAACTCCGGGCGTACTCGGCGGAATTCCGCCGCTTCACGGAGAACGACCTGCGGGCCAAGAAGCGCGACGACGCCTTGGCCGTGATCCGCTCGCTCGACTCGATGACGGCGTCGGGCGAGGGCGGAGCTGTCCTGAAACTGTCGGTCGAGGAGTCGCGGCACTGGCTGGGAGCCCTCAACGACCTGCGCCTCGCGATCGGTACGCGCCTGGAGGTCAGCGACGAGGAGGACGCGGATCTGCTCTACCGGCTGCCGGACTCCGACCCCCGCAAGCCGATGGTGATGGCCTACCTCTGGCTGGGCGGACTGCAGGAAACGCTGGTCGGGACGTTGCTGGACTGAAGTCGGCGATAGTCGTTGCAGAGGACAGCGAATTTTGTTGTAGTGGACAGGTTGTGTTCACTCGCCGGCCGTTCGCTCAGCGGATGCTCAAATCCGGATAACGATCGCGTCACTTCATTGCCCGCCTTTGTGGCGCCGAGGGCGATTTGCCCGCTTCTTCTTGTGGCCTGCGTCACAGTTGGCTGATTCTGTCGCATTCCCTCACTGTTGCCACCGTGATAAATCTTCACGACCACTCGGTGACGCCACCCATGTCGCCGGGGGCGCTTCAGCCGGCAGACCGCCGGTAGCACTCCATTCGTATCCGGGGGGATCAGGACCTGGTCCGCAGCCACAACGCAGATGTGCGGGCGCGGATCAGCATGGAGAAAGGCGTCACCATGACCTCAGTGCAGGTCGAAGAGCACCACGACGAGCACGGCGGCAACGGTGTCGCGCAGGACGGCTCGTCCGGCGAGGGCTACCAGCGCGGGCTCGGAGCCCGGCAGATCCAGATGATCGCGATCGGCGGTGCCATCGGCACCGGCCTGTTCCTCGGCGCGGGCAAGGCCATTCACAAGGCCGGCCCCAGCCTCATCCTGGCGTACGCCATCGCGGGCCTCGTCATCTTCTTCATCATGCGGGCGCTCGGCGAGCTCCTCATGTACCGCCCCGTCTCGGGCTCCTTCTCGGAGTACGCCCGTGAGTTCATGGGCCCGTTCTTCGGATTCGTGACCGGCTGGACGTACTGGCTCTTCTGGGTCGTCACCGGCATCACCGAAGTGACAGCGGCCGCCCAGTACATGCAGTACTGGACACACGGATCCGTTCCACAATGGGCGTACGCGCTCATCTTCACGGTCATCCTGTACGGCGCGAACCTCATCTCCGTGAAGCTCTTCGGTGAGCTGGAGTTCTGGTTCTCGATGGTCAAGGTCACCGCCATCATCGGCATGATCCTGATCTGCATCGGCATCCTCACCATCGGCTTCTCCGACGCCGGTGACACCGCGACCGTCGCCCACCTGTGGAACCAGGGCGGCTTCTTCCCGAACGGCATCGGCTCCACGCTGATGACGCTGCAGATCGTGATGTTCGCCTTCCTCGCCGTCGAGCTCGTCGGCGTCACCGCGGGCGAGTCCAAGGACCCGAAGACCGTCCTGCCCAAGGCCATCAACACCGTGCCGTGGCGCATCGCCGTCTTCTACGTCGGCGCGCTCATCATGATCCTGTCGGTCGTGCCGTGGACGCACTTCCAGCCCGGCGTCTCGCCGTTCGTCGCCGCCTTCGAGAAGATGGGCCTCGGCGTCGGCGCCGCGATCGTGAACTTCGTGGTCCTCACCGCCGCACTCTCCTCCTGCAACTCCGGCATGTACTCCACCGGCCGCATGCTGCGCGACCTCGCGCTCAACGGCCAGGGCCCGAAGTTTTTCACCAAGCTCACGAAGAACGGCCTGCCGCTGATCGGCACCACGGCCTCCGCCGCGTTCATGCTGGTCGGCGTCTGGATCAACTACCAGTGGCCGGGCGAGGCGTTCAACTACGTCGTCTCCTTCGCCACCATCTCCGGCATGTGGGCCTGGATCATGATCCTGGCCTGCCAGATCCGCTACCGCCGCAAGGCCGACCGCGGCGAGCTGCCGCAGTCCACCTTCCGGGCCCCGGGCGCCCCGTACACCAGCTGGTTCGCCCTCCTCTTCATCGGCATGGTCATCGTGATGATGGGCGTCGACAAGGACGCGCGGATCTCGCTGTACGCCGCTCCGGTCTGGGCCGCGATCCTCGGTGTCTCCTACCTGGTCCTCAAGAGCCGCAACCCGCAGGCCGCGGCCTTCAACAAGCGGAAGGTCGGCCTCTCCGACAGCGACCGCGTCTCCAAGGACTGACCGGCACCCCAAGGCCGCTGTCCAGCATTCGGGCCCGCTCGTACCACACTCCGGTACGCGCGGGCCCCTCTGCTTATCCTGGCGCCATGCTGACCATCACCCAGGCCCTCCACGACCAGATCGTCGCGCACGCGCGCCAGGACCACCCCGACGAGGCGTGCGGCATGGTCGCGGGCCCGGCGGGCACCGGCCGCCCCGAGCGGTTCATCCCGATGCTCAACGCCGCGCGCTCGCCCACGTTCTACGAGTTCGACTCGGGCGACCTGCTCAAGCTCTACCGCGATCTCGACGACCGCGACGAGGAGCCGGTGATCATCTACCACTCGCACACCGCGACCGAGGCCTACCCCTCGCGCACCGACATCACGTACGCCAACGAACCCGGCGCCCACTACGTCCTGGTCTCCACGGCCGACACCGACGACGCGGGCCCCTTCCAGTTCCGCTCGTACCGGATCGTCGACGGCGAGGTCACCGAGGAAGAGGTAAAGGTCGTACAGGCATACTGAGCTTTACTCATGAGGGCGGCAGGACCCAGGAAGCCGGTGCGAACCCGGCACGGTCCCGCCACTGTGACCCCGTACCCGGCCGCGCAGGCCGGGGCGGGGGAAGTCAGGAACTGACCTGCCGCCTTCCTCCACACGACGCAGGGGACGCGGAAATCCCCTGGAGGAGGCAGTTCAGCCATGTCCCGCGCCCTTCGCGTACTCACCGCCGCGGCCCTGCTGGCCCCGCTCGCCGCATGCTCCGCCTCATCCGGTGGCGACGACTCGGGAAAGCCCGCCGCCAAGGCCGCCGGGTTCCCGTACACCGTCACCAACTGCGGTGTGAAGACCACGTACGACGCGCCTCCGAAGCGCGCCGTCACCATGAACCAGCACACCACCGAAGTGATGCTGGAACTCGGCCTGAAGGACCACATCGCCGGCACGGCCTACCTCGACGACAAGGTCCTCCCGAAGTATGAGAAGGCCTACAAGTCGGTCCCCGTGCTCGCCAAGGAGTACCCCTCCTACGAGAAGCTGCTCGCCGCCAACCCCGACTTCGTCTACGGCGGTTACGCCAGCGCCTTCCTCGCCGGCGACGGCCGCAGCCGCTCGGCGCTCGCCAAGTCCGGCATCGAAAGCCGCCTCAACGTAGAGGGCTGCGCCGAGCGCGCCCTCACCATGGACGACGTCTACCGCGAGGTCCGTGAGGTCGGCGCCACCTTCGGTGTGCGCGGGCGCGCCGAGACATGGGTGAGCGGGGCGAAGCGCGAACTGGGCGCCACGGCGAAGAAGGCACAGAGCGAGAAGCCGGCCCCCGTCTTCGTCTACGACAGCGGTGACAAGACGGCGTTCACGGCCGGCGGCCGCGGCATCGGCAACGACATCATCGAGCGGGCAGGCGGCCGCAACGTCTTCGCCGACGTCGACAAGTCCTTCAGTGACGCGTCCTGGGAGAAGGTCGTCGAGCGCCGCCCCGAGGTCATCCTGATCCTCGACTACGGCGCCACGACCGTCGCTCAGAAGAAGAAGCGCCTCCTGGAGGACCCGGCCCTCAAGGACGTCCCGGCCGTCAAGAACAAGCGCTTCGCGGTGCTGCGGCTGTCGGACATGGTCACGGGAGTACGAGCACCCGAGGCGGTGAGGAAGCTGGCGGCACAGCTGTGAGCGCGCTGCGGGAGTTTCAGCCCGTCCGGCGTTTGAGGACGAGCCCGAAGGGCGACAGACGGGGGCCACGGGGGCGGCACCTGGCCGTCCTGACGGTACTCACTGCCGCCCTCGTCGCGGCGACGATCGCCGGCCTGGCGCTCGGCTCCGTCCGCATCCCGCCGAGCCAGGTCGTCGAGATCCTGTCGGGCCGCGCGGAACCCTCCCCGTTCCGCACCATCGTGCTCGACGTGAGACTCCCCAGGGTCATCCTGGGGGCCACCGTGGGCGCCGGGCTCGCCGTCATCGGCACCGTGCTGCAAGCCCTCGTCCGCAACCCCCTCGCCGACCCGTTCCTGCTCGGCGTCTCCTCGGGCGCCTCCGTCGGCGCGGTCTGCGCGATCGTCCTCGGCGGCGTCTTCGGCCTCGGCGCCGCCCTGTCGACCGCCGTCACGATCCCGGCCGCCTCCTTCGCGGGCGCGCTGCTCTCGCTGGTCCTCGTCTACGCCCTGGCCCGCGGCGGCGGCAGCTTCGCCACCGGGCGCCTGATCCTCGCGGGCGTCGCCGTCTCGTACATCCTGACCGCGCTGACCAGCCTCATCCTCGTCACCGCCGACAGCGCGGACCACCTCAAGGAAGTCCTGTACTGGACGCTGGGCGGCCTCGGCAGCGCCCGCTGGGACATGCTCGCCCTGCCCTGCGTCACCCTCGTCCTCGGCACCGCCCTCCTGGTGTCCATGGCCCGGCCCCTCGACCTGCTCCTCGCCGGGGAGGAGGGCGCCACCGTCCTCGGCCTGCACGCCGCCCGCTTCCGCGCCGGCGTCTTCGTCCTCGCCTCGCTCCTGACCGGCGTCCTCGTCGCGTACAGCGGAGCCATCGGCTTCGTCGGCCTGATGGTGCCGCACGCCGCCCGCATGCTGGTCGGCGCCGCGCACCGCGCGCTGCTCCCGGTGGTGGCGCTGACGGGCGCGGTGTTCCTGGTCGTCGCCGACCTCGCCGCCCGCACCGTCGCCGCCCCGCAGGACATCCCCGTCGGCGTGCTCACCGCGCTGACCGGCGGCCCGTTCTTCCTGTGGCTGCTGCGGCGGCGTACCGAAGGAGTCCCGGCATGACAGGAGAGCTGCGCACCCAGGCCCTCTCGTACGAGATCGACGGCAGGCTCCTCGTCGACGCCGTCGACCTCACCGCCGCCCCCGGCGAGACCGTCGGCGTCGTCGGCCCCAACGGCAGCGGCAAGACGACCCTGCTCCGCTGCGTGTACGGCACACTGCGCCCCACCGCGGGCCACGCCCTCCTCGACGGCGACGACCTGCACACGATGACCCCGAAGGCCCGCGCCCGGCGCCTGGCCACCGTGCCGCAGGACGGACAGGCGGCGTTCGAGCTGACCGTCCGGCAGGTGGTCGCGATGGGCCGCTCCCCGCACAAGCGGTTCTGGGAGGCGGACACGGCGGCCGACGAGGCCCTCGTCACGGCGGCCCTCACCCGCGTCGGCGTCGAAGGGCTGGCCGACCGCGCGTTCCCCTCCCTGTCCGGCGGCGAGCGGCAGCGCGCCCTGGTGGCCCGCGCCCTGGTGCAGCAGCCCACCCTCGTCGTCCTCGACGAGCCCACCAACCACCTCGACATCCGCTACCAGCTCGAAATCCTCTCCTTCGTACGCGGTTTGGGCACGACGAACCTGCTGGCCCTGCACGACCTGAACCTCGCGGCGTACTACTGCGACCGCCTCTACGTCCTCGACGGCGGCCGCCTCGTCGCCTCCGGGGCGCCCAAGGAGGTCCTCACCGCCGAGCTGCTCGCCACCGTGTACGGCGTGACGGCCGAGGTCAGCACCCATCCGCTGACCGGCGCCCCGACCGTCGTCTATCTGCCGCCGCCCGCATCCTGAACGGATTCCGTCCAGCAGGTGAGATCACATTCCGGGATCCGGACCGGGAATCGATACGATGACCGCATGGTTCCCCATGACGTGAGCGAAGAGACGCCGAGCGCACCCCCCGTGCTGCTTGTCGCGCGGCTGCACGTCGACCTGTGCCGCCTCGCCAGCGCGATCTGTTCCCGCTGAACCGATCCGCAGCCCGGCCGTGGGCCGCGGCGCCGCACCCCGTACGCGGGCACACCCCGCGTACACCGACGCACCACACTCAGCACAGCGCCGCCGCGCGCGCCCACCACCCGCACTTTCTCGAACCCGACAGGAGCCCTCAGCCATGGCCATCGAGGTCCGCATCCCGACCATCCTCCGCACCTACACCGACGACGCCAAGGCCGTCGAAGGCAGCGGGGACACCCTCGCCGAGCTCTTCACGGACCTCGACTCGCGGCACCCGGGCATCGCCGCGCGCATCGTCGACGACGGCAAGCTCCGCCGCTTCGTGAACGTGTACCTGAACGACGAGGACGTCCGCTTCCTCGACGGCATCTCCACCAAGCTCTCCGACGGCGACAACGTCACGATCCTGCCGGCCGTCGCCGGCGGCATGGTCTAGGCCCGATCCCGGATGCCTCGCTACGACTCCCCGCTCGCCGCGGTCGGCAACACGCCGCTCGTCCGCCTGCCGCGCCTGTCCCCCTCGGAAGAGGTCCGCATCTGGGCCAAGCTGGAGGACCGCAACCCGACCGGCTCCATCAAGGACCGGCCCGCGCTGCACATGGTCGAACAGGCCGAGAAGGACGGCCGGTTGACGCCCGGCTGCACGATCCTGGAGCCGACCTCGGGCAACACCGGCATCTCGCTCGCCATGGCGGCCAGGCTCAAGGGCTACCGCATCGTGTGCGTCATGCCGGAGAACACCTCGCAGGAGCGGCGCGACCTGCTCGCCATGTGGGGCGCCGAGATCATCTCCTCACCGGCCGCGGGCGGCTCCAACACCGCCGTCCGCGTCGCCAAGGAGCTGGCCGCGGAGCACCCGGACTGGGTCATGCTCTACCAGTACGGCAACCCGGACAACGCGGGCGCCCACTACGCCACGACGGGCCCGGAGATCCTCACCGACCTCCCCTCCATCACCCACTTCGTGGCGGGCCTCGGCACCACCGGCACCCTCATGGGCGTCGGCCGCTACCTGCGCGAGCAGAAGCCCGACATCAAGATCGTCGCCGCCGAGCCGCGCTACGACGACCTCGTCTACGGCCTCCGCAACCTCGACGAGGGCTTCGTCCCCGAGCTGTACGACGCCTCCGTCCTCACCACCCGCTTCTCCGTCGGCTCGGCCGACGCGGTGACCCGCACCCGCGAACTCCTCCAGCAGGAGGGCATCTTCGCGGGCGTCTCCACCGGCGCCGCGCTGCACGCGGCGATCGGCGTCGGCAAGAAGGCGGTGGCGGCCGGCGAGCCCGCCGACATCGTCTTCGTCGTCGCCGACGGCGGCTGGAAGTACCTCTCGACGGGCGTCTACACCGCCCCGACCACGGAGGCGGCGATCGAGACGCTGCAGGGGCAGCTGTGGGCTTAGCCGCCCCGGAGAGCGGTGGATCACCGGCTCCGCCGCGTTCGTCCTCAAACGCCGGACAGGCTTGAAATCCCGCGCCCGGGCTGGTTCTCCAGCCCGGGCGCGGGATTGCGGGGCTCAGCCCGCCAGATACTTCACCTGGTCCCACAACACAGGGTCGACCGTCCCGGCCCTGCGCCGGAACTCCCCGAGCGGCACGTCCCGCAGCTCATCGGTCTCCAGGAAACTGGGCCGCCCGTGCGCGTCGCCCACCGAACCCGGCGGCAACGGAATCACGCCCGCCCGCTCCTCGTGGTACTTACTGGTGATCTTCGCGACCCGGGCGCGCCGCCCGCGCACGGACAGCACCAGACACGGCCGGTCCTTGCCGCCCGGCCCGTCCTCGTACGGCACCCGCGCCCACCAGATCTCCGCCGGGCGCGGCGCGGGCAGCCGCTGCCGGGGCCCCCGCGGCGGCCGCGTCCGCCCCGCCGGGCGGCTGCTCCGCTTACGCGGTCCGCGACCCCAGCCGTCCACCAGCGTGACGACGAGCGCCAGCACCACCACGGCTGCCAGCGCCAGCCACCACGACGTGTCCATACGCACGACGGTACCGGTGGCCATCCCGCACCGCCTGCCGCTTCACCCCGGTCCCACAAGCCCCCCGAACCGGTGACAGCGCAGGTGAGTTCCCCCACAACGGCCCGCGACGGAGGAGCGACCAGGGCTTTTGCGCCTTACGCTCGATCCACCGCACACTCCCCAGCTCTCCTGCCAGCGCGGAGGTTCCAGCTTCATGAAGCTCACCGTCGTCGGCTGCTCGGGGTCGTTTCCGTCCGCGGAATCGGCCTGTTCGAGCTACCTCGTCGAGGCCGACGGCTTCCGGTTGCTGCTCGACATGGGCAACGGCGCCCTCGGCGAGCTGCAGCGCCACATCGGTCTGTACGACCTGGACGCGGTCTTCCTCAGCCATCTGCACGCCGATCACTGCATCGACATGTGCGCGTACTTCGTGGCCCGCTACTACCGGCACGAGGGCGGCCGCTGCGCCCCCATCCCGGTCTTCGGCCCCGAAGGCACCGAGCAGCGCCTGACGACCGCGTACGCCGATACGCCCTCCGCCTCCTCGATGAGCGAGGTCTTCGACTTCCACACGGTCAAGCCGGGCTCGTTCGACATCGGCCCGTTCTCGGTGCGCACCGAGAAGATGTGCCACCCGGTCGAGGCGTACGCCATCCGGGTCGAGCACGCCGGGAAGTCCCTCACGTACTCCGGGGACACCGGGCCCTGCGACGCCCTGGACGAACTCGCCGCGGACACCGACCTGTTCCTGTGCGAGGCGGCCTTCACGCACGGCAAGGAGAACATCCCCGACCTGCACCTGAACGGCCGCGAGGCCGGTGAGTCCGCCCGGCGCGCGGGCGCAGGAAGGTTGCTGCTCACCCACATCCCGCCGTGGACGGACCCGCAGGTGAACCTCGCC
This sequence comes from Streptomyces sp. NPDC050732, assembly GCF_040654255.1. NCBI lineage: Bacteria > Bacillati > Actinomycetota > Actinomycetes > Kitasatosporales > Streptomycetaceae > Streptomyces > Streptomyces sp. NPDC050732. The sequence goes on from NZ_JBFAHP010000001.1 coordinate 132,290, forward strand.
GACGCGCGCGCGGTGTACGAGGGCCCCACGGCGCTGGCGGCGCCGGGCGCGACGTACGAGGTCTGATCCCGTCGACACACGGCGAAGGCCCCGGAACCGAACCGGTTCCGGGGCCTTCCTCCGCTCAGCCGAGCCGCAGGCTACTTCGCCTCGGCCTTCTGGAGCTCGGCGAGCTCCTCGTCGGACTCGCGGCCCGGCGTCGGCAGGTTGAACTTGGTGATCGCGAAGCGGAAGACCACGTAGTAGACCGCCGCGAAGCAGAGGCCGACCAGGGCCAGGCCCCACGGGTTCTTCGCGATGCCGAGGTTCAGGAAGAAGTCGACCGCGCCGGCCGAGAAGCCGAAGCCGTCCTTCATGCCGAGCGACCAGGTCAGCGCCATGGAGATGCCGGTGAGCACCGCGTGGATCGCGTACAGGACCGGCGCGATGAACATGAAGGTGAACTCGATCGGCTCGGTCACACCGGTCACGAAGGCGGTGAGCGCGAGCGAGAACATCATGCCGCCGACGACCTTGCGGCGCTCGGGGCGGGCGCAGTGCACGATCGCGAGGCAGGCCGCCGGGAGGGCGAACATCATGATCGGGAAGAAGCCGGTCATGAACTGTCCGGCGGTCGGGTCACCGGCGAGGAAGCGGTTGATGTCGCCGCTCTTGCCCTCGTACGAGCCCGCCTGGAACCACGGGAAGGAGTTCAGCAGGTGGTGCATGCCGACCGGGATCAGCGCACGGTTGGCGACACCGAAGATGCCCGCGCCGACGGCGCCCGAACCGACCAGCCACTCACCGAAGTTGTGCAGGCCCGTGCCGAGGACCGGCCAGATGTAGCCGAAGACGATGCCGAGGAGCAGGCCCGCGAAGGCCGAGAGGATCGGGACGAGGCGGCGGCCGCCGAAGAAGCCCGCCCAGTCGGGCAGCTTGGTCCGGTAGAACTTCTGGTAGAGCAGGGCCACCACGATGCCCATCACGACACCGCCGAGGACCTTGGCGTCCACGGGCGCCTCGGTCATGACTATCTTGCCGTCGACGACCTTCGCGATCTTGTCGAGGTTCGGGTCGGTGAACGTGGCGAGGACGTTCTTGAAGACCAGGTAGCCGGTGACGGCGGCGAGCGCCGTCGAGCCGTCGGACTTCTTGGCGAAGCCGATCGCGATGCCGACGGCGAACAGCAGCGCCATGTTGTCGAGGATCGCGTTGCCGCCCGCGGCCATGAAGGAGGCGATCTTGGTGACGAAGGCCGGGAACGAGTCGCGGCCCAGCATGTCGGTGTTGCCGAGGCGGACGAGCAGGGCGCCTGCGGGCAGCACGGCGACCGGCAGCATGAGGCTGCGGCCGATGCGCTGCATGACAGCCATCACGCCGGCGCCCTTCTTCTTCTCGGCCGCGGGAGCGGAACTGGCCGTGGACACAACTTCCTCCAGTGGGCAAGGCGCCGCCTGGGGACATGGAAGTGGGGGACGGCGGCGTCTCCGGGGGACGCGGCGAGAACGGCCGCGTGGTCTACACCATTAGTGGTGTAGACCTGTTGTAGCACGGTGAAGGTGGCGTAAGGAACCTGCGATTCCTGTTACCTGGGCCATATCCGGAAATGCCGGAGGAAAGCGCCGCCCGCAGGCAGTTACTCCTCGGTAGTTACACCTTGGTGTCACGCCTTGGTCTGCTCCCGGTCCTCGGCCTCCGCCTCCTCCTCCGGTTCACGGCCGGGCGTGTGCAGATCGAACTTCGTGATGACGAAGCGGAACAGCGCGTAGTACACGACGGCGAAGCACAGGCCGATCGGAATGATCAGCCATGGCTTCGTCGCCAGACTCCAGTTGATGACGTAGTCGATCAGGCCCGCCGAGAAGCTGAAGCCGTCCTTCACCCCCAGCGCCCACGTCACGGCCATCGAGACGCCGGTGAGCACCGCGTGGATCGCGTACAGGACCGGCGCGATGAAGAGGAACGAGTACTCGATCGGCTCGGTGATGCCCGTGACGAACGACGTCAGACCCACCGAGAGCATCAGGCCGCCGACCACCTTGCGGCGCTCGGGGCGCGCGCAGTGCGTGATCGCGAGAGCCGCTGCGGGCAGCGCGAACATCATGATGGGGAAGAAGCCCGAGGTGAACTGCCCCGCCGTCGGGTCGCCCGCCAGGAAGCGGTTGATGTCGCCGTGCACGACCGTGCCGTCCGGCTTGGTGTAGTCGCCGAACTGGAACCAGACGAACGTGTTCAGGAACTGGTGCAGGCCGACGGTGAGCAGCGCGCGGTTGGCGACACCGAAGATGCCCGAACCCAGCCAGCCGAGGTCGACGAGCCACTTGGAGAAGCTGGTCAGCGCGTCGCCGATGGGCGGCCAGATCCAGACGCAGAGACCGGCGAAGACCAGGCCGACGAAGGCCATGATGATCGGCACGAGGCGGCGGCCGTTGAAGAAGCCGAGCCAGTCGACCAGCTTCACGCGGTGGTAGCGCTGCCAGAACCAGGCGGCGAGCAGCCCCATCACGATGCCGCCGAACACCCCCGGATTCTGGTACGCGGCCTGCGCCACCGTCCCGTCCTCCGCCACGCACACCCCGCTCCACATGCCCGCGCTGCCGAACACGGTGTCCTGCGGGCAGTCGTCGGGGAAGGCGCGCAGCACCCCGTAGTAGACGAGGAACCCCGCGACCGCCGCGAGGGCCGTGGAGCCGTCCGCCTTCTTCGCCATGCCGATCGCGACACCGATGCAGAACAGCAGCGGCAGGCCGAGCGTGGAGTCGAGCAGCGAACCGCCCGCCGCCGCGAAGACCTTGGCGACGTTCGTCCAGCCGAGGCCGTCGTCGCCGAACACGTCGGGCTGTCCGAGGCGGTTCAGGATGCCGGCGGCGGGCAGCACCGCGATGGGCAGCTGGAGGCTGCGGCCCATCTTCTGCAGGCCCTGGAACAGGCCGTTCCACCACTTCTTCTGCGGCACCGTCGCGGCTGGGGAACTCATCGGCGTCCCTCCTGGAACAAGCCAGGTTTGGCGGTCGTTGAAAACTGGTGTAGACCAGTTTCGGAACGGGTGGGAGTGCCGCCCGATGAGGGACGGCACCTTGAGCGTCATCATTGGGCACGACTGCCGTATCCGCTCGCGAAGATGGTCCAACCGTGCGTTACGGTGACAAAGCGGACCAGCGGTCGGTCGCGGCCGCGTCCTACGGCTGCGTCTCCCGGGGGTTGCCCCGGACCCCCAGCCGCAAGAAACACAGGGAGAAACACATGGCCAGCAAGGCTGAGAAGATCGTTGCCGGGCTCGGCGGCATCGACAACATCGAAGAGGTCGAGGGCTGCATCACCCGCCTCCGCACCGAGGTCAAGGACCCCGCTCTCGTCGATGACGCGGCCCTCAAGGCCGCCGGCGCCCACGGCGTCGTCAAGATGGGCACCGCCGTCCAGGTCGTCATCGGCACCGACGCCGACCCCATCGCGGCGGACATCGAAGACATGATGTGAGACACGGGACCTGAGTGACCGGTCCTGAGCCACCTGACTCGATCCACCGGACTCGATCCACCGGACTCACTCGTGAGGGCCCCTCCCCGCCCAAGGGGAAGGGGCCCTCACCCATGTCCGGATAGGCTCGGGCCCATGTCCTCAACGCCCCGCATCGACGGCCGCACCCCCGAACAGCTCCGCCCCGTCACCATCGAACGCGGCTGGAGCAAGCACGCCGAGGGCTCCGTCCTCATCTCCTTCGGCGACACCAAGGTCTTCTGCACCGCCTCCGTCACCGAAGGCGTCCCGCGCTGGCGCAAGGGCAGCGGCGAGGGCTGGGTCACCGCCGAGTACTCCATGCTTCCCCGCTCCACCAACACCCGCGGCGACCGCGAGTCCGTCCGTGGCAAGATCGGCGGCCGCACCCACGAGATCAGCCGCCTCATCGGCCGCTCACTCCGCGCCGTCATCGACTACAAGGCCCTCGGCGAGAACACCATCGTCCTCGACTGCGACGTCCTCCAGGCCGACGGCGGCACCCGCACCGCCGCCATCACCGGCGCGTACGTGGCGCTCGCCGACGCCGTCGCCTGGGCCCAGGGCAAGAAGATCGTCAAGGCCGGCCGCAAGCCCCTCACCGACACCGTCAGCGCCGTCTCCGTCGGCATCGTCGGCGGCGTACCGCTCCTCGACCTCTGCTACGAGGAAGACGTGAAGGCCGACACCGACATGAACGTCGTCTGCACCGGCGACGGACGCTTCGTCGAGGTCCAGGGCACCGCCGAAGCCGAGCCCTTCGCCCGCAAGGAGCTCAACGCGCTCCTCGACCTCGCGGTCGGCGGCTGCGAGGACCTCGCCGCGTTCCAGCGCGAGGCGCTGGAGGCGACGCGCCAGTGATGAGCGCGACGTAGGTCACGCAAGCAACCAACAACCCCCTGCCGGGCGTTGTTACGAGTACGGGCGCGCGGGCAAAGCCGCGCGCTCGTCCACACCCTGGGGAGGGACCGAACCATGGCCGCGCGCCACCGACGTATCGCCACCGCCGTCGTCACAGCCCTGATCGTCATCCCGGCCGGTGCCGGCCTCGTCGGCTGCGACGCCGTCTCGAAGGCACTGGACTGCGTCCAGACCGCCGACACGATCGCCGACAGCGTCACCGACCTGCAGACGGCCGTCGAGAACGCCGGGGACAACCCGGCCGAGGCGGACAGGGCACTCGACGACATCGGCAAGAACCTCGACAAGATCGGCGACAAGACCGACAACACCGACGTCAACAAGGCCGTCGACGACCTCGACAAGGCCGTCGACAACGTCCGCGACGCCATCGACAAGGGCGACGCCACCCCTGACGTCTCCGGGGTCACCGACGCGGCCGGCGAACTGACGAAGGTCTGCACGCCGTAGGGGAGCGGGGCACCCCCGAGGGACTCGGGATACTGGGGGGCATGACCCGCCTCATCCTCGCCACCCGCAACACCGGCAAGATCACGGAACTCAGGGCGATCCTCGCCGACGCAGGCCTCACGCACGAGCTCGTCGGCGCGGACGCCTACCCCGAGATCCCCGACGTCAAGGAAACCGGCGTCACCTTCGCCGAGAACGCCCTCCTCAAGGCCCACGCCCTCGCCAGGGCCACGGGCCTGCCCGCCGTCGCCGACGACTCCGGCCTCTGCGTCGACGTCCTCGGCGGCGCCCCCGGCATCTTCTCCGCCCGCTGGGCCGGCCGCCACGGCGACGACACCGCGAACCTGAACCTGCTCCTGGCCCAGCTCTCCGACATCTCCGCCCCCCACCGCACCGCCCACTTCGCCTGCGCCGCGGCCCTGGCCCTCCCCGACGGCACGGAACGCGTGGTCGAGGGCCACCTCCGCGGCACCCTCCGCACGACCCCCGCGGGCACGGGCGGCTTCGGCTACGACCCGATCCTCCAGCCGGACGGCGAGACCCGCACATGCGCGGAGCTGACGCCGGACGAAAAGAACGCGATCAGCCATCGCGGGAAGGCGTTCCGGGCGCTGGCGCCGGTGGTGGGGGAGTTGCTGCGCTGAGCAGCGCAGAGAAGCTGAGCAGCGCACAGAAATGGCCTGCGCATCAATTCTTTGATGCGCAGGCCATTCGTGTGCGGCGGAAGGGATTCGAACCCTCAAGCCCGATCAAGGGCCACAGATCCTAAGTCTGCTGCGTCGCCGTTGCGCCACCGCCGCCAGCCGCCTGCCATCGTACCGGGCAGACGGCCGGCGGCTGATCGCGGGATTCCACCACAGGGGCGAGGTCAGAACCTCGGTGCTGTTGCCTGGGCCTCGACCATTTCTGCTGCCTCCTCCTTCGTTTCGACCGAAGGGGGTGAACCCGACAGCGGCTTCTGGGCCGTTTCCTTCATGCAGGCCACCGCGATGACGCCGACCAGGGCCGCCGCCATCGAGTAGTACGCCGGGACCATGTCCGTGCCCGTGATGCTGATCAGGGATGTGATCACCAGGGGGGCCGTGCCGCCGAAGAGGGAGGCGGAGAGGTTGTAGCCGACGGAGAGGGAGCCGTAGCGGACCGAGGTGGGGAAGAGGGCGGGCAGGGTCGCCGACATCGTGCCGAGGAGGCAGACGAGGGAGAGGCCCAGGAGGAGCATGCCGGCGGAGACCGCAAGGAGGCTGCCCTGCTTGATCAGGAGGAAGGCGGGGACCGAGAGGACCAGGAAGCTCAGCATGCCCGTCATCAGGAGGGGCTTGCGGCCGAAGCGGTCCGAGAGCTTGCCGACCTGATTCATGATCAGCATCAGGACGATCATCGTGCCGATGAGGATCAGCAGGCCGTGCGAGTCGTCGTAGCCCAGCTCGTCGGAGAGGTACGTCGGCATGTAGGACAGGAGCATGTAGTCCGTGACGTTGTACGCGCCGACCAGTGCGATGCAGAGGATCAGCGTCGGCCAGTAGTCGCGGAAGATCTTCGCCAGGTCGCCCTTGGCCGTGGTCTCGACGGTCGAGGCGCCCTCGCTCGCCGCGTGGAACGTCGCGTCCTCCATCTTCTGGAAGGCCGGGGTCTCGTCCAGCTTCAGCCGGAGGTAGAGGCCGACGAGGCCGAGCGGGCCCGCGACGAGGAACGGGATGCGCCAGCCCCAGGACTCCATGGCGTCGGAGCCGAGCGTGGTGTTCAGGATGAGGACCAGGCCCGCCGCACCCGTGTAGCCGGCCAGCGTGCCGAGCTCAAGGAAGCTGCCGAAGTAGCCGCGCCGCTTGTCGGGGGCGTACTCGGCGATGAAGGTCGAGGCGCCGCCGTACTCACCGCCCGTCGAGAAGCCCTGCACCAGGCGGAAGAAGATCAGCAGGACCGGCGCCCAGAAGCCGATCGTCGCGTAGGACGGGATCAGGCCGATGGCGAGCGTGCCGATCGCCATCATGATCATCGTCAGGGCGAGGACCTTCTTGCGGCCGATCTTGTCGCCCATCGGGCCGAAGACCATGCCGCCGATGGGGCGGACCAGGAAGGACACCGCGAAGGTCGCGAAGGAGGAGATCAGCTGTGCCGTGTCGTTCCCGGACGGGAAGAACACGTGGCCGATGGTGACGGCCAGATAGCTGTAGATGCCGAAGTCGAACCATTCCATGGCGTTGCCGAGCGAGGCCGCTTTGACGGCCCGCTTGACCGCGGCCTCGTCCGTGACGGTGATGTCCGTGCGGCGCAGGGGAGGGTTCCTGCGGCGTTTCACGGCCCGGAACAGGGTCCGGTGACGTCTCATCGCCTCGGGGTCGGCCTCGGCTTCGAGCTCTTCGTGGGCCGCCATGGAGTGGTTCCTTTCGTTCTTCGTACAAGTCCCCCGGGAGATCACTTGCTCGAAGATGGCCGATGCAAACGAAAGCCCCCCGCGAACGCGGAGGGGGGCTTCGTCACATCAGGCCGGTCACATCAGGCGCAGGAGGCCGGAGCGGCTCAGACGCCGAGATCCTTGATGATCTTCGCTACGTGGCCCGTCGCCTTCACGTTGTAGAACGCGTGCTCGACCTTGCCCTGCTCGTCGACCACCACGGTCGAGCGGATCACGCCGGTCACCGTCTTGCCGTACAGCTTCTTCTCGCCGAAGGCGCCGTACGCCTCCAGGGTCTCCTTGGAGGGGTCGCCGACCAGCGTGACCTTGAGGTTCTCCTGCTCACGGAACTTGGCGAGCTTCTCCGGCTTGTCCGGCGACACGCCGATCACGTCGTAACCCGCGGCGGCGAGCACGTCGAGGTTGTCCGTGAAGTCGCAGGCCTGCTTCGTGCAGCCGGGGGTGAGGGCGGCCGGGTAGAAGTAGACGATGACCTTGCGGCCCTTGTGGTCGGCCAGCGAGACGTCCTTGCCGTCGGCGTCGGGCAGGGTGAAGGCGGGGGCGGTGTCGCCGGGCTGCAGTCGCTCGCTCATGGTCGGTCTCCTCGTACGGGTGCTCGCTAAGGGTCGGGTGACGGAGTCGAGCGTAATAGGGGTGCCGTGGGGTGCGGTGAGCGCGAAGCTGACAGACTGTGGTCAGAGTTTCAGAGTTCACGTCCCATCATCGATACGACCACGGAGGCAGCGCGGTGTCGGATGCCAGGACCCCTGCGCAGATCGAGGCGGACATCAAGCGCCGGCGCGACCAGCTGGCCGAGACCCTCGACGAGATCGGGGTGCGCGTCCACCCGAAGACGATCGTCGGTGACGCCAAGGCGAAGGTCGTCGCCGGCGTGGACAACTCCCTCGGCCGGGCGTACGTCGGAGCGAACCGCATCGTCTCGGACGTGCGGGGCCAGCTCGTCTCGGCGGACGGTTCGCCGCGCATCGAGCGGATCGTGCCGGTCGCCCTGGTGGCGGTGGGCCTCGTCGGGCTGCTCGTGGTGAGCTCGCGCCGACGTAAGTGAGTACGGACCCGGGAGCCCACGGCCCCGGCCCCGCCAGGTAGGTTCGGGGGCGTGAGCGAGAAGACGTCCCAGAGCCCCCACGACGACAAGCTGCCCATTCGCATGCTGCACGACCGCGTGCTCGTGCGGCAGGACACCAGCGAGGGCGAGCGGCGCTCAGGCGGCGGCATCCTGATCCCCGCGACCGCGGCCGTGGGCAAGCGGCTCGCCTGGGCCGAGGTGGTCGCGGTCGGGCAGAACGTCCGGACGGTCGAGCCGGGCGACCGGGTCCTGTACGACCCGGAGGACCGCGCCGAGGTCGAGGTGCGAGGCGTGGCCTACGTCCTCATGCGGGAGCGCGACCTGCACGCCGTGGCCGCCGACCGGTTCGAGGGGTCGGAGGACTCGACGGGCCTTTACCTGTAGCCAGGTACATGTGCCCGAGGGGCTGGTGACCATCGTCACCAGCCCTTACGCATGGGCTTTGCTACCTTGGAAGGACCCCGACGAGACGCGCCGTACCGGGTTATCGCAAAGACGACGCACCCCCATCAGGTAACGCGCTGAGCGTTTCTACTCGTCGGAGGTGCCGTCATGGCCTGGGTTCTGCTGATCGTCGCCGGTCTGCTCGAAGTGGGCTGGTCGATCGGGATGAAGTACACGGACGGCTTCACGCGGCTGTGGCCCAGCCTGTTCACGGGCGTGGGCATCGTCGCCAGCATGATGCTGTTGTCGCAGGCCGCCAAGACGCTGCCCATCGGTACGGCGTACGGCGTGTGGGTCGGCATCGGAGCGGCCGGTGCGGCGGTGCTCGGCATGGTGATCCTGGGTGAGCCGGTCACCGCCGCCCGGATCTTCTTCGTCTGCCTGCTGCTGGTGGCCGTGGTCGGCCTGAAGGCGACCTCGGGCCACTGAGCCGCCGCACCGATCCAAAGACGGGCCCTAGCCCTCCGGGAAGCCGATCGCGCCCCCGTCGTCCATGCCGCCGTCGGCCACCCCTCCTGCGTCGTCGGTGCCGCCCGTCGGCCCGCCCTGGGCGCCGCCGTCGGTCGGTCCGCCGTCGGCGGCGCCTCCGTCGGCGGCTCCGCCCGGGTCCTGGCCGCCGGCCGGTTCACCCGTCTGGCCGCCGTCCTGCCCACCTGTCTGACCGCCCGTCTGGCCGCCCCCGGTGTCCTGGTCCCCCGTGGTGGCGCCGCCGCCGGTGTCCTGGCCGCCGGTAGTGGTGCCGCCGTCCTGTCCGCCGCCGGTCTCGGTGCCGCCGTCCGTGGTGCCGCCGGTGCCGGGCTCGTCGACGCCGCCCGTCGTCGGGTCGGGCACCTCGGGCACGTCGGCGCCCTGTTCGAGCTCCAGGTCGAAGTCCTTGACGGGCTTGCCCTCCAGGGCGTCCTTGGTGAACTCGGCCCAGACGCGCGCCGGGTAGCCGCCGCCGTTGATGCGGGCCTCGCCGAGCGCGCCGTACAGCGGGGTGTGGGCGCCGGTCTCGGGGTCCTGGCCCATGACCGCGACGACCGTGGCGAGGTCGGGGGTGTAGCCCGCGAACCAGGCCGCCGTGTCGTTCTCCGCGGTGCCGGTCTTGCCCGCGGCCGGCCGGCCCGCGCCCTGCGCCGCCGTACCGGTGCCGCCCTGGACGACGCTCTGCAGGATCGAGGTGGTGGTGTCGGCGGCCTCACGGCTCACGGCCTGCCGGGTCTTCGGCTCCGGCAGCGTGATCTCGTCGCCGTCCTTGGTGATCTTCTCGACGAGCGTGTACGTGCCGTGCTTGCCGTGGTTCGCCAGTGTCGCGTACGCCTCGGTCATGTCGAGGACGCTCGCGGTGGACGGGCCGAGCGCGATCGACGGGGACGCGGTGAGGTCGGGGGTGGTCCCGGGGACGCCGAGGGCGACGGCGGTGTCCTTGACCTTGTCGGAGCCGACGTCGACGGCCATCTGCGCGTACACCGAGTTCACGGACTTGTCGGTGGCGGTGCGGACGGTGATGTCGCCGTAGTTGACGTGGTCCTCGTTCTCGGGGGCGTACGTCCCGCCGCTCCAGCCCTGGACGGGGCGCTTGTTCGTGCCGTCGTAGACGGTGTTCGGGGTGATCGGGCGGCCGTCCTGGGTGACCGAGCCGTTCTCCACCGCGGAGGTGAACACGAACGGCTTGAACGTGGATCCGACCTGGTAGTCGCGGCGGGTCGCGTTGTTGACGTACTGCTTGGTGTAGTCGATGCCCCCGTACATGGCGACGACCTTGCCGGTGGCCGGGTCGATGGAGGCACCGCCCGCGCGGACGTTGCGGTCGACCTTGCGGGCGTCCTTGTCGACCTTCGACATGACCTCCTCGTCGACGGCCTTCTTGAAGGCTTCCTGGCGGTCCTTCTGGAGGGTCGTGGTGATGCGGTAGCCGCCCTTGGCGAGGGTGTCCTCTTCGATGATCTTGTTGGCGGTGAGGTAGTCCTCGACGGCCTTCACGACATAGCCGCGCTGCCCCGAGAGGCCCGCCGCGCCCTTGGCCTCGTCGGGCATCGGGAACTTCGTCTTCGCCCGGTCGGACCGGCTGAGCCAGCCCTCCTTGACCATGCCGTCCAGGACGTAGTTCCAGCGGCCCGCGGCGCGCGGCTTGTTCTCGGGGTGCGTGGCGACGTCGTAGGCGTTGGGGGAGTTGAGGAGGGTGGCGAGATAGGCGCCCTGGCCGACCGTGAGGTCCTGGACGTTCTTGCCGTAGTAGGCCTGGGCCGCGGCCTGGACGCCGTACGCGTTGCGGCCGAAGTAGCTGGTGTTGAGGTAGCCCTCAAGGATGTCGTTCTTGCTCACCTCGCGGTCCAGCTTGATCGAGATGAAGAACTCCTTCACCTTGCGGGTGACCGTCTGCTCCTGGCCCAGGTAGTAGTTCTTCACGTACTGCTGGGTGATCGTCGAGCCGGACTGCTTGCCCTTGCCGGTGACCGTGTTCCAGGCCGCGCGGATCATCGCCTTCGGGTCGACCGCGGACTCGCCGTAGAAGTCGCGGTCCTCGGCGGCGAGCACGGCGTGCTGGACGGTGAGCGGGACCTGCTTGAGCGGCACCTTCTCGCGGTTGACCTCGCCGTCGCGGGCGATCTGGGTGCCGTCGGAGTACAGGTAGACGTTGCTCTGCTTGGTGGCGGCGGCGTTCGCCGGCGGGATGTCGACCAGCATGTAGCCCGCCATGAAGCCGCCGACGCACAGCAGGATGATCAGGATGAAGCCGCCGAGGACCATGCGCCAGGTCGGGAAGATGCGCCGCCAGCCCTTGCGCTTGGGACGCTTGGGCTTCTTGGCTTTCTTGCCGTCGACGGAGGCCGCAGGGACTGCGGAGGCCGTGGAGGCCTCGGAGGCTGCCGGAGCCGCCTTGGCGGGGGTCGCCCCGGCGGGAGTCGTGTCGTCGGCGGTCGCCGCGTCCTCGGGCGTGCCCTGCGGCTCCCCGGGCTCCCGGCCCTGGCGTCCGGCAGGACCCTGCTGCTGCGGCTCGTCACTCATGTCTTGCGGAACTCCCGGTTAGCGTCGTACGTCCAGCACGCCTCGTAAACCCCGTGGCAACCCCCACTGCCACCCCATTGCACACCCTGGTCACACGCGTGCGTGACCAGGCACGCGCCCGCACGCCGAAAATGCCTGGCACGAGCGACCCCGATCGCACTAGGCTCCAGCGCTTTGGCCCGGTTCGGGACGAAGCCCACGGTGAAAGGGATGCTCGTGCGTGCAGGACGGTTCCGTTTGTACGCGGCCGTCACCGGAGGAAGCTTCCGCAGGTACGCCACGTATCGGGTGGCGACGGCTGCGGGGGTGTTCACCAACACGGTCTTCGGACTCATTCTCGCCTACACCTACGTGGCGCTCTGGGACGAGCGCCCCGGCCTCGGCGGCTACGACCAGTCACAGGCGCTCACCTACGTCTGGCTGGGCCAGGGCCTGCTGACCACGATGGCGCTGATGGGCGGCGGCTTCGAGAGCGAGCTGATCGAGCGGATCCGCACCGGGGACATCGCCGTCGACCTCTACCGGCCCGCCGACCTCCAGGCCTGGTGGCTCGCCACCGACCTCGGCCGGGCCGCGTTCCAGCTGCTCGGACGCGGAATCGTACCGATGATCTTCGGCGCGCTCGTCTTCGATCTGACGCTGCCGCCGGACGCGCTGGGCTGGCTGGCGTTCCTGGTCGCCGTCGTGCTCGGCACGGTGGTCAGCTTCGCGATCCGGTTCCTGGTGGCGCTCTCCGCCTTCTGGCTGATGGACGGCGCCGGCACCACCCAGGTGGCGATGCTCGCGGGCACCTTCTTCTCCGGGATGCTGCTCCCGCTGAACGTCTTCCCCGGCGCGCTCGGCGAGTTCGCCCGCGCGCTGCCCTGGTCGGCGCTGCTTCAGGTGCCCGCCGACGTGTTCCTCGGGGAGCGCTCGGGCGCCGGGCTGCTGCGGGTGTACGCCTTCCAGCTCGGCTGGGCGGCGGCGCTGCTCACGGCCGGGCGGCTGCTGCAGGGTGTGGCGACGCGAAGGGTGGTGGTCCAGGGTGGCTGACCTGCGACAGGCCCGCGAGAGGCTGTGCCAGGTGCGCGAGCGACTGGTCCAGGTGCGGGACGGGCTGCGTGTCTACCGGCTGATCTCCGCCATGTGGATCCGCTCCCTCATGGCGTACCGCGTGTCGTTCGCGATGACGGCGTTCGGCAACTTCGCGGTGACCGCGTTCGACTTCGTCGCGATCCTGCTGATGTTCTCCCAGGTGGACCGGCTCGGCGGGTACTCGCTCTCCGAGATCGCGTTCCTGTACGGCGCGTCGTGCACCGCGTTCGGCCTCGCCGACCTCGTCATCGGGTCCATGGACCGGCTCGGCAGGCGGGTGCGCGACGGCACGCTCGACACGCTCCTGGTGCGGCCCGCCCCGGTCATCGCGCAGGTCGCCGCCGACCGCTTCGGGCTGCACAGGATCGGCCGCCTCACGCAGGGCGCGCTGGTCCTCGCGTACGCGCTCGTGGTCCTGGACATCGACTGGACGCCGCTGAAGGTCCTGGTGGTGCCGCTGATGCTGCTGAGCGGGGCGGGCATCTTCGGGGCCGTGTTCGTGGCGGGCGGGGCCTTCCAGTTCCTGGCGCAGGACGCGGCCGAGGTGCAGAACGCCTTCACGTACGGCGGTACGACGCTGCTCCAGTATCCGCCGACCGTCTTCGCCAAGGACCTGGTGCGCGGCGTCACCTTCGTCCTGCCGCTCGCCTTCGTCAACTGGCTGCCCGCGCTGTACGTCCTCGGGCGGCCCTATCCGCTGGACCTGCCGACGTGGGTGGCGTTCACGCCGCCGCTGGTGGCCGCGGGGTGTCTCGCACTCGCCGGCCTCGCCTGGCGCACGGGTCTCCGTTCGTACCGCAGCACAGGGAGCTGAACTGTCGTGGAGAAGGATCTCATCGAGCTGGACGGCGTCGAGAAGGTCTTCGACGTACGCAGAAAGACGGGCTTCCTGCGGCGCGAGCGGCACGAGGTGCGAGCCGTCGACAACATCTCCTTCACCGTGCCGCGCGGCGAGATGGTGGGTTACATCGGCCCGAACGGCGCGGGCAAGTCGACGACGATCAAGATGCTGACGGGCATCCTCACGCCGAGCGGCGGCCGCCTGCGGGTGGCGGGCATCGACCCGTCGCGGGAGCGCGCGAAGCTCGCCCGCCGCATCGGCGTGGTCTTCGGCCAGCGCACGACGCTGTGGTGGGATCTGCCGCTGATCGACTCGTACCGCCTGATGCACCGCATGTACCGCATCCCGGACGCCCGTTACGCCGAGAACCTCGACCGCTGTGTGGAACTCCTGGAACTCTCCGCCCTGTTGGACGTCCCGGTGCGCCAGCTCTCCCTCGGCCAGCGCATGCGCGGCGACATCGCGGCGGCGCTGCTGCACGACCCCGAGGTGCTGTACCTGGACGAGCCGACGATCGGCCTGGACGTGATCAGCAAGGCGAAGGTCCGTGGTTTCCTGCGGGACTTGAACGAGGAGGCGGGGACGACGGTCCTCCTCACCACCCACGACCTGACCGACATCGAGCAGCTCTGCAAGCGGGTGATGGTGATCGACCACGGGCGTCTGATGTACGACGGACCGCTGGCGGGCCTGCACGAGGTGGGCGAGAGCGAGCGCACGCTGGTGGTCGACTTCGAACGCGAACTCCCGCCGATCGCGGTGGAGTCGGATTCGGCACGGGTGGTGAAGGTCGAGGGGCCGCGGCAGTGGCTCGCCTTCCCGGCGGCGGAGTCGGCCGCTCCGCTTGTCGCGCGGATCGCGGCGCGCTATCCGCTGGCCGACCTCTCGGTCAGGGAACCGGACATCGAGGCGGTCATCGCGAAGATGTACGCGGAGAAGCCGACCTCGTAGGCTTCGTATTTATGAGTGACGACCGCCCCGATCTCCCCCGTCTCCCCGATCTCCCCGACCTGCGGGCATCGGACGCCGACCGTGAGCGGGTGGCCGAGCAGCTCCGGGACGCGATGGCCGAGGGCCGCCTCGACATGACGGAGTTCGAGGAGCGCCTGGACGCGACGTACAAGGCCCGTACGTACGGGGAGCTGGAGCCCCTCACGCGCGATCTGCCGTCGCACAGCGCCAAGGTGTCCATGGTGAAGCGGCCGGCCGGCGACAACCCCGCCGCCATCGACTGGGACGAGCGGATGACGGCCGGCGAACCGACGTCGACCCTCGGGATCGCCATCTGGAGCGGGTTCAGCCGGAAGGGCGGCTGGGTGGTCGGCCGTCAGTTCACCGGTTTCGCGCTGTGGGGCGGCGGCGACATCGACCTGCGTGAGGCACGGTTCACGGAGCGCGACGTCGAGATCCGCTGCTTCACGATCATGGGCGGCCTGCAGGTCACCGTGCCGCCCGAGATGACCGTCGTCGTCAAGGGCTTCGGCATCATGGGCGGCTTCGACGACCGGGCGACGGGCGAGGGCACACCCGACTCGCCCCGCGTCGTGGTCAAGGGTTTCGCCCTGATGGGCGGTGTAGGCGTGGACCGCAAGATCCGCAAGATCGAAAAACTCCGCCTGAAGGAAGAACGCCGCAGAGAAAAACTGGAACGCAAGCAGTCCCGCCGCCAGATCCACCCCTGAGCCCGCACGTGCGGTGCCGCCCGCCCCGGCCGGCCCAGGGGGCGCGGGGAACTGCGCGACTCCGGCTCCGGACGACCCGCGGGCGAGGTGCCGCCCGCGCCGGGTGGCCCAGGGGCGCGGGGAACTGCGCGACCAGCCACAACCGACCCGCAGACCAAGGACGGATCAGAGCTCGGCCGCGGCCGACCCCTTGAGGTGCGAGAGATTGAACGTCTCCGCCATCCGGCGGAACCCCGCATCGGACGGATGCAGATGATCCCCGGAGTCGTACAGCTTCCGCAGCCTCCGCGGATCGTACGGATCCCGCAACGCCCGGTCGAAGTCCACGACCTCGTCGAAGACCTTGCCCGAGCGGATCTCCGCGTTGACGGCCTGGCGCACGTCCTCCAAGGCGGGCTCGTACCCCCGGTGCCCCCCGAACGGCATGAGCGTCGCCCCGACGACCCGCAGCCCGCGCGTGTGCGCCTGCCGGGTCAGCTCGCGCAGCCCCTCGACGATGCGGTCGGGATCGTTCTGGTGCGGGTTGCGCAGGATGTCGTTGACGCCGAGCGCGATGACGACGGCCTTGACCCCGGTCCGGTCGAGCACGTCCCGGTCGAAGCGGGAGAGCCCGCTGGGGTTGACGGCGGGGTTGCCGTTCCCGTCGGAGAGGATGCGGTTGCCGCTGATGCCCTGGTTGGCGACGCCGTAGCGCGGCGCGCCCGACTCGGTGCGCAGCCGGTCGGCGAGGACGTCGGTCCAGCGCCGGTTGGCGCCCATCGTGGACGAGATGCCGTCGGTGATGGAGTCGCCGAAGACGACGACGGTGCCGTCGGTCTCGTTGCTGAGGACGTCCACCGCGGAGAGGTAGCGCCAGTACGGGCTCTGCTCGGTGTACGCGTCGCCGAGCTGGTCCTCGGTGCGGTCGCCCTCCGCGACGTAGCTGATCTGGCGCGCGTGCGGGTGGTAGGTGACCGGCCCGGAGGGGGTCGGCGAGTACGTCGTGACGAGCAGGTCCGCGTCGTGCGGGACGCGCAGCCGCGCCGCGTCGCTCATCACCTGGGCGCCCGGCGGGATCACCACCGACGTGTTGCCGTTGAAGGTGAGCCTGCGCAGCGTGCCGGCCGCCGCGGCGGGGCTGTTCGACGCGGAGGCGAGGGCGATCGAGGCGTGCGTGACGCTGAGCGGTGTGGTCCCGTACAGGTTCGAAAGGGTGATGCGGGCGCTGGTGCCGCCGACGCTGGTGTGCACGACGTTGCGGATCGAGCGGCCCGCGAACCCCTTCTGTGCCGTGCCCGGTTCGGACCCCGCGGGGGAGGCGGACCAGGAGCCGACCCAGATGCCGGAGGAGGCGGGTGCGGCGGAGTTGCGGGGGTTGCGGCCGCCGGCGCTGATGGTGTCCTGCGAGCCGTCGTCCGTGCCGGAGACGCCGACGTATATGGCGCCTGAAATCACCACTATGACCGCGAGAACCGCGGCGAGAAGGGCATAACCGTGTCGCTTGGTCATGCGGGCTCTTTCTCCTCGGGCAGGGGGAGCCCCGAGGCTCCGGTGTGATCACCCCATGATGCGGCATGGGCCGGGAGACGGCCGACACTGCCCCCCTCCGCTCTTATCAGACGCCGGGAACTTGTCGTTCGTTCCAGGAGTAGGTCAGGAAGGGACGTAGAACACAGGGCACGGGGACAATCAGGACACCGGACGCGGGGCACCGGAACAGTGGCAGGGGAACAGTGCGGACGAGGACGAAGCGAACGGGCCGGGTGGAGTGAGTGGAACGCGCAAACGCGGAGGATTCGACTGAGGCGGGCACCGCTTCGGGTGCGGGCAGCCGCACGGATGGCCCAAAGGAACCCATAGGGCCGATGAAGGGCGGCCTCGCCTACAGCCCCGCCGACGAGGAGAAGCGCCGGGGCGTCCGCCGCATGAAGGCCACGGCGACGGGACTGCTCGTCCTGGTCGCCGTCGTCTACGTACTCGCGAAGTGGGCGCAGCACTCCGGAGCGGGCCCCTGGGCGGGGTATGTCGCCGCGGCGGCCGAGGCGGGCATGGTCGGCGCGCTCGCCGACTGGTTCGCGGTCACGGCGCTCTTCCGTCACCCGCTCGGCCTGCCCATCCCGCACACGGCGATCATCCCGAACAAGAAGGACCAGCTGGGCGCCTCCCTGGGCGACTTCGTGGGGGAGAACTTCCTCTCCGCCGATGTCGTACGAGGCCGCCTGCGCGCGGTGGGCATCGGCAGCCGCCTCGGCACCTGGCTCGCGGAGCCCGAGCACGCCGACCGGGTGACCGCCGAGCTCGCCACGGCCCTGCGCGGCGCCCTGACGGTGCTGCGCGACTCGGACGTGCAGGCCGTCGTCGGCGAGGCCATCACGCGGCGGGCCGACGCCCAGGAGATCGCCCCCGGCATGGGCAAGATGCTGGAGAAGGTCGTCGCGGACGGCGGCCACAAGCGGGTCGTGGACCTCGTCTGCGTCCGCGCGCACGACTGGCTCGTCGAGCACGGCGACTCGGTGATGGACGCGGTGCAGGGCGGGGCGCCCGGCTGGACGCCGCGGTTCGTCGACAAGCGGGTCGGCGAGCGGGTCTACAAGGAACTGCTCCGCTTCGTCACCGAGATGCGGGACATGCCGGAGCACCCCGCGCGGGGCGCCGTCGACCGGTTCCTCGCGGACTTCGCCGCCGACCTGCAGTCCGACTCGGACACGCGGGAGCGTGTGGAGCGGCTGAAGCGGGAGGTCCTCGGCCGCGGTGAGGTGCAGGACCTCATCGCCTCCGCCTGGTCGGCCGTGCGCGCCATGATCGTGGCCGCGGCGGAGGACGAGCGCAGCGAGCTGCGGCTGCGCGTGCGGGCCTCGCTGCTTTCGCTCGGCGCGCGGATGGCGAAGGACGGGCGGCTCCAGCGGAAGGTCGACGGCTGGGTCGAGGGCGCGGCGGTGTACGTGGTGACGACGTACCGCGACGAGATCACCTCGCTCATCAGCGACACCGTGGCCGGCTGGGACGCCGAGCACACCTCGAAGAAGATCGAGGCGCACATCGGCCGCGACCTGCAGTTCATCCGGATCAACGGCACGGTGGTCGGCTCCCTGGCGGGGCTCGCGATCTATACGGTGTCGCGGCTGCTGGGGGCGTAGCCGCTGCGGGTGCGGGGGGCACAGGCGGAGCGTAGGCGGGGCGTAGGCGCACTTCAGCGCGCGTGAACGGAGGTTCGCTGGGCACTCTGGAGGGGCCCCTCGCCGTCGAGGTGGCCGTCGTCCGGGAGGTGCGGGGGTCGCAGTCCCCCGGGCGGCGTGGCTGCAGCGGAAGGAGTCGCCCGCCATGACCGCGTCGTCCACGCCTTCGCAGCCGCCGCCCGGAACCGGCCAGGGCGCCGAGACCCCAGGGACGGAGAACACCGTCACCACAGCGGTCCCCGCCCGGCTCGACCGGCTGCCCTGGTCGCGCTGGCACTGGATGATCGTGATCGGCCTCGGCACGGTCTGGATCCTGGACGGCCTCGAAGTCACCACCGTCGGCAACATCGCGAGCCGCCTCTCCGAGGAAGGCAGCGGTCTGGCGATCAGCTCGGCGCAGGTCACCGGCCTCGCGGCGGCCCTCTATGTGGCGGGCGCCTGCGCCGGGGCGCTGTTCTTCGGGCGCCTCACCGACAAGTACGGCCGCAAGAAGCTCTTCATGGTCACCCTGGCCGTCTACCTCGGCGCCACCGCCCTGACGGCCCTCTCCTTCGACGCCTGGTGGTTCTTCCTCTTCCGCTTCCTGACGGGCTTCGGCATCGGCGGGGAGTACGCGGCGATCAACTCGGCCATCGACGAGCTCATCCCGTCCAAGTACCGGGGCCGCGTCGACCTGATCATCAACGGCAGCTACTGGCTGGGCGCGATCGGCGGCTCGCTGCTCTCCGTCCTCATGCTCAACACGAGCATCTTCCCGAAGGACCTGGGCTGGCGGCTCACCTTCGCCCTCGGCGTCGTCCTCGGCCTGGCCATCCTGCTCGTACGCCGCCACGTCCCGGAGAGCCCGCGCTGGCAGTTCATCCACGGCCACGAGGAGGCGGCGGAGCGACTGGTCACGTCGGTGGAACGCGAGATCGAGGAGGAGAAAGGCGAACGCCTCCCGCCCCCCGACCGCGAGATCACCATCCACCAGCGCAAGAGCATCGGCTTCGGCCTGATCGCCAAGACGGTGTTCCGCGACTACCCGAAGCGCGCGACCCTCGGCCTGTCCCTCTTCATCGGCCAGGCGTTCCTCTACAACGCGATCACGTTCGGCTTCGGCGCGATCCTGACCAAGTTCTACGACGTCCCCTCGGGCAGCACGGGCTATTACTTCGCCGTCATCGCGGCGGGCAACTTCCTGGGCCCGCTCTTCCTGGGCAAGCTCTTCGACACGGTCGGCCGCCGCATCATGATCTCCTCGACGTACATCGTGTCGGGCGTTCTGCTCTTCGTCACGGCCTGGCTCTTCGACCGCGGCTCGCTGAGCGCGGTGACGCTCACGGCCTGCTGGTGCGTGGTCCTGTTCTTCGCGTCGGCGGGCGCGAGCAGCGCGTACCTCACGGTCTCGGAGATCTTCCCGATGGAGACGCGCGCCATGGCCATCGCCTTCTTCTACGCGGTGGGCACGGCGGCCGGCGGCATCAGCGGCCCCCTGATCTTCGCCGAGCTGACCGAGTCGGGTGTCGTCGGCGACACGGTCCTGGCCTTCCAGATCGGCGCGGGCCTGATGTGCGCGGCGGGCCTGGTCGCGGCGGCGCTGGCGGTGAAGGCGGAGCGGAGGTCGCTGGAGGACATCGCGACGCCGCTGTCGGCGACGTCGGCGACAGCGCCGACGGCGGCGAAGTGAGGGGCCGGCGCCGGCGCCGGGGCCGCTAGGTTCTGCGCATGGTCATGAGCTCCGGGAGGCACCGGGTGGCGGTACTCGTACGGGACGGCGTACTGCCGATGGAACTGGGCCTGGTGCACCAGCTGTTCGGCGGCGCGCGGGGCCCGGCGGGGGAGCGGCTGTACGAGGTGCGGACGTGCGCGGTGACGGGCCCGGGCATGATCCGCACCGACGCGGACTTCCCGATCGGCGCACCGCACGGCCCGGAGGAGCTGGCCCGCGCGGACACGGTGATCGTGCCCGCCTCGCACGAGGAGGACGAGTCGCTGACCCCGTCCGCGCTGCCGACGCAACTGGCACGCGCACTGGAGAACGCCGCCGGGGCCGCCCGGCTGGCATCGATCTGCACGGGAGCGTTCGTACTGGCGGCGGCGGGCCTGCTCGACGGCCGCAGGGCGACGACGCACTGGCTCTCCACGGACCTGTTCGCCCGCAGATTCCCCTCCGTGACGGTCGACCCCGACGTCCTCTACGTGGACGAGGGCCGGATCCTGACGTCGGCGGGGGAGGCGGCGGGCGTGGACCTGTGCCTGCACCTGATCCGCGGGGACCACGGCGCTGCGGTGGCGGCGGACGTGGCACGCCGCACGGTGGTGCCGCCGCACCGGGAGGGCGGCCAGGCCCAGTACATCCAACGCCCGGTGACACCCGCGCAGTCGACATCAACGGGCGCGGCACGCGCCTGGGCGCAGGCCCGCCTGCACGAACCCCTGACGCTCCGGCAACTGGCCGACCAGGCATCGATGAGCGTCCGCACGTTCAGCCGCCGCTTCCGCGAGGAGACGGGCCTGACACCGATGCAGTGGCTGACGCAGCGCCGCCTGGACCGCGCCCGCGAACTCCTGGAATCCACGGACCACACGGTGGACAGGGTGGCGACGGAGGCGGGCTTCGGCACGGCGGCGTCGCTGCGGGCGCACTTCGTGGCGGGGGTGGGGGTGGCGCCGGCGACGTATCGGGCGACGTTCAGGGGCTCGGGCCCACCTCGGGAATGAGTACGCGTACTCTGTCGCGCCCTACGGCCGGGACGGCACCGTCGTACACATGAACGCGACGCTGATACCGCTACGGCAGACCGCCCCGCTCCCCAGGTACGCGACCCGCCTCCTGGGCGCGGCGCTCGCGGCCACGGCATACGTGGCGTGCCTCCCCTGGGACCTGCGCAACCGCGCGGAGACCGCGGGCGCGCTCAACGAGACGTCACCGGTGACGACGCAGGGCGTGGTGCTCCTGATCCTGGCGCTCCTGGCCCTCTCCGCCTACTTCGGCATAAGGGACCGCCTGGCGTGGACACTGCTGGTGGTGGCGGCCCCACCGTCGACGCTGCTGTTCGTGTCCTTCGACTCCCACCCCACGCAGGACGCGCAGGTGTGGCCGCTGGCGTGGGCGTTCTGCACGCTGGTGATGGGTGTGGGGGCCTTGGGGGCGGCGGGGGTGGCGAGGAGCGCGACGCGGCGCAGCGACGCGTGACGTACGCGGGGAAGCCGCCCCGTACGCGGGGAAGCGGCCCGCACGCGGGAAAGCCGCCCGCACGCGGGGCAACCGCCCCGTACGCGGGGAAGCCGCCCGTACGCGGGGAGACTGCCTCCGCCCCCTCTCGCCTCAGCTACGCCGGTCGGCGAGGACCCACGACGCGACCCCGACACCACCCGCGACGCTGAACACGGCGGGCCAGGCGCCCACCTTCTTGGCGAGCGGGTGCGACCCGGCGAACCCGGCGACGTAGGCCGCGGTGAGCGCGGCGGCGGTCTTCCCGCCGGCCGCCTCCCGCCACTGCCGGGCGGCGACGGCCCCGGCGGCGGCGAGCACGGCGCCGCCGAGGGGCCGCTTCTTGGTGAACCGGGCGGTGGCATAGCCCCCGACCAGCCCACTCGCCGCCACGACCGCTCCGGGAATCCTCGCCATGGTTGCCCCACCTCTCACCGATAAATCCAATAAATCCAAATCCGCGATGTTCCTTCGGCCCGAGGCTAACGCGCGGCGACCGGGGCGGGGCGAGCGGGCTCAGAGCTTCGGCTCGACGGGCCCGGGCTGGGCCTCGGCCCAGGCGGCGAGAACATCCACCGCAGCGTCCCGCGCGGCCCCTCCCACCGGCACCTCGTCCAGCATCCGCCGCTCGGCATTGGGCAACGCCAGCTCCCGATAGAACCGCAGATCCTCATGCCCATGCACCGCGGCATCGCGACTGCCGGCGCCATAGACGAGCCGCGGAATCCCGGCCCAGTAACAGGCGACGAGGCACATGGGACAGGGCTCACTGCTCGAATACAGCGTGCAGTCGTCCAAGAGATACGTCCCGAGCCGCCGCCCCGCGTCCCGCAGGGCGACGACCTCGGCATGAGCAGTCGGATCACACGCCTCAACGACGGAGTTGCTCCCGGACCCCACGACTTCCCCACCACGCACGACGACGGCACCGAAAGGCTTCTTGGTACTGCCGTCTTCGAGCGAACGCCGGGAGTTGGCGATGGCCAGATCCAGGAACTTGCGGTCTTGGTCGTTCTCGGGGGCGTACGGCACGGATCTCCCTCTCCTTCGACACATCCGGACAGAAGCACCGTAACTTTGAAGTACGGACGAGCACCCCACGTCCGCCCACCGCCACCTGGACACACTCGGTCCCGGAACCAGCCCTAGTGGGCGAGTGCAGGGCATTCAGCGCAGGGAAATGTCGAGTTCTCCGACATGCTGGATGTGGAGCTCATGGTGGGGAACTCGATGAATTCTCCAGTTTCGTCTCGATATATTATTCCGACGTTGTTCGCTGCGAGTAGCTCGCATATGTCGTCATCAGGCAAGCCAGGCAGGAGGACCATGCGTCGCAGTGGTCTGTTGTCAGTTGACTCCACGTACCTACTGATCTCCAGGAGCTGCACAAAGGCGTCCTTGGTTGCCTGGCGGGAGGAGCTTCCGGAAGGTTCGAAGACGGCATGCTGGGTCTGATCGAACAGTTCGGCGACAAGAGTGTCTTCGAGGCCTCGGGCTCGCACCTCAAGACGGCCAACAGAGTGCTGATCACCGCTGAGTGTGGCTGCGTAGTCTGCAGTCAAGTCCTCCCGTGTCTGAGCAGCAACAGTTGCCGCTGCGACGTCCCGCTCGCCACCTGTTCTCCGGCGCTTGGGTGCCCTCGGGCGGCGCATCGCCCCGTCTCGGACGAAGGTAACTTTCGTCTCCCGCGCGGGCGGAATTACGTCTTCCTCCAACCGGTGGAATTCCCCGATAGGCCGTAGACGGAAAACGATGACATCGCGCTCTGCCTGGTTCTCGTCGAGTGCGCGCCGTACGACGTACGGTCGATCCTCGTCGACCCCGAAAGCCCCTATGTAGCGGTGGGTCCTGATGCCCGTGCCCGGGACCTTTCCAGCCGCGATAAATAGATGAAGTATGCGCCCATCGGTGGCGTGCAGGGAGATCGCCGCGTTCCCTGACCCCCGGATCCCCTCGAACGTCTGGTTTCCGACAGTGCCCGCACCCGTGTACTCGAAAATGGGGCCATATCTATCTGCCTCGCGCAGCCACCCGTCCCGGTACCCGTACTTCTCGCCAGCGCTGATGTCGGAGTAGAGAACTACGGTTCCCTTCTCCTTCGACGGGCATATACCCCCTTGAGGGCTTCCTCCCAGTTCTGCACGAATTTCCGCACGTGTACGGATGTCTCCGGGTCTGAACGAGGGGGCGAGAGTCGTCATGCCTCAGAGGCTAGTCGGCCCGATCCAGCCTTGGAGTGAGGGGGTAAGGGGCCCAGCTAGGGGGGCCGTTGGGGCGTACTGGTGAGTCGGGGATGATGAACTCATGGACCAAGGACTCGCTGCGGTAATAGCTGGAGTGTCCGGAACCGCGGGGGCCGTCGCAGGCGCTTTCATCGGCGCGCTGGCTGGCCTCCGAGGCGCTCGCATCGGCGGAGAGAAGACAGTGGAGTCCGCTCGACTGCAAGTTGAGGGGCAAGCTGCTGCCGGGCATGTCCAGTGGGTTCGCAGCCAGCAGCAGCAGGTCTACGCAAAGCTGCTCGACGCGCACTCATCGGTGGAGGACTCGCTGCGCCGAGCAGCGGCTGGCGTGCGCGGGGGCGGAGTTCTCGCGCACGACGCCCGTACTGAACTCGCTTCGCGCATATTGGCTATGCAGCCCTGCCTCAACCAACTCGCCCTGTGGGGACCGGAGGAGGTGGTGGACCTTGCTCAGCTACTCAGAGCCGAGACGGCCGAGGCAGCTAAGGCTCTCGTCGACGCTCAGCGCGGGGTGCCCCAGACCGCCGGGAACCTGGACTCACGCTGGATTCAGTGGGAGCGAAAGATCCAAGTCGTGGCAGACCAACGCGCCCTCTTCCTGCAACGTGCCGGGGAGGTAGTCCGCGGCACGGAGCAGTCAGCCACCTAGAAGCTGGTGGCGGTTCACTAGCTAAGCATCGATGGACTTCGCATCGCGAACGGCGCCTATGAAGCCCTCCCAGGCGCGAGCGCCCACGGTAATGCAGGGTCGCGTAGGCGCCTTGGAGTCCCTCACAGCAATGTCAGTAGGCAACCTGGCGACCTCAACACACTCTCCACCCATGCCGTTGCTGTAACTACTCTTCCGCCACTGGACCGTTGGAAGCGAGGTCATCGGGAGTGCTCCTTCAGGATTTCCTTGATCAGCGACACTGAACGCTGCGGGCCGAGCGCCAGGGCTCTGAGGTGGTCGAACGCCTTCGAGTAGAGGTCGACGTCCTTGGGATCTTCGAGGTAGACGGAGTCCGTCAGTCCTTCCCGGTACACCATGTCCGGGTCCTCTTGTTCCGGGAAGCCGAGCACGGTGAACGACCCCGTCGTGGGGTAGGCGCCTGCGTCAAACGGCAAGACCTGGACCGTCACGTTCCTCAGCTCCGCCATTTCCAGCATACGTTCGAGCTGGCCGGCCATGACCCGCCGATTTCCGACGACATGCATCAGCGTGCTCTGGTGCACAACCGTCCACAGGTCAGGCGGGCAGTCGCCTACCAACAGGGCCTGGCGTCGCATGCGCACGTCGACCATCCGCTGGATCTCGTCGACTGTGTGATCGATCCATGAGCGACTCAACTCCGTCGCGTAGTCATGCGTTTGGAGCAGGCCCGGGACGAACTCTCCCTGGTAGCTGCGCAGGTCAGATGCCGCCTGCTCCAGTCCCACATAGACGGAGAACCAGGAGGGGACGGCATTCCCGTGCGCGTGCCACCAACCCTTTGTCTTGGACTCCTTGGCCAGGGACTTGAGCAGGTTGCGTAGCTCGTCCGAGGTTTCGTAGAAGCGGCACAGAGCGTCCACATCGGATGGTTGGACCCGCCCCTGTCCCGTCTCCATACGGTTCACCTTGGAGCTGCTCCAGTCCAGCGCTTTGCCGACTTGGCTGCAGGTCAAGCCGTTCTCCTCGCGCAGCCTCTTGACCTCGATCGCCAGACGTCGGCGGCGTGCGGTGGGCGAACCGGACACGTCAACTCCTCTTGCTGTAGCGGATGTTCCATCACATCGGAAGTGGCGCCAACTTCCAATCACTCCATCAGGGGAATCTCTTCGTGCATGTTGCACGGCGGGATGGTCACTGGGAGTCTCTCACTAAGAGTGACCCATGGTCACGCAGTGCACGGACGGTGTGGAAGGTAGGCATGGTGACCCCTGCAAGTAGCTGCGCCAGGCAGAAATCGTGGGACCTTTCCTTCGCGGCAGATCTCAGCGAGGTTGCGGTACTGCGGCGCACGTTGAAGGTCCACCTCGCCGGGTGGGGACTTCCGGAGCTCGTCGATTCGGCTCAGACGTGCGTCACGGAGTTGACCTCGAATGTCATCAACCACGTGGGTGTGGGAACGCCCGCTACGCTTACGGTCTCCATGAGGTGCACGTATCTGCGCATCGAGATGCGAGACCCTGACGCGCGAGCGCTACCCACTCTCCACGCCGCCGGAAGTGACGCGGAATCGGGGCGTGGAATGCAACTCATCGATGCCGTCACCGAGCAGCGGTGGGGCATCATCCTCCACGCGGATTCCAAGGTGGTGTGGTGTGAACTGGCAATGGACCTCATCGCCCCGAACGGCCATGGGGGCGGCGCCTGCTTTGCGCAGCCACAGGGGCACCTGGGAGTCGTGGCGGCGGACGAGGTGTTGGATCGGGTGCAACTGCGCTTCGAGGCTGAAGAGGAGGCCCCTAAGTTGTGACTGAGGAGTACGTCCAGACGTCGGCCGGTACCTCGTGCTGGAGCTTCCAGGTGATCGCCATCGGCTTGCTTCCCTCATGGGAGACGTACTGGGCGGGACCCAAGAACATCCACGGCTCGGCGCCACCGATGTCGGTGCTCTTGTAGCGGCGCACGAACAGCAAGATGTGGCTGCCGCGTTGTGTGTGCTCGCGGTAGCGACGGCCGGTGGCGGAGTTCTCATCCGTGGCGTTCTGCGACTCCCAGTGGAAGAGCGTTGGGCTCATCGCGTAGTCCTTGTACCGGATGGTGGGAGTGAAGTCCTTGTCATCCTTTTCAAGAGTGATGAGGAGAGCATCGGTATTGAATTCCTTGGCCTCCACGACACCTTGCGCAAACGAACGCGGCATCTGCCCACCCAGGCGCGCCACGTTGAGGGCAGCAAGGATCTCCGAGCGGTTGTAGGAGCTGTGGATGTTCAAGGGAAGGCTGCTGTGCGGCCCTTCTAGGCGGATCGGATAGTGATCTGTATGGGCCAGGCAGTGTTCGAGGACCTGGTGGAGCTCGTCGCGGACAGCCTCATGCTCCTGCAGTGAGGCTAGGCCCTCCTGGTAGGACGAGTAACCACCGGCATTGTCCCAGAAGTTGAAGAACAGCATGCGGGCGAAGCTCTGTTCAAGCGGGCTCATGACGTCGTAAACAGGTGCATTATCTGCAAGGAGTCGTTGGTATGCCTCGATGCGGTCACGATCGTCGACATGGAGGAAAGATGAGATGCGCTTCAACAATCCCAACTCGCCATCAGGAGCCGCTTCCGGCAGCATTTTAGCGCGACGGAGAAGGGTAGTCCACGAGTTGCCGTTGCCGCCGCGGTAGATTTCCTTAATGTCGCGCCCACTTTCTGTCAGGTATGTAGAAAGATGGGGTTCGCCGTACTCCCTGACTTCACGGGCAAGGGTATTGGCGTTGACGTTAAGTTGCTCCTTGATGTTCTTGATGATGGCTTGCTTAGCCTTGGGCTCCAGGATGATTTGGCAGGACGACGGCATTGATGGAAAATCGTGCTCCAAGTTATCCAGTAGGCGCTTCCTCGTGAGGTTCGTGAGCGCTCGAAATTGGTTCTCGAAATGGAACTCTTTGCGGTGCTGTCCGATAAAGTCTAGGACCGTCAGGAACTCTTTCTGTTCCGTGCGGCGCAATCCGCGGCCGAGTTGCTGCAGGAACAGGGTGGCGCTTGCAGTGGGGCGGAGCAGGAGCAAAGTGTCTACATCGGGGATGTCGAGACCTTCGTTGAACAGGTCAACGGAGAAGATCACTTGGATCTTTCCGGCCTTTAGGTCGCTAAGGGTATCTTGGCGCTCATCGCGGTGGCTTGCACCGGAGAGAGCGGTCGCCTTGATCCCAGCCTCTCGGAAGTAGTGGGCCATGAACTGGGCATGTGAGACGGACACGCAGAATCCCAGGGCGCGCATACTACCCAGGTCAGGGACCTTCTCCTTGACTGCTTCTACGACAAGTTGGGCACGTTCACTGCTCTGCGTGAAAATGTCACTGAGGGAGGCCAGATCGTAAGTGCCACGCTTCCACTCCACGGACCGCAGGTCAGTGTCATCGCTGATCCCAAAGTAGCGGAATGAGCTCAGGAGTTCGTTCTCCAGCGCCTCCCATAGGCGCATCTCGGCCGCGATATTGCCGTCAAAGAACTCATCCTGAACGTTCTTGCCGTCCATGCGCTCGGGGGTCGCGGTCAGGCCGAGCAGTTCTCTCGGCGTAAAGTGATCGATGATCTTTCGGTATGTGGGGGAAGTGCTGTGGTGGAACTCGTCGATGACGATGACATCAAAGTGGTCCGGGGGGAGCCCATCTAGCACTTGAGGGTTGAGGGACTGAACGCTCGCGAAGACATGTGTCCACTTTTGGGGACTGCCACCACTATGGAATGACTCGCCGAACGCGGCGTCATTTAGTACGCGTTGATACGTTTGCCGTGATTGTTCCAGGATTTCCTTGCGGTGTGCGACAAAAAGGAGTCGCAAACTGCGTCCCGCTTCGCGGCACAGCTCCTGGTAGTCGAGCGCCGCCATCACAGTCTTGCCCGTTCCAGTCGCGGCAACCAGGAGATTGCGGTGGCGGCCGCGGACTGAGCGCTCTACCGCTAGACGCTCCAGCATGTCTTTCTGGTGCGGATAGGCGATCACCCCACGTTCAGCGGCTAGGCGATTGACCCACTCACGGACACCGTCCAAAGTTGCCACCGACTCCAGAATGCTGTGTGCCGTGTGCAACCGTTCCTGCTCAGGCAGCTGTTGGAGTGTGCTGCGTATGGCCTCGGCAACGCGCCATGCGACGTCGCGAGGTGTCGACGAAGAACCGGACAAGCCGTTGATAGTGGGCAAGCTGGCTGCATCAAGGCCCTTCAACTGGTCCTCGATGCGTAGCGCCACCAACTGCTCGTACAGCCCAGAAGTGGCCTCGTTGGGCCCCAACGCCTCAGTCACGCCTAGTCCTCCCCGGGAAATCACCGCACGCGATATCACCTAGCGGCGGTATGCCGAACCAGCTTATGGACTCGGTCGGCAACAGGAGGCTCTTTAACGTTGTCGCGGTGGGGCTAGCCAGGGGTCCTCGCGGTCAGGCGGAGGGAGCCCCATGGCACTCCCCGTACCCCCGTCCCGACCCACACCAGCAATCCCCACCCCGCTCCGGCGGCCAAGAGACTGCCCGTCCCCGGGCCGCCAGCGTCGTCGCGTACTGGGGCAGCAGCGATGGGTCCTCCGGGGACGTTGCCTCTGAGGCGGCGAAGGCCTCGTAGGAGGGGACTGTTCCTGTGACGATGCCGAGGTTCGGGGTGCCGGAGGTGGAGAGTTCGCGGAGGGAGGACTCTATGGTCGACAGGTGGGCCTCGTGGGAGGGGTACTCCGAGGTCAGGGACG
This sequence comes from Streptomyces sp. NPDC050732, assembly GCF_040654255.1. Classification (NCBI taxonomy): domain Bacteria; kingdom Bacillati; phylum Actinomycetota; class Actinomycetes; order Kitasatosporales; family Streptomycetaceae; genus Streptomyces; species Streptomyces sp. NPDC050732. Next base: position 161,589 of record NZ_JBFAHP010000001.1, read on the forward strand.
GGTACGCCGTCAGGAGTTCCGTCAGTTCCGAGGACGGCCAGTGGAGGATCGCCACGGGGAACGGGCGGGACAGCGCCTCGCGGTACGAGCCCAACTCCGCCTGGATGCGGGCGATCTCCGCGCGCAGCTCCGCGGGGTTCTCCGAGCCGAGGGACCACACCCGCTTCGGGTCGTGGAGTTCGTCCAGGGAGACCGAGGCCGTGGAGACGCGGTCCGCCAGGGCGTCCCACTCGTCGTGCTCCGCGCCCAGGAGGCGGCGTACACGGTGGCGGCCGAAGAGGAGGGGGTGCGTGGCGTACGGGGGGTCCGTCGTGGTGACGGGGACCAGGAGTGCCGCCGCCTCCGTGAACGTCGCCTGTGCCTGTTCCAGCTCGTCGTGCGCCTCCAGCGACTCCGCCACGATCACCCACGGCGCCGGGTCCCGGGGCGATGCCGTGCGGACTCCGTCGATGATCGCGCGGGCCTCGGCCTCGTGGCCGTACTCCCAGAGATTCGAGGCCTTCAGCGCGCGGATCAGGAGCGGGGCGGACGGCGGGTGCGGCGCGGTGGGCGACAGCAGGCGGTCGTAGAGCGTCGTCGCGCGGTCGCGGTCGCCGGCCAGTTCGAGGTGGGCCGCGGCCTGGATGAGGAGCTGTTCGGCGTCCTCCGGATACAGGTCGGCCGTGCGTTCCAGACGCGCGGCTTCGGCGATGTGGTCGACGTCGACGTGGTCGGCGGCAGCAGGCTTCTCGGGGCGCATACGGGACACCGTACTGCCGAGCGTGCCTCCCGCAGGAGGGGCGGTGCGGGGTCGGTGTGGGGGCGGCGCAGGGGCGGTGCGGGGCCGGTGCGCGGTTGGTGTGCGGTTGGTAGGCGGTTGTACGGGTGCCGCTTCGGTTCGGGCATGGATTGTTGCCGGTGCAGCGCCTATCCTCCGGGCCGCCGGGGACCCTCGGGTCCCCAGAGCGCAGGGGCGCCGGGGCGCCGGGTCACCGGGGACTCCCGGCCCTCCGGATCGCCGGGGGACATGGTGCTGGTGCGGAGGAGGCGTCGTGCGGGGTCGCGTGCCCGTCGTTCAGCAGGGGCGCCGCCCGAGTCGCCCCCTCGGCGTACGGCTGCTGTGGAACGGCGCCGAAGTCGCCGTCACCCTCGGGCTCGTCCTGCTCCTCCTCGTCGCCCATCAGCTCTGGTGGACCAACCGGCAGGCCCGCGCCGCCGCCGAGCGGAAGGTCGAGGCCCTGGAGAGGGAGTGGGCCGAGGACGAGGCCCCTGGCGGGGAGTCGGGTCCGGACGCGTCCCGTCGGCCTTCGGGCGCCCCTCCCCGGGCCTCGTCGGGCGGCGGTGACCGGCCACCGCGTGACGGGCGCCCGGCCGCGGGGGCCACCGGTGGGTCCGGCGCGTCGGCGGGCGCGCCCGCACCCCGCTGGGACCAGGCCTACGCCGTCCTCCGCATCCCCCGCATCGGCGTCCGCGTCCCCGTCGGTGAGGGTGTGAGCAAGCGGGGCGTGCTCGACAAGGGGTACGTCGGGCACTATCCCCGCGCCGCCCAGCCCGGCCAGGCCGGGAACTTCGCTCTCGCCGGGCACCGCAACACCCACGGCGAGCCCTTCCGGTACATCAACCGGCTGCGGCGCGGGGACGAGATCGAGGTCCGGACTGCGGACGCCCTCTACACGTACGTCGTCGACAAGACCCTGGCACGGACCTCCGCCCGCGACAGTGGCGTCATCCAGCGCGTGCCCCGCAGCGATGTGCGCGGCGGATACGGGTATCGCGGCGCCGGGTACTACATCACGCTCACCACCTGCACCCCCGAGTACACCTCCAAGTACCGGCTCGTCGTCTGGGGCAAGCTTCGGTCCATGCGGCCCGGATAGGGTCAACCCCTGTGATCGCTCGCCGCCCCCACCTGGCACGCCCCCACCTCCTCTGGCTTCTCGGGCCCTTCGTGCTGTATCTCGTGGCCCTGCCCCTCGCCAACCGCGTCCGGCCCGTCGTCCTCGGGCTGCCCTTCCTCTTCTTCTGGCTCCTCTGCGCGACCCTCCTCACGCCCCTCTGCGTGTGGTTGACGTACCGAGGGGATCGGAAGAGCCGGAAGAGGACGGAGGGTCCGGCATGAGTGACGGAGCCGTCGCCACCCTCGTCTTCGGCGTCTTCATGGCCGGGACCGTCGCCCTCGGTCTCGCCGCCGTCCGCGGGCGCGGGCAGCAGGGCGGGATCGCCGAGTGGTCCGTGGGCGGGCGCAGTCTCGGGGCCGTGTTCATCTGGGTGCTGATGGCGGGGGAGGGGTACACCAGCTTCAGCTATCTGGGGGCAGCGGGCTGGGGGTACAACTACGGGGCGCCCGTGCTGTACGTCGTCGCCTACATGTCCTGCGGTTACGCCGTGGGGTACGTCGTCGGGCCCATGCTGTGGGCCTACGCCCGGCGGCACGGGCTCGTCAGCATCTCCGACATGGTCGCCCACCGGTACGGGCGGCCCTGGCTCGGCGCGGGCGTCGCCCTGCTCGCCACCGTGTTCCTGCTGCCGTACATCCAGCTGCAGATCACCGGCATGGGCGTCGTCGTCTCCACCATCTCGTACGGTGCCATCAGCCTCAACTGGGCCTACTTCATCGGCTTCGCGGTCACGACCGGGTTCGTGGTGGTGAGCGGGCTGCGCGGCAGCGCCTGGGTGTCCGTGCTCAAGGACGTCCTGGTCGTCGGGACCCTCGCCTTCCTCGCCGTCTACGTACCCCTGCACTACTTCGACGGGTACGGGCCGTTCCTCGACCGGATCGTGAGCGAGAAGAGCGACTGGCTCACGTTGCCGGGGAGCGGCGGGAGTCAGTACGGGGAAGCGTGGTTCGTCACGACCTCGCTGCTCAACGCGCTCACCGTCGTCATCTTCCCCACCACCGTCGCCGGGTACCTCGGCGCCCGCAGCGCGGACGGGCTGCGGCGCAACGCCATCTGGCTGCCCGCCTACAACGTGCTGCTCTTCGTGCCCATGCTCCTCGGCATTGCCGCGCTCTTCGTCGTGCCCGGACTCGTCGGCGCCGAGTCCAACCTCGCGCTCTTCAAGCTGGTGGTCGACTCGCTGCCCGCGTGGGCGGTCGGCCTCATCGGGGTGGCGGCCGCGCTCTCCTCCATCGTTCCGATGGCCGTGTTCATGCTGGTCATCGGCACCATGTGGGGGAGCAGCGTGCTGTCGCTGCTGCCCCGGTGGCGCACTCCGCAGCGGCAGAAGCTCGCCTCGCAGGGCGTGGTCGTCGTCGCGGGCGCGCTCGCCCTCGCCCTGACCTACGGGGCGCCCAACACCCTCGTACGGCTCTCCCTCATCTCTTACGAGGGGATGGCGCAGCTGGTGCCCATGCTGCTTCTGGGGCTCGTGTGGCGGAAGTTGTCCTTGGTCGGGGTGCTGAGCGGGCTCGTCGTGGGGGTCGCGATCGTGTGCGCGCTCGTCTTCAGCGAGCACGACCCCGTCTTCGGCGTGAACGCGGGGATCGTCGCGCTCGCCGTCAATCTCGCCGTGGCGCTGACCGTGACGTACGTCGGTCCGGACGGCCGCGAGGACGGGCGACCGGACGACGAGGTCCTCGCGAGCGATCCTCTCGACGACGAGCCGCTCGCAGTGGATCCTGTATAACGTCAATCAGAACGTCAGTCAGCACGTCAGTCAGAACGTCAGGCAGTACTACAGTCGGTACGACGAACAACCGTGCGCGAGCGTGAGGAGAGGAGGGCCGGCGATGCACGACATGATCCGTGGCTGGAAAGCAGCCGCGCGCCCCGCCCTGCTCCTCCTCTTCCTTCTCGTCGAGGTCGTCCTCGTCGACACCGGTGGCCTCGCCTCCGCCGTCGCGCTCGCCGCGACGGCCGCCGCGGGCTCCGCGCTCGCCGCCTGCTCCGTGATCGCCGCGCGCTGCGCGCCCGCCGTGCCCCGCACCAGAGTGCGCACGGCCATCCGCGACCGCGAGATGCGCACCGCCTTCCTGCCCCAACGCGACCCCGACGCCCGGGGCCGCAGGCGCCCCCGAGCACCCGGCCGTCCCCTCCCGACGGCCGCGTAGGGGACCCCCGCACCACCACAGTCGGTCCCTGCCTCAGCCCCTCGCGGGCCGTCACGCCGAAACGCGACGTCTTCCCGTCGCTTCTTCTTCCGGCACGACGGAACCCTCGGAGGGCTTCTCCATGTCCGATCTCCTGTCCGATCCCATGTCCGCGTCCATGTCCCTGTTCGCCGGGCTCGTCGAGCACCTCGCCGACCTGCTCGACCCGTTCTTCCACACCTCGGCGACCGCCGCCGCGATCGTCCTGTTCACCGCCTGCGTACGACTCCTCGTCCACCCCCTGTCGCGCGCCGCGGCCCGCGGGCAGAAGGCGCGCGCCAAGCTGTCGCCGCAGATCGCGGAGTTGCGCAAGAAGCACGCGAAGAACCCCGAGAAGCTGCAGAAGGCCGTCCTGGAACTGCACAGGAAGGAGCAGGTGTCGCCGCTCTCCGGCTGCCTGCCGAGCCTCTTCCAGCTGCCGGCCTTCTTCCTCCTCTACCACCTGTTCTCCAGCGCCGGCATCGGCGGAGAGGCGAACGCGCTGCTCGGTCACACCCTCTTCGCCGCGCCGCTCGGCGGCCGGTGGACCGACGCGCTGGCCGAGGGTGGGGTCTTCGGGGCGCAGGGGCTGGTCTACGTGACGCTGTTCGCGCTCGTCGCCGCCGTCGCCACCTTCAACTACCGGCGCACAAAGGCGCAGCTGGCGGCCAACCCGCTGCCGCAGGGGCAGGCCGGGGGCGCCGGGGGCGCCGGGGGCCAGCAGGTGCCCGGCATGGGGGCGATCGCCAAGGTGATGCCGCTCATGTCGTTCATGACTCTGTTCACGGTGGCCGTGGTGCCGCTGGCCGCCGCGCTGTACGTGGTGACCAGTACGACGTGGAGCGCGGTCGAGCGGGCGGTGCTGTACCGGGACATGCCGGGCGCGGCGGGAGCGCTGGCTACCGCCGGGTAACGGTCCAGTACGTGAACCGGGTATTGCCTACGGCACAGGGACCTTGGACGATCGACCAATCCTCCGATGGCCGCACCCCATCGGCCGGGCCACGCTCGACCAAGGGAGACTGACCATGAAACTGCTGCGAGTCGGTACGGCGGGGGCGGAGCGCCCCGCGCTGCTGGACGCCGACGGGGCCCTCCGGGACCTGTCGGGGGTCGTCGCCGACCTCGACGGCACCGTGCTCGCCGACGCGGCGGCGCTCGACCGGATCAGGGCCGCCGCCGACGCGGGCGACCTGCCCGTACTCGCGGCCGAAGGGCTCCGCGTCGGGCCGCCGGTGGCACGGATCGGCAAGGTCGTCTGCATCGGCCTCAACTACCACGACCACGCCCGCGAGACCGGCGCCGAGCCGCCCGCCGAACCCGTCGTCTTCTTCAAGGCGGCCGACACGGTGGTCGGCCCGGACGACACCGTCCTGGTACCGCGCCGCTCGGTCAAGACGGACTGGGAGGTCGAGCTCGCCGTGGTCATCGGACGTACGGCACGCTATCTGGAGTCGCACGAGGAGGCGCTGGCGCACGTCGCGGGGTACGCGGTGGCGCACGACGTCTCGGAGCGGGAGTTCCAGATCGAGCGGGGCGGCACCTGGGACAAGGGCAAGAACTGCGAGACGTTCAACCCGCTGGGCCCCTGGCTGGTCACCGCCGACGAGGTGCCGGACCCACAGGCCCTCTCCCTGAAGCTCTGGGTCAACGGCGAACTGAAGCAGGACGGCTCGACCGCCGACCAGATCTTCCCGGTCGCCGAAGTGGTGCGGTACGTGAGCCAGTTCATGACGCTGTACCCGGGCGACGTCATCAACACGGGCACGCCCGCCGGGGTCGCGATGGGGCAGCCCGAGCCGAAGCCGTACCTGCGGGCCGGTGACGTGGTGGAGCTGGAGATCGAGGGGTTGGGGCGGCAGCGGCAGGAGCTCAAGGACGCGTAACGCCCCACCGCCCTGCGCCCCCGGTGCCCCCGGGGGCGCAGGCGCGCCATCATGGCGAGGTGAGACTGACTGCGGTCGAAGCCGCGCTCACCGGCACGACGCTGGGCGCCCTCGCCACCTTCTCCAGCGCCTGGCTCATTCAGCGGGCCACGACCAGACGCGAACGTGAGAACCGCGTGTGGGACCGGCGGATGGCCGTCTACGACGAAGTGATGATCGTCGTCAGGCGGATGGCGGACCTCAGGGAGGCCGTCCGGCGGACGGGCACCTTCCCCGAACGGCGGGCCGGCGAGACGGCCCCCGCCGACGACATGTCCCCGCTCCTCGCCCGCCTGGAGATCTACGGCAGCGACGAGCTGCTCGCCGCCTGCAAGCACGCCTTCGCCGCCCGCAGGCGATGGAAACTCGCCTGGGGAAAATGGCACACCCAGCGCGAGAACAACCCCCGGATCAGCGACAACGACGAATTCTGGGTCGAGTTCAAGAAGGCCGTGAAGAAGTCGAGGAAAGCCGACCGGCGGGTGCTCGCGCTGCTGCGTGCGGAGGTCCACCCCGAAAGGATCTCCGCGAGGCGGAAGTTGCTGATGCGGCTGCGGCGGTTCAGGCTGCCGCGTCCGTGGCGAAGACACCCGATCGACCCCGGCCGAACTCCTGACCGAAATCCTGGATGACCCCGGGGAATATTCCAGGAGATGTGCCACGGGCCCATTCCAGGGCAACCGATTCTGGCTACCATGGCGTCTTCCGGGCGAAAGCGGGGGTTCGCTCAGAGGTCCGGACGGGGGGCTGGTCCGCGGTGTACGACGAGCACTTCATCGAGATCTTCCGGAGCGGCTGCCGCCAGGGCGGCGAATGCCGACGGGGGGACGACTGCCGGCGGGACGAAGGTCTCGGGCAGGACGAGAGCTGCCGTCGGGGCTCGGGCGTGCGGCTCACCCGCGAGTTCGCCCTCACCGCCGCGCACTGCCTCAAGGCCCGCGAGCTCAAGGGCCTCGACCCCGTCATGCTCCGGCTCTCCGACGGCAAGCAGGTCACGGGCGGCGTCCTCGACTACGACCGGCGGTCCGACCTCGCCCTGCTCAACCTCACCTTCGACGAGGGCGAGGACGTCCAGCTCCCGGGCGTCTGCTTCGACGACGCCCGCCGCGACGAACTGTGGAAGGCGACCCACCACCCCCCGGAGACCGACGACGTGTTGACCGGCACCGTGGCCGACGTCGCCTACGAGTACGGCGAGCCCCAGAAGGGCGTGAAGATCTGCGCCCTGCGGCTCAACTGCCACACCGGGCCCGACGATCACGGGATGTACGCGGGCAGCCCGGTGGAGCGCGGCGACCCCTACCGGCCGACGGCGGTACTCGGCCTCATCGTCGAGCGGCGCGCGGCGGTCGGCACGGCGGCCGGCACGGCGGGCGACACGGTCTACGCCGGGACGATCCGCGAAGCCGTCCGGCAGTTCGACCGCTTCCGGTTCCGCATCGAGGACCTGGCGAGGGACCAGTGGCCCCTGTCCGTCCGGCCCTACTCGGTGGAGGCGACCGAGACGGAGCGGAAGCTCCGGGTCAGTGCCGCCGTGGCCGAGGCCCTCAAGAAGGCGGGCCACGACTCCGTGGTGGCAGTGCACTGGATACGCCGCTGACCCAGCACACCGGCACGTGGGCCGGCGACCTCCCGGGAGGGACCATGACGACGACGCAGTACCTCGACGACGCCATAGCCGTCGCCGAAGAGATGCTCCTGGCACCCGCCGGGCCGCGCCGCCGGGACAAGGGCCGCCTGGCCGCCTACGTGAAGCACGTCCGCAGGCCCGACCCCGCCGACAAGTCCCAGCGGTTACGCGCGGGACAGCTCATCCACCTGGCGAAGCTGCTGAGCGCCCTCGGCATGAAGACGCTGTCCCTGTCGGTGGCCGACATGACGCTGCGGCACATGGAGATCGTGGAGGCGGACCGCGAGGTGTACGCGGCGTCCGTCTGGAACGAACTGGGCTCGCTGCTCGCCGAGCACGGCGAACTGGAACGGGCGCGGCTCGTCCTGGGCCGCGCGCTGAGCAGGGCCGAGCGGGGCAGCCGGGTGCCCGAGCGGGGCCGCATCCTCGCCAACCTGAGCGCCGTCAGCCTGCGCAGGGGCGACCTGGGCGACGCCGACTTCTGGGCCGACAAGGCGCTGGAGGAGATGGACACGCGGCCGGGCGACGACCCCGACGCCCGGCTGACCGCGGACCTGGTGCGGCTCGAAGTCGCCAGAGCGGACAAGGACATCGACCGGATCCACGACACCCTGCAGAAGTTCGACAGGTCCGCGGAGCACTCCATCGCCCTCAAGGGCGGCGACCACCCCGCGGCCATCGCCGCCCGGCGGGCCCTCGCCACGGCGACGTTCCACGCGGCCGCGGCCGGGCACGACGTGGAGCTCAGCGAGCGGCAGCTGAGCGAGCTGGAGATCGTGAAGCTGAACGCGTCGGCGTTCCTGGGGGCGACCCACCGCGAGACCATCGTGGCCCAGGCGGCCCTGGCCGTCGCCGAGTTCGAGGCGGCGAGCGGCGGCTCGGGGAGCCTGCTGCGCAGGCGGCGGGCCGTGATGCTGCTGGAGAGCGCCGAGGAGATGGCCGTGGAGGCGCTGGGCCGGGAGCACGCGCAGACCCTCGCGATACGGGAGGCGCTCGCGCACCTGCGGGCGGCCACGGTGCAGACGGACGATCTGCCGTACCGGATCGACCGTACGTACACACCGCAGGAGAACGACGTACGCAACACCGCGAAGCAGAAGGCGATCGGCGCGGAGCGGAACGTGATCCGGCTGACCGCGCACGCGGGCGCCTCGTATTTCCTCGCCGACCTGGACATCTTCTACTGGCAGATTTACCGCGCCCTGGAGCGCGGCACCTATTTCCACGTGATTCTGAGCAGTCCTTGGAACAATCTCGCGATCTTCATGCAGCACGGCGCGGAATCGGAGCCGGTGAGCCACCAGAACATCGTGGACCGGGTACGGGCGAGCACGTATTACCAGGAGACGTTCCTGCCGGTCATCGCCTCCTATCAGGACCTGCGCGACCGGTTCCCCGATCACATCGAGCTGAAGCTGACCCCCACCGACATATCCGGGTCGACGCTGCTCACGTCGGAAGCGGGATTCTTCGAGCCGTACATCACGATGAATCCGCTGCAGCGCACCCGCAGGGGCCTGAGCGTCTTCGAGCACCAGTTCCTGAAGGACAGCAAGTACTACGAGGACAGCCTCGCGGCGTTCCGTACGCAGTGGGAACTGACCAGCACGTGGGAGCAGTTCGGCATGCACGAGGAGAAGCACAAGGAAAGGCTGCGCGCGCTGATGACGACACAGTCCGACGACCGCTGGAGCAAGAGCCACGAATAGCTCAGGGGCAGTGCACCGCGCCGTCCCTGATGCTCCTCAGGACGCCCGCCGAGCCGACGAAGAGCGCTTCGGGCAGCGCGTCCAGGGGCCAGAACTGCCAGCGCAGACAGCGGTCCGGTTCGCGTACGAGGATGTCGCCGGTGTAGTCGACGACCTCGACGCCGACCTGCATGTGGTGGTTGGCCGCCGGGTCCGGGTCGGTCACGCAGGCGACCCGCAGGTCCAGGGCCTGGACACCGGTCTCCTCCGCCAGTTCCCTGCGGGCGGCGTCCGTCAGGGACTCGCCCACTTCCAGGTGGCCGCCGGGCAGGCCCCAGGTGCCCGCGCCGAAGCAGTTGGCCCGCAGGCCGAGAAGGACGTCACCGCCGAGGCGGACGATCGCCTGGACACCTACGCGTACGTGCGCTGTCATCGGGAGCTCCTCACGGGGCCGGCGGGCCGTCCGGATCCGGGCCGTCCGGGTCCGGGTAGGTGCCGGCGAAGTTCTCGACGTTCCGGGCAGGGGTGATCAGCTCGGCGGGCCGGAGCGTGCGGTCCGCGAGCTTCTCGAAGAGATTCCCGATCCTCCGTTCCTCACCCTCGTCGACGACGACGATCTCGCAGTCCGGATCGATGAAGAAGTAGCTGCCGGTGCGGGTCGAGTTGCGGTACACCCTCAAGGCCACGCGGTGCCGCCGCGCGGCCTCCTCGCACTGCTCGACGACGTCCTCGAACTCCGCGTCGCCGATGGAGAGCCAGTCCCGGTTGTCCGCGCCGTAGTTGGTCTCGGACATCTGGTAGACCTTCCACACGTCGGGCAGCGAGGCCTCGTCCTCGATCAGGTCCAGGACGTGCGGCGCGCCCTTCACGTTGAGGCGCGTGACGACCGTGCCCAGCTTCACCCGGACGTGCCCGTGGTTCTTGCGCACCTCCCTCAGCAGGTCGAGCACCCTGTCGCGGTGCGGTGCCGGGCTGCCGGTGCGCAGCAGTCCGTGCTCCGCCGCGTCCTTGGACTCCAGTGGCAGGGCGAGCCAGGAGAGGTGGGGGAGGATGCGCTGCATGGACTTCAGGGGGGCGAGGCCGTTGGTGCTGAGGACGACGCGGGGCGGCCGCCCGGACGGCAGCGGCCGGTTCAACTCCTCGGCCAGCTCGGGGAGGTAGGGCAGCAGTGTCGGTTCTCCACCGGAGATGACGACGCCTCGCACGCCCGAGTCCCGGAGGACGGCAGCGATCCGTAAAGCCGTCTCCCGGGGCATCGAGGGCACCTCGTGGCGGGGGCCGAAGCAGAAGGGACAGCTGAGGTTGCAACGCCCGATGGGACGCAGGTCTACAAACGCGGGCAGCTGCATGGACGGACACTATGGGGTCCCTGGGGCCCCACAGTGTCGCTTCCACTCATTCAAGCGAGTGGTTTTCACTCATTGCGCTGAACAATCCTGGTTCAGGCTGCGACGAACCGTTCCAGCGCCTCTACCACCAGTGCATGGTCCTCCACCTGCGGCAGTCCCGACACCACCACCGTGCCGATCACTCCCGCGCCCGCCACCGCGAGCGGGAACGCGCCGCCGTGGGCCGCGTACACGTCGGGGTCGAGGCGGGAGGAGTCCTCGAACGTCGTGCCCTTGGCGCGGAAGCGGGAGCCGACCAGGTACGAGGAGCAGCCGTAGCGCTCGACGACGCGGCGTTTGCGGTCGATCCAGGCGTCGTTGTCCGGGGTGGAGCCGGGCAGCGCCGCGTGGAAGAGCTGCTGGCCGCCGCGGCGGATGTCGATCGCCACGGGGGCGCGGCGCTCGCGGGCCAGCTCCACCAGGAGCGTGCCGAGCGCCCAGGCGTCGTCGTATGTGAAGTGGGGGAGGACCAGGCGGCGCTCCTGGGCCTCCAGCTCGTCGATGGACGGGGCGGCGGCGGGGGGCGGGGTCACAGCGTCACCGCCACGCCGTCGCGGGCCGAGCGGCGGGCCGCCTCCAGGACGTCCAGGGCCGCGGCGGCCTCGTGCGCGGTGACGGGGTTCTCGCCGGTGCCGCGCAGGGCGTTCGCCACCGCTTCGTAGTACGCGGGGTAGTCGCCAGGCAGGGTCGGCAGCGGGGTGCCGCCGCCGGTCAGCGGGGACTCCCCGGCTCCGACCGTCCCCCACATCGACTCCGGCTCCACGCCCCACGGGTCGTCCGCGGTCGTGGCCGTGGCCGGGCGCTTGCCGTCGCGCAGGGCCGCTTCCTGCGGGTCGAGGCCGTACTTCACGTAGCCCGCCCGCGAGCCGAGGACCCGGAAGCGGGGGCCGAGCTGGGCGGTGGTGGCGCTGACGTAGAGGTGCGAACGGACGCCGTTCGCGTGGGTGAGCGCGAGGAACGTGTCGTCGTCGGCCTCCGCGCCGGGGCGCCGCACGTCCGACTCGGCGTACACGCTCACGACCGGGCCGAAGAGCACCAGGGCCTGGTCGACGACGTGGCTGCCCAGGTCGTAGAGGAGGCCGCCGATCTCCTCCGGGTTCCCGGACTCGCGCCAGCCGCCCTTCGGCTTCGGCCGCCACCGCTCGAAACGGGACTCGAAGCGCCATACGTCGCCGAGCCCGCCGTCGGCGATCAGCTTGCGCAGGGTGCGGAAGTCGTTGTCCCAGCGGCGGTTCTGGAAGACGGAGAGGAGCAGCCCGCTCTCGTCGGCGAGGGCCGCGAGCCCGCGCGCCTCGGCGGCCGTGCCCGCGACCGGCTTGTCCACGACGGCCGGCAGGCCCGCCTTGAGGGCGGCGGTGGCGAGCGCCACGTGCGTCTTGTTCGGCGACGCGATGACGATCAGGTCGAGCTCGTCAGCCCGGTCCCACAGCTCGTCGGCCGAGGCCGCGCAGCGCAGGCCGTCGCCGAACTCGGCGCGGGCCTGCGCCTGCCGCTCGGGGTTCGACGTCACGACCGTGTCGAGGACGAGGCCCTCGGTGGCGGCGATCAGCGGGGCGTGGAAGACGGAACCCGCGAGGCCGTACCCGATGAGGCCGACGCGGAGGGGGGTGCCTGAGGTGTCTGAGGTGCCTGTGCCGGTCTTGGGGCCTGTACCAGTCATGTCCTCCACTTAAGCAACGGTGTTGCCAAAGTGCAAGCGGACGGGACAATGGCCCTGTGACGTCGTACGTGAACAGGGGAAACCCCGGAGTGAACCTGCCGGTGCTGCGCGGGCACAACGCTGCCCTCGTGCTCGATCTGCTGCGCGCCGCGGGCGAGGCGGGCATCAGCCGCCTCGAACTCGCCGAGCGCACCGGGCTCACCCCGCAGGCCGTCAGCAAGATCACCGCGAGGCTGCGGGCCGAGGGGCTGGCCGCGGAGGCGGGGCGCCGCGCCTCCACGGGCGGCAAGCCCCGCACCGTGCTGCGCCTCGTCCCCGGCGCGGGCCACGCGGTCGGCCTCCACCTGGACCGTGACGAGCTGACGGCGGTCCTCGTCGACCTGACCGGCGCGGTGGTCGCCGAACGCCGCGCTCCGCTCGCCTTCGGCGCGGGCGCGGAGGCCGTGGTCGAGGTGGCCGTCGGGGAAGTGCGGGGGCTGCTCCTCGGCCGCGGCACCGTCTCCGGGGTCGGGGTCGCGCTGCCCGGGCCGCTCGACCACGCGGCGGGGGTGCTGCACCGCGTCACCGGGTTCCCGGAGTGGGACGGGTTCGCGCTGCGGGACGTGCTCTCGGGGCGGCTCGGGCTGCCCGTCGTGGTCGACAAGGACACCAACGCCGCGGCTCTCGGCCTCGCTCTCGCGAGTGCCGCCGACTCCTTCGCGTACCTCCATCTGGGCACCGGGCTCGGCGCCGGGCTCGTGTTCGGCGGCGCCCTGCACCGCGGGGCCCGTACCGGCGCGGGCGAGTTCGGCCACCAGGTGCTGCAGCTGGACGGGCCGTCCTGCGAGTGCGGGGACCGGGGCTGCGTGGAGGCGCTCTGCCTCGCGGCCGTCGCCCGGGGCGACCTCGACGAGGCGGCGCGGGTGCTCGGCACGGCCGCCGGCAACCTCGTCGGCCTCCTCGATATCGACCGCGTCCTCCTCGGCGGCCGGACCGTCTTCGCCGCGGGGGAGCTTTTCGTACGGGGGGTCGGCGCGGTCGTCGCCGAGCGCGTCCGGCGCGGGGGCGGGGAGGTTCGGGTGCCGGTGAGTCTCGCGCCGGGAGGGGAGCGCGGGGTGGCGGAGGGGGCGGCACAGCTCGTCCTCGCACCGCTCTTCGGGCGCGCGGAGGTGGCTTTTCCGGTGCGTTGAGGGCGGGTTGCTGGTGGTGGCAGTCAGGGGGGGGCATGCGGCGGTCATGCGGCAGTCATGCGGCGGGGACTTATGCGCGGGGACGGGGATCTCGCCTGAACGGGGGGCTTGGGTGGGCCGGTCGGGCCTGTCCGACGGTGGTGGGGTGGCCGTGTCGCGCACGCGTGGCAGGGTCGGAAGCGCCCCCGTTCGCCGGTGAGCGCTCAGTAAAGGTTCTTCATGGGCTTCCGCAGTTCTCTCGCCTTCGGTGCCACTGCCGTGGCCGCCGCAGCCGCCGCCCTCGTGCCCGCCGCGCCCTCCGTGGCCGGGGAGGGTGTTGTGCGGGGTGGCGGCGGGGCCGACTGTGAGGTGGCAAGGGGTGTGGGCCGGGATCTCTGTGCCGCTGCCCCGGGAGAGTCCGGGCTCCGTGTGGTCCGGAACCGGGAGTGGGAGGGGGTACGGGGCCGGGAGCAGGGATGGGGGCGGGGCCGGGGACAGGAACGGGAGCGTGGGCGCGGTGGTGCGGTTCGGCGGGCCACCTGTGCGGGGGAGGACCGGGTCGACTTCCCCATCGACGCCCGGATTCATCGGGGGCCCGCCATCTACCGGCCCGGCGGTGGGCACGAGGACTGGACGGTCGACCTCACCAACGCCACCGACGAGCCCTGCGGCAACATCCACCCCGTCCTCGTCCTCGTCGACGAGGAGCGGACGCTGACGTCCCGGCAGGTGCGGCTGCGGTTCGTCGACGGGACGCGGTGGCGGCCCGTGGCGTTCGAGCGGACCGGTCAGGGCGAGCACGTCGGTGTCTTCGACGACGGTTTCCCCGGCTTCACGGTCGCGCCGGGCCGTACCCTCACCGTCAAGGTCCGGCTCGCCTTCACGGCCGACGCCGGGCCCAACCACGTCGTGGCCTCCGCCGCGGTCGTCCAGCGCAGGGACGGCGACGGCGACTGGGTCGGCGCCTCCAACGACTACCCGTTCGACCTCGCCCCCGGCGCCTCCGCGGAGCTCGCCGCCGAGCCGCCCGCCGGCCTGCGCGCCGAGCTCGCCGAGACCGGTTCGGACGTCCCGCTCGTCACGCGCATCGCCGCCGCCGGAGCCGTCGTCCTCGTCGGGAGCGGCACCCTCGCCCTGTGGGGCGCCCGCCGCCCACGAGTCCGCCGGCGCTGAGGGGCGGGCACGGCCCAGGGTCCGGCGACCCCCGTTCACGTACGTCTGCGAACATCCCCGCGTGGACATTCCGAACACCGCGCACCACCCCGCCCACCTGCTCGACCAGGCGCCGGGCGCCCCCATCCGCTCCGGTATCCCCGAGCACGGCCGCATCCCGAAGTACTACGCCGTGAAGGCGCGGATCGCCGCGCTCATCGAGGAGTTGGGGGACGGGCAGCCGCTGCCCACCGAGCGAGATCTCGCCGAGCGGTACGAAGTGGCGCGCGAGACCGTGCGGCAGGCGTTGCGCGAACTGCTCCTGGAGGGGCGGCTGCGCAGACAGGGGCGCGGCACCGTCGTGGCGGGGCCGAAGCTTGAGCAGCCGTTGTCCCTCGCGAGTTACACCGAGGGCGTGCGGCGGCAGGGGCGTACCCCCGGACGCAACCTCATCTCCCTCGACCGGTTCCCGTGCCCGCCCGCCCTCGCCCGCGAGATCGGCACCGACGCGGGCGAGCCCGTCTGGCACATGGAACGCGTGCTGCTCGCCGACGACGAGCGGGTCGGCCTTGAGAGCACCTACGTCTCCGTGGCGCGGGTGCCGCGGCTCGACACCGACTTCGAGCCCGACTCCTCCTTCTACGCCTACCTGCGCGACAGCCTCGGCATCTCCTTCGGCGACGCCGACGAACGGATCGAGACGGTCCTCGCCACCCCGCGCGAGGCCCTGCTCATCGGGACGCCGCCCGCGCTGCCCATGCTCCTGATCCACCGGCTGTCGCGGGACACGTCGGGCCGCCCGCTGGAGCGGGTGCGCACCCTCTACCGGGGCGACCGGTTCTCGTTCACCACGCATCTCGGCTGAAGCGGCGGCCACCCCTCGCTCATCAAGTTCGGTAACGAGAAGATAACGGGTCTAGGCCAAGCTTGGGTGGCCGTTCACCGTCCCGTTGCCGTTCGGCCCCGCCCGGGACACCGGCCCCCAGGAGCGTTGCCGCCGTGAGAGTCATCGTCGTAGGAGCCGGCGTGGTGGGAACCATGCACGCCTGGCACGCAGTGGAACGCGGCCACGAGGTCGTACAGATCGAGCGCGAGAGCGAGGCCCGCGGGGCGTCCCTGCGCAACTTCGGGCAGATATGGGTGAGCGGCCGGGCGGGCGGCGAGGAGCTCGACACCGCCCTGCGCGCCCGCGAGCTGTGGGAGCACATCGGCGAACGCGTGCCGGGCCTCGGCTTCCGCGCCAACGGCTCCCTCACCCTCGTCCGCAACGAACGCGAGCACGCCGTCGCCGAGGCCGCCCTGGCCCGCCCGGACGCGGCGGCCCGCGGCCACAAGCTGCTGAGCGCCGACGAGGCACGTGCCCTCAACCCGGCCCTGCGCGGTGAGTTCAGCGCCGGCCTGTGGTGCGAACGGGACGCGGCCGTGGAGCCACGCACCGCTCAACTCCGGCTGCGGGAAGCCCTTCTGGCCTCCCCGCGCTACACCTTCCTGCCCGGGCGCGAGGTACGCGACGTCGTCGGCGGGAGCGCGGTCCGCGACGACCACGGTGACGTGCACACCGGAGACGTCGTCGTCCTCGCCACCGGCGCCTGGCTCGGCGGCCTCGTCCGCGAGCTCGCGGGACCCGACCTGCCTGTGCGCCGCGTACGGCTGCAGATGATGCAGACCGAGCCCCTCGGCGAACCGCTCACCACCTCCGTCGCCGACGCCGACAGCTTCCGCTACTACCCGGCGTACCGGTCGGACGCCCTCGACGCGCTCAACGCCGGGCAGGCCCAGACGCCGACCGCCGCCGCACACAAGATGCAGCTGCTCATGGTGCAGCGCGCCGACGGCGGCCTGACCATCGGCGACACCCACGAGTACGAGCACCCCTTCGCCTTCGACACCGTCGAGGAGCCCTACGACCACCTCACCGAGGTCGTCGAGGGCTTCCTCGGCCGCCCGCTGCCGAAGATCAGGCGGCGCTGGGCCGGGGTGTACGCCCAGTGCGTCGACACGAGCCGCGTCGTGCACCGGCAGCAGGTACGCGACGGCGTGTGGCTGGTCACCGGGCCCGGCGGGCGCGGCATGACCTGCTCGCCCGCGATCGCCGAGCAGACAGCGAACGAACTGGGATGGTGAGGGAGTTGACCGACAAGACGCAGGGCCGCGTCGGGCTCGTCGTGCTCGACATGGCCGGTACCACCGTCGCCGACGGCGGCCTCGTCGAGCAGGCCTTCGCCGCCGCCGCGCGGGAGCTCGGGGTCGAGCCCGGCTCGGCCGACCACGCCGCGAAACTGGAGTACGTCCGCGCCACGATGGGCGAGTCCAAGATCTCCGTCTTCCGGCACCTGTTCGGCGAGGAGAAGCTCGCGCAGCAGGCCAACGCCGCCTTCGAGAAGGCGTACGGGACGCTCGTCGACGGCGGTCGCATCGCACCGATCGCAGGGGCGCGCGAGGCCATCGAGGAGCTCGCGGACGACGGCCGCACCGTCGTCCTGACCACCGGCTTCGCCCGGATCACCCAGGACGCCATCCTCGACGCGCTGGGCTGGCGGGGCCTCGTCCCGCTCACCCTGTGCCCCGCCGACGCGGGCGGCCGCGGGCGCCCCTACCCCGACATGGTGCTCAGCGCGTTCCTGCGGACCGGTGCCGTGGACGGCGTCCGGGACGTCGCGGTCGCGGGCGACACGGCGTACGACATGCTCAGCGGCGTACGCGCCGGCGCCTCCGTCGTCGCCGGAGTGCTCACCGGCGCCCACGGCGACACCGCGCTCCGCGAGGCCGGGGCCACCCACGTGCTCGGCTCCGTCGCCGAACTGCCCGCGCTGCTCCGGGGAGTCGGCTGATGGGCAGCGGCATCCGCTTCGACGGGGTCTCCGTCGCGTACGACGGGAACACCGTCCTCGACTCCCTCGACCTGACCGTCGAACCCGGCGAGGTCATGGCCCTCCTCGGGCCCTCCGGGTCGGGCAAGACGACCGCGCTGCGGGCCGTCGCCGGGTTCGTGCGGCCCGTGTCCGGGCGCGTCCTCATCGGCGGGCGCGACGTCACCGCGCTGCCGCCGCACCGGCGGGGCATCGGCATGGTCGTCCAGCAGTACGCCCTCTTCCCGCACATGCGGGTCGCGGACAACGTCACCTTCGGTATGAAGGCGCAGAAGACGGCAAAGGCGGAGATCCCCGGGCGGGTCGCCGAGGCGCTGGAGATGACGGGCATGGCCGCGTACGCGCGGCGGTTCCCGCGCGAACTGTCCGGCGGGCAGCAGCAGCGGGTCGCCATCGCGCGGGCACTCGCCATCCGGCCCGGCGTGCTGCTCCTCGACGAGCCGCTCTCCGCGCTCGACGCGCAGCTGCGCTCCGGAATGCTGGCCGAACTCGCCCGCCTCCACCGCGAGTTGCCCGACGTGTCGATCCTGTACGTCACCCACGACCAGGTCGAGGCGCTCACCCTGGCCGACCGGATCGCCGTCATGGACCGGGCCCGGCTGCGGGACTGCGGGACCCCGCAGGAGCTCTACCGGGCGCCGCGCACGGAGTTCACGGCGTCGTTCGTCGGCAACGCGAACCTCCTCGCGGTGACGGTGGAGACCGGGGCCGTCTCCTTCGGTGGGGTGTCGTTGAAGGTGAACACGGGGGGTGTCGCCCCTGGGGCGACCGCCACACTGTGCGTGCGGCCGCATCTGGTCGGGCTCGGGGAGGGCCCGAACCCCCTGCGGGGCAGGGTCGCCGAAGTCCAATGGCGGGGTGCCATCCATCGGTTGTACGTCGACGTGGCCGGGGAGCGGGTGAAGGTGGATGTCCGGGAGCTTCGGGATCCGCCCGCTATCGGCGACGTGGTCACCCTGCACTTCCTGCCCGAGGACGCGGTGCTCCTGGCCGGAGGGGTGACCGATGGGTAGTCCCACTGGGCGCCACGGTACAAGTGGCCCGGCACCGGGGGCTGTGCCCACCCTCCCCCAATCTCTCGACTCCGCTCGATCAGGGGGGACCCCCATCGCCGTGCGGAACGCCTGCCCACAGCAGAAGCGGCAGGAGTCCGGGGCTCGGCGGGGGTGGCGTCTGCCCGCGTTCGTGTGGGTTCTGCCGCCCGTCGGGATTCTCGGGGTGTTCTTTCTCTATCCCCTCTTCCTCGTCGTGCAGCAGTCCGTGCGGCCCGACAGCGGTGGGACCTCTCTCCAGCCGTATTCCGACGTGTTCGCCTCCGAGGCGTTCCGGGAGGCGCTCGGGACCACCGTGTGGCTGGCGGTCGGGGCGACCGTGGGATGTCTCGTGCTCGGGTTCGCGCTCGCGCTGGTCATCGCGTTCGTGCCGTTCCCCGGCGGGAAGACCGTCGCGAAGTTCATCGACGTGTTTCTTTCCTTCCCGTCCTTCCTGATCACTCTCGCCCTGCTCTTCATCTACGGGACGAAGGGCATGGCCAACGGGGTGTGGACGGACGCGACCGGCGCCGCCGAGGGGCCGTTCCAGTTCCTGACCACCCCGTGGGGCGTGCTGCTCGCCGAGATCACGTACTTCACGCCCTTCGTGATGCGGCCGCTGCTCGCCGCGTTCTCGCAGCTCGACACCGCGCAGATCGAGGTCGCTTCGAGCCTCGGGGCCGGGCCCGCCCGCATCGTGCGGCGCGTCATCCTGCCCGAGGCGCTGCCCGCGCTCGCCGCCGGCGGCAGCCTCGTCCTCGTCATGTGCCTGAACGAGTTCGGGATCGTCCTCTTCACGGGGGCGAAAGGCGTCACCACCCTCCCGATGCTCGTCTACAGCAAAGCCATCCTTGAGTCCGACTATCCGGCCGCGTGCGTCGTCGCCGTCATCAACATCGCGATCTCCGTGGGCCTCTACGGCCTCTACCGGGTGGTGAGCCGTCGTGTTGGTGCATAGCCGCAAGGGGAAGTGGGCCGTCTGGGTCCTGTTCGCCGTGCTCTTCCTGCCCCTCTTCGCGCTGCCGCTGCTCGTCATCCTCACGGCGTCGTTCTCCGAGCACTGGTCGGGGGCCTTCCCGTCCGGGCTCACCGGCGAGCACTACGCCTCGGCCACCCGCGGGGAGTCGCTGCGCGCCCTCACCACCAGCCTGGTCACCGCCCTCGGCGCCAGCCTGCTCGCGCTGACCGTCGGCTCCTGGGCGGCGCTCGCCGCCGCCTCGCTGAAGAAGGGCGGCAGGAAGGGCGGCAAGAGGGTCCTCGACGCGCTGTTCGTGCTGCCTGTCGCCGTGCCGTCCGTGGTCGTGGGCCTCGCGGTCCTCGTCGCCTTCTCCAAGCCGCCGATGATCCTCAACGGGACGCGGTGGATCGTGATCCTGGCGCACGCCCTGCTCGTCACGGCATTCGCCTACCAGTCCGTCACGGCGGCGATCGCGCGGCTCGACCCGGCGTACGAACAGGCCGCCGCGTCGCTGGGCGCCCGGCCCTCGTACGTCCTGTGGAAGGTGAAGCTGCCGCTCCTGCTGCCGTCCCTGAACGCGGCCGCCGGGCTCTGCTTCGCGCTCTCCATGGGCGAGCTGAGCGCCACGATGATGCTCTACCCGCCGGACTGGACGCCGCTCCCCGTGCGGATCTTCGCGGCCACCGACCGCGGGTCCACCTTCACCGGCGCCGCCCTCGCGGTGGTCCTGATGGCGGCCACGCTCCTCGTGCTGCTCGCCGTCTCCCGCGTCCGCACCCGCGCCTCCTACCGCTGACCTCCCCGCCTCCCTGTCCCAAGGAGTACGAAACGTCATGTCGCGTCACCCCCGCATCCGCGTCCGAGCGCTCGCCGCCGTCACCGGCAGCCTCGTCCTCGCCGGCTCCCTCACCGCGTGCGGCGGCAGCTCGGCCGCGTCCGACGACAAGGTCGTCACCGTCTACAGCGCCGACGGCCTCAAGGGCGAGAACGGCGACGGCTGGTACGACCGGGTCTTCGAGGACTTCGAGAAGAAGACCGGCATCAAGGTGAACTACGTCGAGGGCGGCTCCGGCGAGATGGTGCAGCGCGCCGTCCGCGAGAAGTCCAACACGCAGGCCGACGTCATCATCACCCTGCCGCCGTTCATCCAGCAGGCCGACGAGAAGGGCCTGTTGCAGGCGTACGAGCCCAAGGGGTCGGACCGGGTCGGCGGCGCCGACAAGGCCGCCGACGGCAAGTGGACCGCGGTCGTGAAGAACTACTTCGGGTTCATCCACAACAAGAAGGAACTGGCGGGCGGCAAGGCGCCGAAGACGTGGGAGGACCTCACCGACCCCGCGTACAAGAACAAGGTGCAGTACTCCACGCCGGGCGTCGCGGGCGACGGGACCGCCGTGCTCATCAAGGCGATGCACGACTTCGGCGGCAAGGAGCCGGCGATGGCGTACCTGAAGAAGCTGCAGACCAACAACGTCGGCCCGTCCGCCTCCACCGGCAAGCTCGCGCCCAAGGTCGACAAGGGTGAGCTGCTCGCCGCCAATGGCGACGTCCAGATGAACTACGCGCAGTCCAAGGACATGCCGAACCTCGGCATCTGGTTCCCCGCGACCGAGAAGGACCCGGACAGGCCCACCACGTTCGCGCTGCCCTACGCGGCCGGTCTGGTCAGCAAGGCCCCGCACAGCGCCAACGCGAAGAAGTTCCTCGACCACCTCCTCGGGGAGCAGGCGCAGCGGCAGGTCAGCGAGATCGGCGGCGGCTTCTCTGCCCGCGAGGACATCAAGGCCACCGACGCCAACGCCATCGCCCTCGACAAGATCATCGACGGGGTGGAGGTCTTCGAGCCGGACTGGAAGGACATCTCCGAGAACCTCCAGTCGTATGTGGAGGACTGGAAGTCGGCGACGGGCAGCTGAGCCGTCAGGCACGAGCCGTCGCGCCCAAGCCCGATGTGATCGGCGGGGTCAAGATCACCGCATCCTGATTAGGCTGTGGGGTGTCGGCACAGCGCTGTCCCGGCGCCCCAGCCACCTCGTACACCGCAGGAGTGCACCCCATGGCAGAGCGCAAGCCCATCGAATCGTGGCTCACCGACATGGACGGCGTGCTCATCCACGAGGGAGTACCGATCCCGGGCGCCGACGCCTTCATCAAGAAGCTGCGCGAGTCCGGCAGGCCCTTCCTCGTCCTGACGAACAACTCCATCTACACCGCGCGCGACCTCCAGGCCCGGCTGAACCGCATGGGCCTCGACGTGCCCGTCGAGAACATCTGGACGTCCGCGCTCGCCACCGCCAAGTTCCTCGACGACCAGCGCCCCGGCGGCACCGCGTACGTCATCGGCGAGGCGGGCCTGACCACCGCCCTGCACGACATCGGGTACGTCCTCACCGACCACGACCCGGACTACGTGGTCCTCGGCGAGACCCGCACGTATTCCTTCGAGGCCATGACCAAGGCCGTCCGCCTCATCAACGGCGGGGCCCGCTTCATCTGCACCAACCCCGACGAGACGGGCCCCTCCATGGAGGGGCCGCTGCCCGCCACCGGGGCCGTCGCGGCCCTCATCACCAAGGCGACCGGCAAGAACCCGTACTTCGCGGGCAAGCCGAACCCGCTGATGATGCGGACAGGGCTGAACGCGATCGGCGCGCACTCGGAGACCAGCGCGATGATCGGGGACCGCATGGACACCGACATCCTCGCCGGTCTCGAAGCCGGGATGGAGACGTTCCTGGTGCTCACGGGGCTGACGACCCGGGCCGACATCGATCGCCACCCCTTCCGCCCCTCGAACATCGTCGACTCCATCGCCGACCTCGTCGACCGCGTCTGACCGGCCCGGACCTCCGTCGAGATGCGGAGTCGTCCGGTGCGGGTGAACCTCGTAAGTGGAGGTTCACGATGCGTATACGTTCCCTAGCTCTCCGTCGGGTAGGGGTGGCCGTCGTCCTGGCGGCCGTCCTGCCCGCCGGTGCGGCCCAGGCCCACGACAAGGACGCGGTGCGGGCCACCGTCACCCCGTCCGACGCCGCGCCCGGCGCCACCGTGGAGGTGAGCGTCTCCGGCTGTGGGGGCACCACCGGTACGGCCGGTTCGGGAGCCTTCGAGGGCGACGCCGAGCTCACCGGACGCGACGGCGGCAAGTACGCGCTCAACGGCAGCACCAAGATCAGGCGCGGCGTCTCAGGGACGTTCGACGTCACGGTCACCTGCGACGGCCACCCGCACCAGGGCGTCGGCACGGTCCAGGTGGGCAGGAACGACGCGGCCCCGGTCGCCCCGGTGCGGGCCGGTGGCGGCGGCGCGCGGCTGACCACCGCCACCTCGGCCGAGGCGGAGGAGGCGGGACCCGGCACCCGGCACGCCGTGATCGGCCTGGTCCTCGCCGGGGTCGCCGCCGTGGCCGTCGCGTTCCGCAGCGTCCGCCGACGACGACGCTCCGAGTGACGGGCGGGCAGAACCGTGTCCAGCGGTGGACGCGCGACCGGCTCGGGACGCCTGCTGACCGGCGTGGCCTGGGCGGTACTCCTGGTCGCCCTCTGGCTCTGGGGCAGTGACATCGCCGGTCTGCGCGGCGGGATGTCCGCGCCCGCCACGGGTGACGTGGCCGCGGTCGGCCGCCCCCTCGGCGTCGAACTCCCGCCCGCACACGAACCGTTGACGCCCGCACGGCCGCAGCGCGTCGACGTGCCCTCACTGGAGGTGCGGGCCCCGGTGGCGGCCCGCGGTCTGGACGCCGACGGCGCGATAGACCCGCCGTCCTTCGCCCAGGCCGACACCGTCGGCTGGTACGCGGGCGGCGCCCGCCCCGGGGAGCCCGGCGCGGCCCTCTTCGTCGGCCACGTCGACACGGAGACCGAACCGGCCGTCTTCTACGACCTGAGCGCGCTGCGCGCCGGCGAGCAGATCAGGGTGGCCCGCGACGACGGCACGGTCGCGGAGTTCACGGTGGACGACGTGCGGGTCGTCACCCGGGCACGCTTCGACGCCGAGAAGGCGTACGGCCCGCACCAGGAGGGCCGCGCCGAGCTGCGGCTCATCACCTGCGGCGGCGTCTTCGACAAGACCGCCCGCACGTACTCGGCCAACGTGATCGTGTCGGCCTACCTCACGGGTGTGCGGTCGTAGGGCAACCCGGCGCCCGGCTCCCGTACCTGGCCCGGTCGGCGGCCCGCTCCCCCCGGAGCCGCCGACCGGGCTGGTCCTCGACCGCGCGCGCACGGGCTGCGGGAGAAACCCGGCGCCGGCGCGGGAGGTACGGGGACCATCCCGAAACGCGGAATGGCCGACAGGCCGGGGGCTTGGGCCGTGCAAGAAACTGTAGAACGAATGAGCGCGCGGGCCTAGGGGGCGATCGAGGCAGAATGACGCCATGTCGCAGGCCCCTGTCCCTGTGTGATCAGCGCAGGTGGGAGCGGTCCTTCAGGAAGGTCCGGACCTGCGCCGCCGAAGGGTTTCGGCATCGATCAGCCCCTTGATCACCTGCACGGCCACCAGGTCGACGACCTGCTGTTCTCTGCGTGCGTAACTCCGCATCGCCTCGAACGCATCGTCCATGCCCGTCTGCCAGCGCTCGGCGAGTATCCCTTTGGCCTGTTCGACACGGATGCGGCTGTTCAGTGCCGTCTGGAGCTGCTCGGACAGCAGCCGGCACGCGAAGTGGGTGCGGTGGTTGTGCAGGCCGGTCGCCGCGGCCTTGGCGAGGGCCTGCGCGATCCGCACCTCGCGGACGGACGTCGGCCCGCTCTCCCGGCCCACCCCGCGATGCGCCGCCGCCACGAAGACGTTGAGCGCGCCCAGTACCGTGCCGTTCCGCCTGATCGGCACCGCGTACGTCTCCGCGATGCCGTACTTGCAGGCCCGCGCGGCGAACGCCGGCCAGCGGGCCCCCGCGACGGCGGAGTCGATCCGTACCGGCGCCACGGGCTCGCCGGTGCCGAAGCTCTCCACACACGGGCCGCCCAGGTGCTGGATCTCCAACAGCTCCAGGATCGCCGCCCGTTGACGCCCACAGGCGGCGAGGAACACGTCGTCGATGCCGGCGGTGTACATCACCCCGGCGCCCCGGGCGCCGAGCAGCTCCACACAGCGGTCGGCCAGCCACGTCAGATAGCGGCCGAGGTCGAAGTCGTCGGTCAGAGTGTCCGCGGTCTCCACCAGGACGTCCGCAAGCCGCAGTTCGCTGTCGCGGTCTCGCATGCCCCATGCACCTCCACTCCCCGCGGACTGCGCCTACCCCGCTGGGGCGGGCTGTAACAGCTCTCGTACAGCTCCCTGCGCCGGGCCCCGCGGACCTCGTGGGCAGGGGCCGGGTATGCCAGGATTGCAACAGGGCCAGTGCACCCGAGGGGGAGTGTATGTACCGCAAATACACCGGCCGCGGACGCGGTTTCGCGACCCGGGGGATGCGGACGGGAGCGGCGCTCGCCGGGGCCGCGCTCCTCCTCGCCGGGTGCTCCTCCGGCGGTGACTCGCCGGACGACACGTCGAGCCGGCCGGTGAAGCAGCAGCCCAAGGAGAAGGACCCGTACTGGGTCAACCCGGACGGCAACGCGGCCAGGCAGGCTGCCTCGTACGCCGAGGAAGGCAAGAAGGACGACGCCGAGCTGATCCGGAGGATAGCCGAGCAGCCGGTCGCCGAGTGGCTCGTCCCGGAGAACGCGGAGGACCAGGCGCGCGGCTTCACCGAGGCCGCGGAGAAGGCCGACCGGGACGCCCTCCTCGTCGTCTACAACATCCCGCACCGCGACTGCGGCCAGTACTCGGGCGGCGGCGCGGCCGACGGCAACGCGTACCGCGCCTTCATCGACCAGGTCGCCCAGGGCATCGGCGACCGGCACGCCACGGTGGTCCTGGAGCCCGACGCGGTCCTCCACCTGGTCGACAACTGCACGCCGAAGGAGTTCCACGAGGAGCGCTACGACCTCCTCAAGGGCGCCGTCGAGAAGCTCAAGTCCCTGAAGAACACGAAGGTGTACCTCGACGCGGGCAACGCGGGCTGGCAGAACCCCGACGCCCTCTGGGAGCCGCTGAAGCGGTCCGGCGTCGAGCAGGCCGACGGCTTCGCGGTGAACGTCTCCAACTTCCAGACCACCGAGTCCAGCACCGAGTTCGGCAAGAACCTCTCGGCGAAGATCGGCAACAAGCCGTTCGTCATCGACACGGGCCGCAACGGCAACGGGGCGTACACCAAGGGCAAGGACCCCTGGTGCAACCCGCCGGGCCGGGCCCTCGGCGAGACCCCGACGACGAAGACGTCCGACCCACTCGTCGACGCGTACCTCTGGGTCAAGCGCCCCGGTGAGTCCGACGGCACGTGCCGGGGCGGCCCCAAGGCCGGCGAGTGGTGGCCGGAGTATGCGTTGGGCCTCGCGAAGGCTGACTAGGGGCGCGGGGAACTGCGCGAGCAACCACGACAAAGCCGCAGTCGCGTCTGCCGAGTACCCGGCAGGTGCGACTGCGGCTTTTCGTGGGCTGAGCGCGCAGTTCCCCGCGCCCCTGAAACGCCCCTGCGGGGCGTCCCTAGGGCACGTGGACCCAGCGTGCCTTGCTGGGCGTGCCCTGGTCGTCCGTCACGAAGAGCATGTACCAGCCGGACTCGACCAGGCTCCGGTTCTTCGGGACCGTCACCGTGACAGAGCCCTTCGCCTTCTTCAGGTCGAGCGCGACCGACGTCTGGTCGATGTCCGTGACGTGCGTCGACGCACTCGGCTTGATGAGGCGGGCCGTCTTGAGGGACGACGCGTGCTTCGTCGGGAACGTCCCCGACCCGCCCCGTGGGATCGTCTTCGGCCCCGCGCCGAGCGAAGGCTGCGAGCCGCGGTAGAGGTACGGCGGCGTGTAGATCTCGATGCGCTGCTCGAAGACGCCGGGCTTGGTGTCGGCCTCGTCGGCGTAGAGCGAGTCGGAGCCGAAGAACATCACGCGGCCGTCGGGCAGCAGGACCGAACCGGAGTGGTAGTTGCGGCCGACCTCGGGGTCGGCCACCCGCCGCATCTCACCGGTCTTCGCGTCGTAGATCCGCGCCTGGTGGATGTTGGAGTCGCCGCGTCCGCGGTAGTCCTCGGAGCCGCCCGAGATCAGCACGGTGTCGTCGGGCAGCGTGGAGATCTGCGGGTAGCGCGTGCCCTTCTCCAGCGGGGGCCCGTCGACGAAGCGGGGCTCGTCCGCCTTCAGGTCGACGGTGCGGGTCTTCTCGGTGGACTCCTTGGACTCGCCGACGCCACCGCCGCCGACGACCATGTACTTCTGGTCCTGCGCGGGCGGCAGCTCGACCGTGCCGGAGGTCTCCAGGAGGTGCTGGTCGCTCAGGCCGGGGACGCCCTGCCACTTGTTGGCCTTGAGGTCCCAGATGCCGGGCTTGCGGCCGACGTCGTCCGGGCCGTAGCCCGCGTTGGAACCGGAGTAGAAGAGCTTGCCGTCGGCCAGCTGGAAGATCGCGGGGTACGTCGGGAACTGGCGGATCCCCTTCGTGTACGTCCACTTCTTCGTCTTCGGGTCGTACACCTCGTTCTTGCCCGGGACCAGCTGGCCGATCTCGTCGAGGCCCGAGGTGGAGAGGATCCTGCCGTCGGTGAGCGTGGTCAGCGTGGGGTACCAGCGCGCCTCGTTCATCGGGTCGACCTTGATGTACCGCTCGGCGACCGGGTCGAACTCGAAGGTGTCCTTGATGCCCTGGAAGTCCTTCTTGTCGAGGGCGAGCTTCTGCGCCATGCCGTAGACGTTGCGGGTGTCGGAGCCCTTCAGGCCCTGGATGCGGTAGTTGTCCTGGGTGCCCGTCTCGTACTTGGCGCCGCTCCTGGCCGCCTCCACGTAGACCCGGCCGAGGCCCGGCTCGGTGCGCAGGAACCGGCCGGTCTGCTTGTCGAAGACCTTCTTCGCCTTCTCGACCAGGACGCTGTCCTGGGAGACGAACGTCCTGCCGTTCTTCTTCCCCGTGAACGTGGTGCCCGCGGGGATCGTCTTCGGCTCGTCCGGGTCCTCGTTGTGGACGATCATCAGGCCGCCGGCCTTGGTGACGTCGCCCTTCAGCTTCTCGTAGCGCTGGGTGCCGCCCGCGATCAGCAGGTTGCCGTTGCCCAGCTGGGTGTGGCCCGTGCAGAACAGGTCGGTGGGCGTCGGGATCTTCTTGACGGTGTTCTTGACCGGGTCCCACAGCCGGGTGTCGAACTTCTTCTTGTCGAAGTTCTTCTGGTTGTTGCCGGACCCGGCGACCAGCAGGACCTTGCCCGTGTGCAGGAGCGCCGCGTGGATGGTGTTCTGGCGGTACTCCTCAGGGAAGTCGAGGACCTCCCAGTGGCCGTTGGCCGCCTTGTACTCCGGCTTGTTGATCTTGTAGTCGTGGTACTTCTCGGAGCCCACGCGCCACAGCCACGGGCCGTTCATCCCTGCCAGCGCGAGGACGACCGCCGTGCCTATCGCGATGCGGCGGGCGCGGCGGCGGTGACCGGCACGGTCTTTCATTTCTCACGTCCCCCATGGGAAATCCGGGAAATCTGCAGGGTCTGGTCGGGCGCCGCCGCCCAGCTGGGCTTCTGCCGCGGCACGATCACGTCGGGCGCGGGCGGCTCGGGCCTCTTCCTGTCCTGCCGCATGCCCCAGCGCCACGCGAAGATCGGCGCGGCCGTGATCAGCAGGGCGAACGTGGCCCAGACGATCATCGCGGGGTGGGAGTGCCCGTACACGAAGGAGGCGGCCATCGAGCCGCCGAAGACCAGGATGAAGAACAGGTGGATCCGGAAGGTCCCGAACAGCGTGTCGGGGCTCGCCGAGTCGCCCTTGGGGGTCACCACGAACCTGCTCTTGCGGCGCAGGGCCGCGTCGAGGAGCGAGCGCGCGTAGACCGGTGCGGAGAGCGCCGACATCACCATGCCCGCCACACCGCCGGAGCCCTCGGGCTCGTGCGGGGAGACGTTGTGCCTGCGGTTCCAGATGTAGAGGCCGATCTGCAGCGCGGAGGCGTTGCCGTACAGCATCAGCCAGATGGTCGGGTCGATGTTCACGCCGGACGCGCCGAGACCGAGGAACAGCGCGCAGCTCAGCGCGGCCAGGATCCAGTTCATGGCGGACATCGGGTAGAAGATGACCATCATCGTGTAGTTGAAGAGGCGGCCCGGGGGCAGGGAGAACGGCGCCTTCCAGAACTGCTTGAGGATCGTCTCGTACGTGCCGCGGGACCAGCGCAGCTGCTGTGTGAAGAAGTCCGTCCAGGCGTTCGGGCCCTCGCCGACCGCGAGCACGTCCGGGGTGTAGACCGACTTCCACTTCTTGCCGGTCGCCGGGTTCGTGGCGCGGTGGATCTCGAAGCCGGTCGCCATGTCCTCGGTGATCGAGTCGTACAGGCCGCCGATCTGCTTCAGCGCCTTGATGCGTACGGCGTTGGACGTACCGACGAACATCGGGGCGCCGTAGGCGTTGCCCGCGCGCTGGATCAGCGCGTGGAAGAGGAACTGCTGCGACTCGGCGGCCTTGGTGACGAAATTGTCGTAGTTGCCGTAGACCTGCGGGCCGATGACGAAGCCCACGTTCTCGTCGCGGAAGAAGCCGAGCATCCGCTCCAGGTAGTTCGGCATCGGGACGTGGTCGGTGTCCACCGACGCGAAGTAGTCGTAGTCGTCGCCGTGCGCGTCCAGCCAGGCGTTGTAGTTGCCGTGCTTGGTCCTGGCGCGGTGCGGGCCCTTGGCCGTGTTCCACTTCGCCACGCCCTTGCGGGAGAAGTGGTGGACGCCGAGCCGCCGGCAGACCTCCGTGACCTCCGGGTCGTCACCCTCGTCGAGGAGCCATACGTGCATCGGGCCGCGGTGCCGGATCTTGACCGCGGCCTCCAGGGTCTTCGTCACCATCTCGATCGGCTCCTTGCCGGGCACGAACGAGGTGAGGAAGGCGACTCTGGTCCCCGTCTCGGGGACCACGGGTATCGGGTCCCGGGCGACGAGCGTGGCGTGCGCGTTCGACAGCACGTTCATGCAGCGGAAGAACTCGATCAGGCCGATGGATATGAGCATGACGACGTCGAGGACCGGCAGCCAGTCGTTCGCGACGTGGTCCCGCTCCGTCCAGTGCTGGGGCTGGAGCAGCCAGCCGAGCAGCACGAGGGAGAGCAGCGGGGCCGCGCCCAGCATCAGCGCGGCCCGAATCCTGTGCGGCTCCTGCGAGAGCAGCGTGCGGTACTTCACCCGGTAGGGCTTGCTCGGATCGGGCCGGGTCAGGGGCCCGGCGAGCCGGCTGTAGTGCTCGTAGTCGTACCGCGGCAGGGACTTCCTGATTCTGCGGAACCCGCCCGTCGTGTGCGAAAGCACCCGGAGCCGGGTCGTCTCTGACGGGTCGTTCTGTCGGGCGCCCGGCGGCGTCGACGTCATGAGCATCCCCCCGCACGCGGTCCGCCGCGTGGTCGTTCGCATGCTGCCCCCTGGCATCGCCAGGGTTCTACGCCTTACGGCATGATCGCAAGAGCGAAAACAAGGGGTTTACCGGTCATACGTGCGATGTGGAGTGTCTGCTGGGACGGGGGAGCTCAGGCGGGTACGGATGTTGCCGAAGTGCTCGCGTATGGCCTGCTCAGCGCGGAGAACGTCGCCCGAGCGGACCGCCGCGAGGATTTCCCGGTGCTGGCGGCAGGTGACCCGGGGATCGAGCGGAACGTCCACCAGGTCCGTGCGAACCTTGTGGAAAGCGTCCCAAAACGCCTCCAGAACCTCACCGAGCAGCAGGTTTCCCAGGCCGCGGTAGAGCGTGGCGTGAAATGCGCGGTCGGTCTCGGCGTGCACGGCGCCCTCCGGGGACGCCGCCTCGGCCTCCATCCGTGCCACCAAGGCGTCGAGTTCGGCCAGGTCGGCGTCCGGGACGCGGCCCGCGAGACGTGCGATGAGCCCGGTCTCCACGGCCTCGCGCAGCTCCAGGAGCTGGAGCAGGCTGTCCTCGCCGCGGTAGTGGCCCGCGACCGTGCGGAAGGCCAGGCCCTCGATCATCGGCGCGACCGACATCGGGCCGACATACGTCCCGAAACCGTGCCGGATCTCCACGATCCCCATCGCCTGGAGCGCCTTGAGGGCCTCCCGCACGGAGTTCCTGCTGACCCCCAGGCGCTCCATCAGCTCGGGCTCCGTCGGCAGGGAGGCGCCGGAGGGCAGCCTGGAATCGATGATGAGCTTCTTGATCCGCTCCTGGATGTCGCGCGCCATGGCGACACGTTAGCGGTACGGATGCGGGGACCGGCCCCGCGCGGACACGACGAAGGCCCCCCGCGTGAACGGAGGGCCTTCGCTGTCTGTGCGCCGCCAGGGACTCGAACCCCGGACCCGCTGATTAAGAGTCAGCTGCTCTAACCAACTGAGCTAGCGGCGCCTGCTGACCTGGATAACTCTACCGGATGCCGAGGGGTGGTCCCGACCACCCGGCGGCCGCCCGGCGAGGGCCGGCGCTGTGGGGGGTGCGCGGGTGGGACCGGGTGGCGGTCCGATCCATCATTCGGACCGTCAACATGCGGTATCCCGGGACAGTTGAGAAACTGACGGACGTGCAGATGCGCGAACATTCTTTTCCGGGGTGTGAGGGGAATCGCATGGAGGCCGCTCCACTGTTCGAGGAATTCGCCCCCGAGAGAGACTGCGACTGTCCCGGCTGTATTCACCTGCGCCGCACGACGGCGCTCGCGCTGCCCCCGCGGCTCGGCGGCCACCCCGCGGCGCACGGCGCGCGCCGCGCCCTCGTCCTCGCCGCCGCGGCCGGCACGGTGCTCGGCGGCCAGGCGCTGCCCGCGGTGGCATCGGCCGAGGTGGGAGGCGTCCCGGCGGGACCGGAAGCGGGACCGGAAGCGGGTCCGGCGGACACCGGCCCCGACACCCCGCAGGGCCCCGCGAGCCCGCTGCACGGCCGCCAGGGCGTGGCCCTGCCGGGCGCGCCGGCGCCGACAGGGGTACGGGCGACCACCCGGACGGAGATCATCAACCGGGCCAAGGCATGGGTCGCCGAGAAGGTTCCCTACAGCATGGAGAAGTACCGGCCCGACGGCTATCGGCAGGACTGCTCCGGCTTTGTCTCCATGGCCTGGAACCTCGGCGGCAACGAATGGACGGGCAGCCTCGACACCTACGCGACGCGCATTTCCAAGGACCAGCTTCAGCCCGGCGACATTCTTCTCTTCCACAATCCGGCGAACCCCACCAATGGCTCGCACGTGACCCTTTTCGGGGGCTGGACGGACTACACGCGCACGCATTACCTCGCCTACGAACTGGCCCGCCCGCACGCCCGGAAACAGTCCACTCCCTATGCCTACTGGACGTACGCGGACCGCTATGTGGCCTATCGGTACAAGGGCGTCGGCGTCGGCTCCCCGGGCGGCCCGGGGCCCTCGGCCTCCGCGCCGGCGCGGTATCCGGGCGCGGCGGCCTTCGCCCCCGGGGCGAGCAACAAGCACGTGACGCGGCTCGGCGAGGCGCTGGTCGCCCGGGGCGGCAAGCGCTTCTACCGGTCGGGTCCCGGCCCGCGCTGGAGCGACGCCGACCGCAGGGCCACCCGGGCGTTCCAGCTGGCGCAGGGCTGGCGGGGCGGTGACGCGGACGGGCGGCCGGGCCCGACGACGTGGTCGTACCTGGTGGAGGGGAAGGGCCGGGACATCCCGGCCGGGGGCAGCACCGGCGGCTCCGCTCCGCACGGTTCTCATGGCGCTGCGGGTGGGCCCGCGTATCCGGGCCGGGGCGTCTTCCGCCCGGGGCAGTCGCACGCGGCGATCGAGCGGCTCGGCAGACAACTGGTGCGCAAGGGCTTCGGCCGGCACTACGCGCGCGGCCCCGGCCGCTCGTGGAGCGAGAGCGACCGGCGCAACGTGGAGGCGTTCCAGCGCTCCCAGGGCTGGCGGGGCGCGGCGGCGGACGGCTTCCCGGGGCCTGAGACGTGGCGGCGGTTGTTCCGGTGAGCGGAGTGGCGGGTGGACGCGCGCTTCCGGAGCGCGCGGAGGTGCGGGAGCCGGACAAGGGCGAGGTGGAGGAACGGATGAGTGCGACGGCAGCTTCGGAGTCAGCGGTTCCGCCGGCCGAAGGGGGGCCGGAGACGGGCGTCGCGCGGTTGCCGCGGGTGATCCAGAGCGAGGCCACCACCGAGATCCCCGTCCACCTGCTCTTCCGCGACGATCCGGACGACGTGACGGGCGTCGCGCTGCCACCCGCCGTGGTGCGGCGCAGACGGGGAACCGGGGAGCAGCCGCGCACGCCGCGCCGCCCCGCGGCGACACCCCTCACCGCACCCGTCGCCCGGCCCGTGCCCGACGTCGACCCGGCCCTCGTGGAGCGGCGGGCCCGCGTCCTGCCCGGCCTCGCCGGGGTGCTCGGCGGCTGCGCGGGCGTGGCGGGGTGCGCGCTCTCGCTGTGGTGGGCGGGCGTGCTGCCCGAGCCCGTGGTGCGGGTGACGGGACTGCCCGCGTACGACGGTGTCCGGCTCGGCCCCGCGCAGTGGGCGTCGCTCGCCGGGTCGGGGGCGCTCGGTCTCTTCGGGTTCGGGGGCCTGGCCCGCGGCCGGGTCGGCAGGGCCTGGGTGCTGAGCCTCTTCGGCCGCTACCGGGGCACCGTCCGCCGCACCGGCCTGATGTGGGTGAACCCTCTCCTGCTGCGCCGCCGTGTCGACGTACGGCTGCGGCACTGGCGGAGCGAGCCGATGCCGGCGGTGGACCGCGGCGGCGTCGCCCTGCGCGTCGTGCTGCTCGTCGTGTGGCGGGTGAAGGACCCCGCGCGGGCGACGCTCGCGGTCGAGGACCACCAGGAGTACCTGCGGGAGTGCGTGGAGGCGACCACGGCCCGGGTCCTCTCGCGGCTGCCCGCCGACGCCTTCCACGACGAGGCCCCCACCCTGCGCGACGCCGAGGCCGTCGGCGCCGCGCTGACCCGGACGCTCGCCGCCGACGCGGAGGCGGTCGGCGTCGAGATCTTCTCGGCGCAGCCGACCCGTATCGAGTACGCCCCCGAGGTCGCCGCAGCGATGCGGCGCCGCCGGGTCGCCGCCCTGGACGCACGCCACCGTGACACCGTCCTGACCTCGGTGGTCGACTCGGTCGAGGACACGGTGACGCGGCTGACCACGCGGGGTCTCGTGGAGCTGGACGACTACGAGCGCAAGGCCTTGGTGAAGGACCTGACGGTGGCGTTCTATACGGGCCATGGAGAACACCGATGACACCGCTGCCACCGATGACCTCGCCCGACTCGCCGCCGACGCCAGGAAGCTGACGGCCGGGGTCCCGCGCGCCGTCCTCGGGATCGCGGGGCCGCCCGGCACCGGCAAGTCGACGCTCGCGCGGGCCCTGGTCGAGCGGATCGGCGAGGACGCCGCGTATCTGCCGCTGGACGGCTTCCACCTGTCCAACGGACAGCTGGCGCGGCTCGGCCTCACCGGGCGCAAGGGCTCGGAGCCCAGTTTCGACGTGGCGGGATATGTCGCGCTGCTGCGCCGGGTGCTCGGCGACCCGGGGCACGACATCTACGTACCCGACTACGACCGCACGCTCCACGAGCCGGTCGCGGCCCGGCACCTCGTCCCGCCCGCCGCCCGCCTCGTGATCACCGAGGGGAACTACCTCGCCTGCGACCTGCCGGGCTGGCGCGCCGCGTACGACCTCATGGCGGAGTGCTGGTACCTCGACTCACCTGCGGAGGTACGGCAACGGCGCCTCGTCGAGCGGCAGTTGGCGGGCGGCAGGTCGCCGGAGGAGGCCGTGACCTGGGTCGCGACGAACGACGGGCCCAACGGTGAACTTGTGGAGACGTCGCGGGGGAGATGCGGACGGATCCTCTCCGAGATTGGTATGGACATGTTCAACTAACGGCAATAATCTGAACTTGGTCTAGACCGCAGTGCGCGCACGTCCCACGGAACTCCCCACGTTCGGCAGGAGCGGCACATGCGAAACAAGAAGATGTACGCGGCCCTGGTCGGCCTCGGCACGGTCGGCGCGTTCGCGCTCTCCTCCGGTGGTGCCAGCGGTCACGGCTACACGGATCTGCCGGCCAGTCGGCAGATCAACTGCGCCAAGGGCGTGGTGGCCAACTGTGGCTCCATCAATTACGAGCCACAGAGCGTCGAGGGCCTGAAGGGCTTCCCCGCCGGGGGCCCGGCCGACGGCAAGATCTGTTCGGCGGGCGTCGCGGGCTTCAGCCAGCTCGACTCGCCCAAGACGCCGAACGGCGCGGCCTGGCCGACGACGAAGGTGAGCGGCGGTCAGAACTACACGTTCCGCTGGCAGTTCACCGCGCGCCACCGCACCACCGATTTCAAGTACTACATCACCAAGCAGGGCTGGGACGACAGCAAGGCGGTGACCAGGTCCGCCCTGGACACCACGCCGTTCCTCAGCGTTCCTTACAACAGCCAGCAGCCGCCCGCGACCCTGTCGCACAGCGGCACCATTCCCGGCGGCCGCAGCGGCCACCACGTGATCGTCGCCGTCTGGACGGTCGCGGACACGGCGAACGCGTTCTACGCCTGCTCGGACGTGCAGTTCTGACGCGGTCCCCCACAGGTTCCGCGCACGCCGTGCCGACCACACGGCGTGCGCGGGGCCGCACGCGCGCGGACGACGGTCTCGTCATCTGACGCTCCATCAATTACCGTGCGCGACCATGGAGAGCACCGGAAGCACGGTCGCGGAACTCGTACAGGCGCGCTGGGGCGACCACCGCACCGGTCTGCGCCACGCGGGCGGACGGCTGAGCCACCACCAGGTGACGGCGGGCGCCGCGGCCAGGGCCGCGCTCCTCGCCGACCTGCTGCCCCCGCACGGCGACCGCCACATCGGCGTCCTCCTCGACAACACCCCCGAATTCCCCCAGTGGTTGAGCGCGGCCGCCCTCGCGGGGGCGGCGGTCGCGGGCATCAACCCCACGCGGCGCGGAGCGGAGCTGGCCCGGGACATCCTGCACACCGACTGCACGGTCCTCGTGACCGGACGGACACACCTGCCACTCCTCGACGGCCTCGAACTCCCGGGCGTACGCGTCCTCGTGACCGACACCGACGCCTACGCCGAACTGCTGGCCCCCTACGCCGACGCGAAACCGGAGATCGCCCGGACCGTGGGCCCCGACAGCCGCATGCTGCTCTACTTCACCTCCGGCTCGACGGGCGCGCCCAAGGCGGCGATCTGCAGCCAGGGCAGGCTGGCGGCGGCGGGCCGCTCCCTGGTCGAGCACTTCGGGATCCGTGCCTCCGACACCCACTACATCTGCATGCCCATGTTCCACGGCAATGCGGTGATCGCGGACTGGGCCCCGGCGCTGGCCGCGGGGGCGGGGGTGGCGCTCCGGTCCCGTTTCTCCGCGTCCGGCTTCCTCCCCGACGTACGAGAATTCGGCGCCACGTACTTCACCTACGTGGGCCGGGCCGTCCAGTACATCCTGGCCACGCCCGAGCGGCCCGACGACCGGGAGAACCCGCTGCGGGTCGGCTTCGGGACCGAGGCGGGGGCGGTGGACGCGGCACGCTTCGAGGAACGCTTCGGCGTGCGGCTCGTCGAGGGCTACGGCTCCTCCGAGGGCGGCGCGGCCATCCAGCGCACCCCCGGCACGCCGGCCGGGGCGATCGGCCGCGCGGCACCCGGGGACGACCTCGCGGTGGTGGACCCGGAGACACGGCGGGAGTGCGAGCCGGCCCGGTTCACGGCGGACGGCCGCCTCCTGAACGGTACGTCCGCCATAGGAGAACTGGTCAACCGCGGCCCGAACCCCTTCGAGGGGTACTGGCGCAACGAGGAGGCCCAGGCGGAACGGAGCCGCGACGGCTGGTACTGGACGGGTGACCTCTTCTACCGCGACGCCGCGGGCTTCCTCTACTTCGCGGGCCGTACGGACGACCGGCTGCGGGTGGACAGCGAGAACCTGGCGGCGGCGATGATCGAGAACATCCTCGCGCGGTACGAGGGGGTGGCGGCGGTGGCGGTGTACGCGGTGCCCGACCCGGTGGCGGGCGACCAGGTCATGGCGGCCCTGGCACTCCCGCCCGACACCCCCTTCGACCCCCTCACCTTCACCGAATTCCTCCTCTCCCAACCGGACTTGGGGACGAAGATGGCCCCTTCCTACGTCCGGGTGGTGCGGCGGATGCCGACGACCGCGACGAACAAGGTGGCGCGGAGCCTGCTGCGCCGCGAGGCGTTCCTCTGCGAGGACCCCGTCTGGTGGCGCGCCCCGGGCACCCCGGCCTACCGCCCCCTGACCCCCGCGGACGTGGCCACCCTCCTCACCACATACCGCACCCACACCCGCCACTCCCTCCTGAACCCGTGACGCCCCCCCTGCGCCCGGGCAGAAGCCCCAAGCCCGCCGCTCCGCGGCGGATGCCTCCCACCCACCCACCCGTTTGCCCCGCAACGTCCTGCGGGGTAGGGGCGGGGGCGGGTGGGTCTCCCCGCGATGCCCCGTGGAGGTAGGGGTGGGTGGGGTGCCCCTGCGATGCCCCGCGGGAGCAAGGGCGGGGTGGGTGGGGGCCGCCCGCGACGCCCCGTCCGGGTAGGAGCACCAAGCCCGCCGCTTCGCGGCGGATGTTTCCCACCCACCCACCCGTTTGCCCCGCGACGCAGCTGCCAGGTAGGAGCAAAGACGGGGACCACGGGGACCCCCACCGGCCGGGCAGCCGCGAGCGCGCCGGAGGGGACGTGGGGGTATGTGCGAACGGAGCACCGAGCACACCATGGCGTCTTTGTCCGTGCAGCGTGGCGCAGGGATAGCGAGTACGCACATACCCCCGCGGCCCCGCCCCACAGACGAAGCAAAGGCGCAGCCCCCAGCCCGCGACGCCCCGCAGGCGCAGCCCCCGCCCAAGGCGCCCCGCAGGCGCAGGCCCCGCCCCAGGCGCCCCGCAGGCGCAGACCCCGACCCACAACGCCCCGCAGGCGCAGGCCCGGCCCACAGCGACCCGCACGCGAGCCCCCGCCCAAGGCGCCCCCGCCAGCCCCCGCTTACCGTAGGGCCATGGCCCGGGGGAGTGTCAGGAATGCGGTGCCGGGGGCGGCGGCCCACCGTTCGAGAGGTGTCGCGCCCTGGCGCAGTGCCCTGTACCTCCTGGGAGGGGTCCTCCTCGGTGCCGGCATCCTCGTGCTGGGGCTCGTCCTCACCACCGTAGGGGCCCTCCTCAGCCTCGTCCTCCTCGGCATCCCCCTCCTCGGCGCCCTCGCCTTCGCCGGTGTCCCGGTCGCCGCCCTGGAACGCCGCCGCGTCCTCCTCGTCGATCCCACCCCCGCACCCACCCC
Organism: Streptomyces sp. NPDC050732; assembly: GCF_040654255.1. Taxonomy (NCBI): domain Bacteria; kingdom Bacillati; phylum Actinomycetota; class Actinomycetes; order Kitasatosporales; family Streptomycetaceae; genus Streptomyces; species Streptomyces sp. NPDC050732. The sequence continues at coordinate 199,322 of NZ_JBFAHP010000001.1, forward strand.
CGCGCCCTCCCCCCACCGCACCCCCACCACCCCCGGCATCCCCGCCTGGTTCCGCCTCCGGCTGAAGGAGCAGGCGACCTGGCGCGAACTCGCGTACACCGTCCTGTTCGCCCTCGTCCTGTGGCCGCTCGACCTCCTCGTCCTCGCCTGCACCACGGCCGCCCCCGCCCTGCTCGTCGCCGCCCCCGCCCATCTCGCCCTGACCGGCGGCCCGGAACAGGGAGGAGTACGGCCCGCCAAGCTGTGGCTTGTGGAGGCGTACCCGGCGGCGTGGGCCACCGCGCTGCTGGGGCTCGTCCTGCTTCTCGCCCTCGCGTACCCGCTGGGCGCGTACGCCGCCGCCCGTGCCGCGTTCACCCGCCTCCTGCTCGCCCCGCGCGAGACGGAGGCCGCCGACGCCCTGGCGGAGGTCACCCGCTCGCGCGCCCGCCTCGTCGACGCCTTCGAGGCCGAACGCCGTCGTATCGAGCGGGACTTGCACGACGGCGCGCAGCAGCGTCTCGTCGCGCTCACGATGACCCTCGGGCTCGCCCGGCTCGACGTGCCTCCGGGCAGCGCGCTCGCCGAGCGGCTGGCCACCGCGCACGACGAGGCGGGCCGCGTCCTCACGGAGCTGCGCGAGCTGATCCGCGGCATCCACCCCCAAGTGCTCGCCGACTACGGCCTCACCGCGGCCGTGGAGGACGCCGCGGACCGCTCCACCGTCCCCGTGGAGACGCAGACGGGGAAGGGGGCGGGGGCGGGGGCGGGGGCGGACGGCACCCCGCTCCCGAGGTTGCCCGAAGCCGTCGAGTCCGCCGCCTACTTCGCGGTCCGCGAAGCCCTCACCAACATCGGCAAGCACAGCGGCGCGACCCGGGCCCGCATCACCGCCGTCCACACGGACGGCGTCCTCCGCATCGACGTGTACGACGACGGCCGCGGCGGCGTCGACCCGGCCCGCGGCACGGGACTCACCGGCCTCGCGGACCGCCTCGCCGTCCTCGATGGCACACTGACGGTCGCCGGCCCGCCGGGCGGCCCGACCATCCTGTCCGTGGAGATCCCGTGCCAAGCAGCAGACCGACCGGCAGCCGAGGCCTGAGAGTCGTCCTCGCCGAGGACAGCGTGCTGCTGCGCGAGGGGCTCATCGGCGTACTGGCCCGCTTCGGGCACGAGACGGTCGCCGCGGTGGGCGACGCGAACGCGCTGCGGGACGCCGTGTCGGCGTACGACCCGGACATCGTGGTGACGGACGTGCGGATGCCGCCCGGTTTCCAGGACGAGGGACTGCGGGCGGCCGTCGCGCTCCGGGCGGCGCGGCCGGCACTGCCCGTGCTCGTGCTGAGTCAGTACGTCCAACGGTCCTACGCCGCCGAGCTCCTGGACACCGGTGACGGCACGGGCGTCGGCTATCTCCTGAAGGACCGCGTGGGCCAGGTCGAGCAGTTCGTCGACGGGCTCACGACGGTCGCGGAGGGCGGCACGGTCGTCGACCCGGAAGTCGTACGGCAGTTGCTGCGCCGCCGCCGCGACCCGCTGGAGCGGCTGACCCCGCGCGAGCGCGAGGTGCTCGCCCTCGTCGCCGAGGGCAGGTCGAACGCGGCGATCGCCGCCGAACTCGTCGTCTCCGAGGCGGCGGTGGGCAAACACATCGGCAACATCCTCGGGAAGCTGAACCTGCCGCCGGCGGACGGCACGCACCGCAGGGTGCTCGCGGTCCTCGCGTATCTGCGGGCGTGAGGAACCCGTGCTGAAGGAACACAAGTCGGCAGAACCGCTCGCGTGAACGATTACGATCCACGTACATGAGTGCGCACGACCAGACCACGCCGGCCCACGACGAGGCCCCCGCCCCCACCCCCGCCGCCCGCGCCCGGCGCGCCCGCATCGCCGCGGCCTCGGTGCTGATGGCCGCGGCGGCGGTGGTCCTCGCGCTGCGCCTGGCGAGCCGGTCCTCCGTCCTCGTCGTCGGGGTGTACGGACTGCTGCTCATCCTCTGCGGCGGAGTGATCGAGCTGAGCCGCCGCGGCCGGACCAGGCTCGGCACTTGGCTGCTGGCCGCGGGGCTCGCGGCGGCGCTGTTCATGGACGGTTTCGTGCTGTCGTGACGCCATGACGCCCGTGGAGGCGCCGCAGCGGCCCGGGCGCCCACCAGGCCCGGCTCCCCAGCAGAGCCATGGAGGCCGGGACGAGGAACATGCGGACCACGGTCGCGTCGATGAGGACGGCCAGGGTCAGCCCGAGCCCGATCTGCAGGATCGGTGAGAAGCCGCCGGTCATGAACCCGGCGAAGACGACGGCCAGGAGCAGCGCCGCACAGCTGACCACGCGCCCGGAGCGGCGCAGGCCCTCGACGACGGCGGTGCGGTGGTCGCCGGTCTCCGTCCAGCTCTCCCGCATCCGGGAGAGGATGAACAGCTCGTAGTCCATGGCGAGTCCGAACGCGATGGCGACGATGAGCGGCGGCGCCGTCAGGCTCAGCGCGCCGAGCCCCTCGCCGCCGAGCAGCGAAGCGCCGTGTCCGTGCTGGAAGACCCAGGTGACGACGCCGAGCGCGGCACCGAGGCTGAGCAGTGTGGTGGCGAGGGTGCGCAGGGGGATCAGGACGGACCCGGTGAAGGCGAAGAGCAGCGTGAACAGACCGGCGAGGACGGTCAGCACCGCCCAGGGGGCGCGCTCGGCGAGCATCGAACGGAAGTCGACGAGGCGGGCGGCGTTGCCGGTGACCTGGACCGGCTCGGCGCCGCGCACATCACGGATCCGCTCGACGAGGCCGGTCGCGGCCGGCCCGTCGACCGGGCCCTTCGGGGTGAGTGCGAGCAGGACGGTGCCGTCGCGGAGGACCCGGCGTTCGGACGCCGCGATGCCGGGCAGCGCACCGATCCTGCGCGCGCAGTCGGCGGGGGCGCCGGGGCGGACGAGGACGCTCACGGGGTCGGTGCCTGCCTCGGGCGGGTAGTGCTCGCGCACGGTGTCGTAGAGCCGGCGGGCCTCGGTGTCGTGCGGCAGCTGGCGGGCGTCGCCGATGCCGATGCGCATCCCGAACGCGGGCACGGCGAGGACGACGAGGGCGGAACCGGCGACGACGAGCACGGCGACCGCCCGCCGGGCGGCGAACCGTCCCACCCGGGCGAAGACCTCCCCGTCCCGCACCTCGCGACCCCCGCGCCGGCCGGCCCGGACCGCCCCCGCGGCCGAGATCTTCCCGCCGAACCGGGCGAGCAGCGCCGGGAGCAGCGTCAGCGCCGCCAGCATGTCGACGACCACCACGGCCCCGGCCGCGAGACCCATGCTGCGCAGGAACGGGCTGGGGAACCAGAGCAGGCCGGAGAGGCAGATCGCGACGGTCAGCCCGGAGAAGAGGACGGTGCGCCCGGCATGGGCGACCGTCGCGCGCACGGCCCCGGCGACGTCGAGCGCCCGTGCCCGCTCCTCGCGGAAGCGGACGACCATCAACAGGGCGTAGTCCACGGCGAGTCCGAGCCCGAGCATGCTGACGATCTGGACGGCGTAGACGGAGATGTCGGTGAGCAGACTGAAGCCGTACAGGATCAGGAAGGCCCCGGCGACGCCGCTGACGGTGACGAGCAGCGGGAGCCCCGCCGCGCGCAGGCCGCCGAAGATGAGCAACAGCACCAGGAGCACGGCGGGCAGCGTGATCAACTCGGCCTGGGCGACGTCCTCCTGGGCCCGCGTGCCCAGCTGCTCGCCGAGCAGGGGGCCACCGCTGACGGCCACGTCGGCCGCGTCGATCTCGCGGAGCAGGCCGGCCGCGGCACCGACGGTGTCGTCCTCGGCGTCGTCGTCGAGCCCGCCCTTGAGGGTGACCGGGATCAGCAGCGCCCGGTTGTCGTGGGCCACGAGGCCGTGCCGGTCGTACGGGTGGGGGACCTCGGCGACGCCGGGCAGTGTGCGCACCGCGGCGACGGCCCGGTCGATCTCGGCGCGCAGCGGGGGCCGGTCGACGTCACCGCCGCCCGAGGCGACGGCGGTGATGGTGGCGCCGGACGGGTCGAGGTCGTCGAGGAGCTCGTCGGCGACGACCGACTCGCTGCCCGGCACGTCCTCCACCGTCGAGGTCAGATCCCCGAAGACGCGGGTCCCGAAGCCGAGTCCGAGGACGAGCAGGCAGAGCCAGACGGCGATCACGGTGAGCGGGCGGCGTGTCGCCGTCCGGGCGAAGGTGGCGAGCATGACGACTCCTCAGGAGTGACCGGGCCGGGTGCCCAGAGTCGTCCCGGAACCGTCCCCGCGAATCACCGCACGGAGCGGTCTTGCCCCCTCCCTCGCGGGGGCGAGCACTCACCCGCCGGAGGGAGGCCGCGGGCACGGGAGCCGTCAGTCCTCCCCGTCGTCGTCCTCGCCCGCCACCACGAGCCCCGTCTCGTACGCGCAGATCACCGCCTGCACCCGGTCCCGCAGCGCCAGTTTGGAGAGGACGTTGCTGACGTGGGTCTTCACCGTGTGCTCGCTGACCACGAAGGACGCCGCGATCTCCGCGTTCGTCAGGCCCCGCGCCAGCAGCCGCAGCGTCTCCTCCTCGCGGGCGGTGAGGACGGCGAGGCGTGCGGCCGGCGCCCCCGGGCCCGCGCCCCGCCCCCGCCGCACGAGGTCCGCGACCAGGCGCCGCGTCACCGTCGGCGCCAGCAGCGACTCACCGGCCGCGACGACGCGGACCGCGTGCACCAGGTCGTCCCTGCGGACGTCCTTGAGGAGGAACCCGCTCGCTCCCGCGTACAGCGCGTCGTACACGTACTCGTCCAGGTCGAAGGTGGTGAGCATGACGACGCGGCAGCCGGACACCGAGCAGACCCGGCGGGCCGCCTCGATGCCGTCCATGCCGGGCATGCGGATGTCCAGGAGCAGCACGTCGGGGGCGTGCGCGCGCACCGCGGCGACCGCCGCCGCACCGTCACCCGCCTCCGCGACCACCTCGATGTCCGGCTGCGCGTCCAGGATCATCGAGAAGCCGCTGCGCACCAGCTCCTGATCGTCGGCGACCACCACCCGGATGCTCATCCCCCAAGGATGCCGTGGGCAGCCACGCGACGACACGGAATCCTCCACCGGGCCCGGGCCCGGGTCCGGCCTCCGCGCGCCCGCCGCACGCGGCGGCACGCTCGCGCACCCCGACGAGCCCGTGCCCGCCACCGTCGCCGCCACCCGCACCCTGCCCGTCGTCGGTGACCGTGACGCGCAACTGGCCGTCGCCCCACTCCAGTTGTACGTGCACGCGCGTGGCCCGCGCGTGCTTCACCGTGTTGGTCAGCGCTTCCTGGACGATGCGGTACACCGACACCTCGACGTCCGCGGTCAGCGCGCACGGCGTGCCAAGGACGGCCAACTCGGCTGTCAGGCCGGTGAGTCGGACGTGCTCGACCAGGCCGGGCAGGGTGTCGAGGGACGGCTGCGGGCCCCGCTCGCCGGGGGCCCGCTCCTCCCTGAGCACGCCCAGGATGCGGCGCAGCTGCACCATCGCGTCGCGCCCCGCCGAGGCGATCGCGTCGAACGCCGCCTCCGCGCGCGGCGGATCGCTGCGCACCACCACGGGTCCGGCCTCGGCCTGCACCACCATGAGGCTCACCGCGTGGGCGAGGATGTCGTGCATGTCCCGTGCGATGGTGGCCCGTTCGAGGGCCACGGCCCGCGCGGTCTCGCTCGCCCGCTCCCGCTCCAGACGCCGCGCCCGGTCCTCCAGGGCGGCGGTGTACGCGCGCTGTACGCGGGCCAGCACCCCGAGGGCGTACGCGCTGCCGAGACTCAGCAGGTGGAAGGGGTACTCATACGGTTCCGCGCGCTCGTGGAACGCCATGGTGACCGTCGTGCCGACCAGCCACCCGGCCAGCATGACCCGCCGCTGCCACGGCCGGGCGAGGGCGGCCACGGTGTACAGCACGACGAGCCCGCCGTACATGATGTCCGGCGGCGGCCGGTGGTGGACCGCCATGGCGGGCGTGCAGCAGGTGACGGCGCACGCGACGAGGAAGGGCGCGCGGCGCCGCCACACCAGCGGCACGGCCGTACCCGCGCCGAGCAGGAAGCCGGCCGTGGACAGGGCGTCCCCGCCCTCGTCGGGGAAGAGGAACTGCAGGGAGACGGCGAACAGGACGACGGCGGCCGGCGCCGTGTCGACCACCCACGGCGGAGCGGCACGCACCCACGCGACGGACCGGGCGACTCCGGGCATGCGCATACGGCGGCTCCTCAAGAGGGAGGCCGCCAGTATCACCGCGCCCGCCCGCCACCGTCCTCACCGGCGGGAGGGATATGACGAGGGGCAGTCACGACTCCAGATAGCGCAGCACCGCGAGCACCCGCCTGCTGTACCCCGTCGTCTGGGAGAGCCCCAGTTTGTCGAAGATCGCGGCGAGGTTCTTCTCGACCGCGCTCAGCGAGATGTGCAGCTTCTGCCCGATGGCCGCGTTGGTGTGCCCCTCGGCCAGCGCCTCCAGGACGGTGCGTTCCCTCGGGGTGAGCCGGGTCAGCGGGTCGGCGTGGGTGGTGCGGATGAGGAGCTGGCGTACGACCTCGGGGTCGATGGCGGCGCCCCCGGCATGCACCCGCTCCAGCGCGTCGAGGAACTCCTCGACCTGCGCGACCCGGTCCTTGAGGAGGTAGCCGACCCGCTCGGCGCTCGACGTGAGCAGCTGGGCCGCGTAGTTGCGCTCCACGTACTGGGAGAGGACGACGACGCCGATCTCGGGGCGCAGTTCGCGGATCCGCACCGCGGCGCGCAGGCCTTCGTCGGTGTGGTCCGGCGGCATCCGGATGTCGGTGACGACGACGTCCGGCTCGTGTGCCGCGACCTCGCGCAGCAGCGCGTCGGCGTCGCCCACGGCGGCGAAGACCTCGTGGCCCTCCTCGGCGAGCAGCCTGACCAGGCCCTCCCGCAGCAGGGTCGAGTCCTCGGCGAGGATTACGCGCACGGCAGCTCCGCGGTGATCGTGGTGGGGCCCCCGAGGGGGCTGTCGACATGCAGGGCGCCGTCGAGCGCGGCGACCCGGCTGAGCAGTCCGGTGAGCCCGCTGCCCGTGGGGTCGGCGCCGCCGGTCCCGGTGTCGCGGACGACCACGGAGAGGGACGCGCCCCGCTGCCGTACGCGGACGAAGACCTCATCGGCCGCCGAGTGCTTGGCGGCGTTGTTCACGGCCTCCGACACGACGAAGTAGGCGGCCGTCTCGACGGCGGAGGGCAGCGGGTCCGGTACGTCGTACTCCATGCGGACGGGGATCGCGCACCGCTCCGACACCCCGCCGAGCGCCTCGCGCAGGCCCAGGCTGTCGAGGGCGGTGGGGTAGACCCGCCAGGCCACTTCACGCAGTTCGGTGAGGACTTCCCGGGCCTCCTTGTGGGCCTGTTCGAGCAGGGCGTCCGCCTGTTCCGGGGTGCGGCCGCGGCGGGCCCTGCCGAGCAGCATGGCGAGGGCGACGAGCCGCTGCTGGACGCCGTCGTGCAGGTCGCGCTCGACGCGGCGCCGCTCCACGTCGACCGCCCTGACCACCGCGGCGCGGCTGGTGGCCAGCTCGTCGATGCGGCGCTGGAGGAGCTCGCGCTCGGAGGGGCCGAAGCACTCGCGGGCGAGCCTGGCGTCCTGCTCGGTCAGCGCGCGCAGCCCCTGGACGGCGAGGAAGAGCAGGGTGCCGCCGAGGACGACCTGGCTCAGCACGTCCAGCCAGGTCATCGACGACCGGGCGAGCGACACCGCGAAGATCCCCGCGAGGACGGCCCCGAAGTCGACGAGGCCGACGACGACGGCGCACAGCAGCCCGGAGTACGTGCGGGCCGCGAGGTAGCGCAGGATCTGCTGGTCGGAGGCGCGGTGCTCGGGGAACGCGTCGCGGAAGAAGAGGGACCGGCGCCGCCGGTCCAGGGCGGTGAGCCTGCGGGCGCCCGCGGCGAGCAGGGCGTGGGCGCGGCGGCGGGTGCGCGGCCAGAGCAGGAAGGCGCCGAGGGCGGTGCCGGCGACGACGAAGTACAGCAGCCCGAGGAGCGCGGTCAGGCACCCGACGAGCACCCCGGCGACCCGCATGAGCAGCGGCGCGGCGACGGGTTCCCTCACATCGCCCGACATTAGCCGAGCCCTAGCGGGAGCGGCGGTGGCGGGCCTCGGAACCGGCCCCGGGCTGTTTGCGGGACCGCACGCGCACCGCCACGTACACGGCGACGGCCCCGACGACCAGGACGAGGACGGCCTTGGAGAGGAGCCCCACGTATGTCTCGACCGCGTCCCACTGGTCGCCGAGCCAGTATCCGGCCATGACGAGCACGGAGTTCCAGACCAGGCTGCCCAGCGTGGTGAGGGCGAGGAAGACGGGCAGCCGCATGCGTTCCACGCCGGCCGGCACGGAGATGAGGCTGCGGAAGATCGGCACCATCCGGCCGAGGAGGACGGCCTTGGTGCCGTGCTTGGCGAACCAGGCCTCGGTGCGCTCCAGGTCGGAGATCTTGACCAGCGGCAGCTTCGCCCACAGGGCGTGCATGCGCTCACGCCCGAACCAGACGCCGATCCCGTAGAGGGCGGCCGCGCCGACCACCGAGCCGAGCGTCGTCCAGAACAGGGCGGAGGCCAGGCTGATGACTCCCTGCCCCGCGGCGAAGCCGGTGAGCGGCAGGATCACCTCGCTGGGCAGCGGCGGGAAGAGGTTCTCCAGGGCGATGGCGAGCCCCGCGCCGGGGCCGCCCAGGGTGTCCACGAGGTCGGCGGCCCATCCTGCGATGCCGCCTGCGGGTTCCTGGGGGAGGGCGAGAGTCATGAGGTCCATGGAGGCCACGCTAGAAAGTGCAGGTCAGCGGCGGTATGGGGGTTGCCGTCGGATGGGGGTGCGGAAAACCGCACCCTGCTGCGGAAAGGGTGAGGCGTACGCGAAAGGGCGTCCCCGGAGACCGGGAACGCCCTTTCGGCATTCGCAAGTGCGCCGCCAGGGACTCGAACCCCGGACCCGCTGATTAAGAGTCAGCTGCTCTAACCAACTGAGCTAGCGGCGCCTGCTGACGAGTAAATAATACCTGGTCCGGGAGCGTGCTTCCGACCACGGCGGCCGGGCCCCTCAGATGGCCAGGGACAGCAGCACGGGCGCCGCCCGGCGATTAAGTGTGTCCGCGGCCTCGCGCAGGCGATGCGCGTGCTCCACCGGCAGGGACAGGGCGAGGCACCCCACGGAGGACCCCGCGGTGATCGGAACCGCGGCGCACACCGTGCCCACCGCGTACTCCTGGAGGTCGAGGACCGGGACCGTGGCGGGCTGGGCGGCGAGGCGGTTCAGGAGGACCCGCTCGTTCGTGATCGTCCGCGAGGTGAGGCGGGCCATCCTGTGCCGGGAGAGGTGATCGCGGCGGCCGTCCACGTCGAGCTGGGTGAGCAGGCTCTTGCCGATCGCGCTGGCGTGGGCGGAGGAGCGGAAGTCGACCCATTCGTTGACCGCGGGGGTGCGGGGGCCCGCCGCGAAGTCGGTGACGCGGATCTCGCCGTCCACGTACCGGCTGATGTAGACGGCGGCGCCGATGGAGTCGCGGAGCCCGTCCAGGGTGCGCCGGAGCTTCTCGCGGAGCGCCTCGGCGTGGTTCTCGGCCGAGCCGAGGCGGTCGAGGGCCTCCCCGGTGACGTACGCACCGGTCGCGTCGTCGGTGAGCTCTTCGACGTACCCCTCACTGCTCAGCATGCGCAGCAGGGGTGTCAGCCGGGCGGTGGGCAGTCCGGTGTCGCGGGCGATGCGGGCGGCGGTCACTCCGGTGCCGTGCCGGGCGACGGTCTCCAGGACCCGCAGGGCGTCCTGGACGGAGCGGTGCGGCGTGATCGCCTCGTGCTGCAACGCCACGGCTTCCCCCTGCGTGGGACGGTTCCGGACAGCTGGGCCTCGTACCAAGATAGCGGTCAAGTGGCGCATTCGGAGCGTCTGTTGGGGGGTTTGGTGGCGCGTTCCTCTCCTGTGCGCAGGAACGCGCCACTCTGGCATATGCCTCAGTCATGCCCCCATCCTGGTCCGGTCACAGCACCGCGCTGAGGAACTCCCGGGTCCGCTCGTGCTCGGGCTCGGTGAAGATCTTCTCCGGGGTCCCGGACTCGATGACCCGGCCCGAGTCGAACATGAGTACCTGGTCCGAGATGTCCCGGGCGAAGTTCATCTCGTGCGTCACGCACAGCATCGTGATGTCCGTGGTGTGCGCGATGTCGCGGAGCACGTCGAGGACGCCCGCCACCAGCTCCGGGTCGAGCGCGGAGGTGACCTCGTCGAGCAGCAGCACCTGCGGGCGCATCGCCAGGGCCCGCGCGATGGCGACCCGCTGCTGCTGGCCGCCGGAGAGCTGCGTCGGGTACGCGTCGCAGCGGTCGCCGAGCCCCACCAGGTCGAGCAGCTCGCGGGCGCGCGCCTCGGCCTCGTCCTTGGACAGGCCGAGGACGGAGACCGGCGCCTCGGTGATGTTCCGCAGCACCTTCATGTTCGGGAAGAGGTTGAACTGCTGGAACACCATCCCGATGTTCTTGCGGACCTCGCGGACGTGCTTCTCGCCCGCGGGGACGAGCTTGCCGTTCTTCTCCTCGTGGGTGAGGTACTTGCCGCCCACCTTGATGGTGCCCTGCTCCGGCTTCACCAGGGTCATGAGGAGCCGCAGGATCGTGGTCTTGCCGGAGCCGGAGGGGCCGATCAGCGTCACGTGCTTGCCGGAGGCCACGGAGAAGTCCAGCTCGTCGAGGACGACGTTGGAGCCGTAGCGCTTGACGACCTTGTCGAAGCGGATCAGTTCGCTGCCGTCGACGGCCGGGTTGGCGATTTCCTGGGAAGTGCTGCTGTCAGCGGACAAGGCGACGCTCCAAAACTCGCAGAAGAAGAGAGGCCGGGTAGGCGATGAGGATGAAGGCGACGCCGACCACGCTGATCGCCTCGTAGGTGAAGGTCGCCTGGCTGTAGCCCTGGGCCTGGCCGAGCATGTCGAGCGCGCCGATGGCGGCCATCTGCGGCGACTCCTTCAGCATGACGATCACGTAGTTGCCGAGCGCGGGGATCACCCGGCGCACCGCCTGCGGCAGGATCACGGACGTCCAGGTGCGGCGCTTGGAGAGGCTGAGCGCGGTCGCCGCCTCCCACTGGCCGGCCGGCACGCCTTCGATGCCCGCCCGGTAGACCTCCGAGGTGTACGTCGAGTAGTGCAGCCCGAGACCGACGATGCCCGTGGTGAGCGGGGACATCGAGGGGCCCCACTCCGGCACCACGTAGAACAGGAAGAACAGCTGCACCAGGAGCGGGGTGTTGCGGATGAACTCGGTGACCACCGTGACCGGCCACCGGATCCACTTCTTCTCCGAACGCTGCGCGACCGCCCACACCAGGCCGAGCGAGAAGGCGATCAGGGTGCCGAAGAACAGCGCCTTGAGGGTGAGCTCCACGCCGTCCCAGAAGAGCGGCATGAAGTCGTCGACGTGCGACCAGTTCCAGTTCACTTGGCACCCCCCGTACCGGCGACGACGTCGATCGACGACTTGGCGCGCATCCCGCTGAACAGGCCCGTCCTCTCCGGCTCCTGGCCCACCCGTTTCTTGGCGTGCCGCTCCAGGAGCCGCATGCCGCGCGTGAGGACGAACGCGAAGACGAAGTACAGGGCGAGCAGCAGCGTGTAGATCGGCGCGCTCTCGTTCGTGACGAGCCGCAGCAGGTCACCGGCGAAGGTCATGTCGGCCACCGCGATGAGGGAGACCAGGGACGTGCCCTTGAGCAGCTCGATCAGCAGGTTGTTGAACGGCGGGATCATCTCCGGCCAGGCCTGCGGCAGTTCGATGCGGCGCAGCCGCTGCAGCGGGGTGAAGTTCAGGGCGATGCCCGCCTCGCGCTGCGCGGGCGGCACCGCGGCGAGCGCCCCGCGCACGATTTCCGAGGCGTACGCGCCGTAGGTGATGCCGAGGGCGAGCACGCCCGCGAACATCGGCTGGAAACTGATGTTGAAGACCGGCGGCACGGTGAACGCGATCCAGAACATGAAGACCAGCGACGACGTGCTGCGGAAGATCTCGAAGTAGGCCCCGGCGAGGAACCGCACGATCCACAGCCGGTTCGTGCGCAGCACACCGATGGGGAAGGCGATCACGAAGGCGAGGGCCGCGCTGTAGAGGGTGACCTGGACGGTGATCCAGATGCCGGGCAGGAACCAGTTCCCGAAGAACTCCGACGACATCATGAGGAGACGCCCTTCGCCGGCGGACACAGCTTCTCCACGGTCAGATCCGTCATCTCCGCCTCCGTGAACCCGAACGGCTTGACGATGCGCAGGAGTTCGCCGCTCTTCTTGAGCTTGTGCAGCTCCTCGTTGAAGGCGTCCCGCAGGTTCTTTTCGGACAGCCGGAAGGCGAAACCGCCCGCGCCGTAGGCCGGCTCGCCGTCGACCACGGGCTGGAACGGCTCCGTCGCCTCGACCCGCGGATTCTTCTTGATCACCGTGCGCACGGTGACGTTGGTGCCGGCGAACGCGTCGACCCGGCCCTGGGCCACGGCGTCGAGCCCCGCCACCTGGTCGGGCAGGACGAGGACGGACTTCACGCCCGCGGCCTTGGCGTAGTCGATCTCCGCGTAGGCGGTGCCGCTCGCCAGCCGCAGACCCTTCTTGGCGATGTCGTCGTAGTCCTTGATGCCGTGCGGGTTGCCCTTCTTCACGATGAACGAGTCGAGCATGAGGTAGTCGGGGTCCGCGAAGAGGACCTGCTCGCACCGTGTCGGGTTGATGTACATGCCCGCCGACACCACGTCGAACTGCCGTGCCTGCGTGAGTCCCGGGATCAGCGCGCCGAACTTGGTGGGCACCGCCTTGACCTTGGGCACGCCGAGGCGGGGGAAGATGACCTTGGCGATGGCCGGCGCCTCGCCGGTGACCTCGCCGTCCTCGTCGATGTAGCCGAACGGGACCTCGCCCGCGACACCGATCCTGACCGTACCGCTGTCGCGCAGGCGGTCCAGCAGATCGCCCCCCTCAACCTTCCCCTCCTCCGGGACCCGGCTGCATGCCGAGAGCCCGAATGTGCCGAGAGCCGCCCCGCCCGCTCCGGTGAGCAGGGCGCGGCGGCGAACCGCTCTGCCAGTGAATCCCTCGTTGTTCCCAAGTGGTGGAGCCATGGGCGCGCGGCTACCCGACTCGAAGCGAGATATGCCGACGAATTCCGGCCCCTGATGCAATCGTTGTGCTCTTGACCCGGGGAGTGATCCAGGGAGGAGCATGGGACACATGGCGGAGCGATTCATCGAAGTCTCCCTCGCGAAGCGGGGAGTTCAGTGCACGGCGAAACTGCTCGACGACCGGGCCCCGGTGACCTGCGCGGCGGTGTGGGAGGCGCTGCCGCTCGGCTCGGACGTCTACCACGCGAAGTACGCGCGGAACGAGATCTACGCCCTCTTCCCGGCGTTCGCGGACCGCGAGCCGCCGCTGGAGAACCCGACAGTCACCCCCATCCCGGGAGATCTCTGCTATTTCTCCTTCTCCGGTACGGAACTGGGCACCCAGGCCTACGGATACGAGGCGGAGGCGGGCGTACAGGCGGGCACCACCGTCGTCGACCTCGCCCTCTTCTACGAACGGAACAATCTGCTCCTGAACGGCGACGTCGGCTGGGTCCCCGGCATCGTCTGGGGCCAGATCGTCGAGGGCCTCGACCGGATGGCCGAGGCCTGCAACGACCTGTGGCGCGCGGGCGCCCAGGGCGAGACGCTGAACTTCAGGAGGCTGTAGCCACTTCAGGAGACGGTGGCCCCGGGCCGCTGGGGCGGGGCGATGCCCCCGGCCCCCGCCTCGTACAGCGCCTGCGCCGCCCGCAGCACCAGCACGTCCGCGTGGCGTGCGGCCACGAGCTGCACGCCGATGGGCAGCCCGTCCTCGTCCACCCCGCAGGGCACCGTGGCGGCGGGCTGCTGGGTCAGGTTGAAGGGGTACGTGAACGGGGTCCAGCCCGTCCACCGCCGGTGCCCCGACCCCTTCGGCACCTCGGCCCCCGCCTCGAACGCGGTGATCGGCAGCGTCGGCGTGACCAGCAGGTCGTACGTCTCGTGGAAGTGGCCCATGCGGCGCCCGAGGTCCATGCGGACGTCGACGGCCTCCAGATAGTCCAGCGCGCTGTACCGCGCGCCCTGCCCGCAGATCTCCCGCAGCCCTGGGTCGAGCAACTCCCGCCGTTCGGCGGGCAGATGGTGCACGACGCGCGCCGCCCCGCTGAACCACAGGGTGTGGAAGGCCTCCACCGGCTCCGAGAAGTCGGGGTCCGCCTCCTCGACGTACGCACCCTGGGCCGCCAGCGACTCCACCGCCCGCCGCACCGCCGCAGCGACGGCGGGCCGCACCGCGACCTGCCCGCCCAGCGACGGCGAGTAGGCGACGCGCAGCCCGCGCACCCCGTCGGCCAGGCCCGCGCGGAAACTCCCGTCCACCGCGCCCAGTTGGGACCAGTCGCGGGCGTCCGGGCCCGTGATCACGTCCATCATCAGCGCCGCGTCCGCCGCGTCCCGCGTCATCGGCCCCACATGGGCGAGCGTCCCGAAGGGGCTCGCCGGATACAGCGGCACCCGGCCGTACGTCGGCTTCAGCGCGAAGATCCCGCAGAACGCCGCCGGAATGCGCACCGAACCGCCGCCGTCCGTACCCAGCGACAGCGGGCCCGCGCCGAGGGACACGGCGGCCGCGCTGCCCCCGCTGGAACCGCCGGAGGTCCGCGACGGATCGTACGGATTTCGGGTGATGCCGCTCTGCGGACCGTCCGTCACGCCCTTCCACCCGAACTCCGGGGTCGTCGTGCGGCCGACGAACACCGCGCCGTGCTCGCGCAGCCGCGCCACCGACGGCGCGTCCTCGTTCCACTTCCCCTCCGGGCGCACCGTCAGCGAGCCGCGCAGCGTCGGCCCGCCGCGCATCAGGAGCAGGTCCTTCACGGACACCGGCACGCCGTCCACCAGACCCAGCGGCTCCCCCCGCCGCCACCGCTCCGCGCTCGCCCCGGCCTGCGCGAGCGTCGGCTCCGCCTCGATCCGCACGAACGCGTTCACCGTCGGCTGTGTCTCCTCGGCCCGCCGCAGCGCGGCCCGGGCCGCGTCGACCGGACTGAATTCGCCCTTGCGATAGCCGTCGACGAGTTGTACCGCGGTGAGATCCGTGAGCTCGGTCATGCAGGCTCCTCAGCAGACAGACGGGGTGACCGGGGAAGAGGGGCGGGGGAGAGGTGCGGGACGATCAATGGCCCGGGACATATCCGCGTTCCTTGTCCACCACGTTCGTCAGCGGCCGGCCCGCCGCCCACGCCTCGTACAGATCGACGAACTGAGCGCCCAGTTCGTCACGCCAGCCCACCGTGTCGCCGCTCATGTGCGGGGAGACGAGCAGACCGGGCGCCGTCCACAGCGGACTGTCCGCGGGCAGCGGCTCCCGCTCGAACACGTCGAGGGCGGCGCCCGCGATCCACCGCTTCGTCAGGGCGTCGACCAGGTCGTCCTCGACGACGAGGGGCCCGCGCCCGATGTTGATGAACCGCGCGGAGGGCTGCATGAGGCCGAAGCGCCGCGCGTCGAACATGCCGCGCGTGTCGTCCGTGAGCGGCGCCGCGCACACCACCCAGTCGGCCCGCGCCATCAGCCGGTCGAGCTCCTCCGCGCCGTGCACTCCGTCCCGCGCCGTGCGGCCCACCAGGGCCGTGATCATGCCGAGCCCCTTCAGCGTCCGCACTATGGTCCGCCCGATGGGCCCCGAACCGATCACGCACGCGCGCGTGCCCGCGATCCGCTGGGTCTCGCGGTGGCGCCAGGAGCGCTCCCGCTGCAGCTCCAGGGTGCGCGGCAGGTCCTTGGCCATGGCGAGCACCAGCGCGGCCACGTACTCGGCGATGGGCCGGTCGAAGATGCCCCTGGCGTTCGTCACCACCGTGTCGGACGCCGCGAGTTCGGGGCACATCAGGTGGTCGACGCCCGCGCTCGCGGTGTGCACCCAGCGGGGCCGCGGCCCCTCGCCCGGCCAGGCGCGGCGCACCGCGTCGGAGGTGAAGTCCCACACCAACAGCACGTCGGCGAGCGGCAGTCGGCCGACGAGCGCGCTCTCGTCCGTATGCACGATCCTGGCCCGCCCGGCCAGCCTTCCGAGGCGCGGCGGCGGGGCAGGGGGCGCCGCGTCAAGGACGAGGACGGTCGTTTCGGAAACCGTCGGGACACCGTTTCGCAATGAGATTCCGCTCCCCTGTCCGGAGGTACGGCCGAGCCGCGTCCAAAGACGACTCAGCCGTCTGAGATGTGCGGATTGACCACGCTCGCACCCGAACCTACCTTCGTCAACAGAGGTACTGCTGTACCGGCAGTGCAAGAACCAGTACTCTCCGTGCAGCCGCTCACACACAGCGTGCGGTACGCCCGCGCGGATCTCCCCGTCCCGACGTCCCGGCGCGTCGCCGGCATCGCTCGTCCCCGGCCCCCGGCCGGTCCCTGAATGCACGCACGAACTTGGGGACTGCTCATGGACGTCTCTTTTCTCGGCGGACCTCACCCTCAGCGCGGTGTGGGCGTCGTCGCCCCTTTCGACTTCGTCCTCGACCGCGAACTGTGGCGCTGGATCCCCGACGAGGTCTCCCTCCACCTGACCCGCACGCCGTACGTGCCCGTCGAGGTCAGCCTCGACCTGGCACGCCTCGTCAGCGAGCACGAGACGCTCGCCGAGGCGGTCCGCGCACTGACCGCCGCCGAGCCCGAAGTCCTCGCGTACGCCTGTACGTCGGGCAGTTTCGTCGGCGGCACCGCGGGGGAGCGCGCGATGTGCGAGGCGATGACGCGCGAGGGCGCGGTCGCCTCGGTGACCACGTCGGGCGCGCTCCTCGAAGCCATCGAGGAACTGGCCGCGCGGCGCATCGCGCTCGTCACGCCCTACACCTGGTCGGTCACCCAGGCCCTGGAGGAGTACCTGGCGGCGGCCGGGGTCTCCGTCACGGGCCGCGCCTACCTCGGCCTCACCCGGCACATCTGGAAGGTCCCCTACCGGGACGTGGCCGACATGGCGCGCCGCGCGGTCCTCGGCAGCGACGGCGGCGCCGACCTCCTCTTCATCAGCTGTACGAACCTGCCGACGTACGACGTCATCCCGCAACTGGAAGCGGAACTGCGCATGCCGGTGATCTCCGCGAACCAGGTGACGATGTGGTCCGCGCTGCGTCGGCTGGGTACCCGTGCGGTAGGGCCCTATCAGGCGCTGATCGATCCGACGGCACGGCCGGGCGCGAGCAGCCCGCTGAATCCGCCGGCGCCGCCGCAGGGCCTGCCCGAAGGACCACCCGCAGAAGGAGGAGGCTGGACGTGACGGCACTCGGATTTCTCTACCCGGGGCACTCGGCCGAGGACGACTATCCCCGCATGGAGCAGATGCTCGGCAGCGACGTCCGGCTGCAGGTCGTCCACACGGACATCGGCGAGGACGCCCACCGGGTCGACGCGCTCCTGGAGATGGGGTCGGCCGCACGGCTCGCCGCGGGCGTCGAGGAGCTGCGCCTGTCCGGTGCCGAGGCGGTGGTGTGGGCGTGCACCAGCGGCAGCTTCGTCCTCGGCTGGGAGGGCGCCCACGAGCAGGTCCGCGACCTGGCCGTGACGGCGGGGCTGCCCGCGTCCTCCACGTCGTTCGCCTTCGCCCACGCCGTCCGCGAGGTGGGGGCGGTCCGCGTCGCGGTCGCGGCGACGTATCCGGAGGACGTCACCGGTCACTTCTCGGAGTTCCTGAAGGCCGCGGGCGCCGAGGTCGTGTCGGTCAGGGGGAGCGGCATCATCACGGCCGCGGAGGTCGGCACGTGGGGCCGCGACGAGGTGTTCGCGCTGGCCCGCGCGGGCGACCACCCGGACGCCCAGGCGGTGCTCCTGCCGGACACGGCCCTGCACACGGCGGCGTACGTCCGCGACCTGGAGGCCGAGCTCGGCAAGCCGGTCCTGACGGCGAACCAGGTCACCGTCTGGGAGGCGCTGCGCCTCGCCCGGCGCAGGGTGAACGCGCCGGCGCTGGGCTTCCTGTTCACGAAGGAGCCGCTGGTGCAGGTCACGGGCTGAGGATCAGTCTGACCACCGTTAACGTCTGGACCGATCCGGAGACGTAGTACAGGACTATGGCCCCGTCGACCGTGGCCTCCCTGCGGTCGGGGTCGTCCCTGACCGGTGTGGAGCCGTGGCCGTACGGGTCCCGGCCCACGGTGCGCGCGAGGGTGGCGCGGAAGGCGTCGGCGTCGCCCATCTTGGTGAGGGTGTCGTCGGCAGGCGGCGCGTAGGTGACGCGGTAGCCCTTGCGGTGGCGGGGGCTCACGACGTGCCCCGCCTCTCGGCCTCGTCGGACGCGAGCCGGACGAGCCGGGCCTCGGCGGCGGGGTCGGGCACGGCTTCCAGCATCCAGTGCCGCATCACCGCGTGGATCTCGTCGACCCCGGCCGTGTTGATGGCCCGGTCGAACTCCGCGCGCCGCTCCTCGGGCAGGGCGGCGCGGATGTCCGGGAGGGTGTTGGGCACTTCGACCTCGACTCCGTCGACGAGGGTCTTCAGGGGATCTGCCATGGCCAGCACCGTAGCCGTGCGCCCGCCCCGCAGCGCAGGGGCGGGCCCGGGGAATAAAACGGAGTGAGCCTCCTGTTGCCGGTTCCGTAGCCACGAGAGCCACGAGACGACGTACGTACGCAGTGCAGGAGGCACCCCAAGTGACAGTGGACCCGACCGACGACGGCATCCGGGGCGAGCGGCTCGGCACCGCGCCCGTACCCCTGTCCGTCCTCGACCTCGTCACCGTCGGCGCCGGCCGCACCGCCACCGACGCGCTGCGCACCAGCGTCGACATCGCCAAGCTCGCCGAGGCCCGCGGCTACCACCGCTACTGGGTCGCCGAGCACCACTCCATGCCCGGCGTCGCCTCCTCGTCGCCGGCCGTGATCCTCGCCCATCTGGCCGCCCACACCGACCGCATCCGGCTCGGCTCCGGCGGCGTCATGCTGCCCAACCACGCCCCGCTCGTCATCGCCGAACAGTTCGGCACCCTGGAGGCGATGGCCCCGGGCCGCGTCGACCTCGGCCTCGGCCGCGCCCCCGGCACCGACGGCGCGACGGCGGCCGCCCTGCGCCGGACCGACCGCTTGAACGAAGGCGCCGACGACTTCCCCCAGCAGCTCGCCGAGCTCACCCGCTTCCTCGACGACGACTTCCCCGACGGGCACCCCTACGCCCGCATCCACGCCGTCCCGGGACCCGTCCAGGCGACCTCGCCCGGCGGCGTCCAGTCCCCGCACCGGCCGCCGCTCTGGCTGCTCGGCTCCTCCGGCTTCAGCGCCCGCCTCGCCGGCACCCTCGGCCTGTCGTTCGCCTTCGCGCACCACTTCTCCGCGCAGAACACGATCCCGGCCCTCGACCTCTACCGCGAGACGTTCCGGCCCTCCGCCGTCCTCGACGCCCCGTACGCCCTCATCGGCGTCTCGGCGCTCGCGACCGACGACGAGAAGGAGGCCCGCCGCCAGGTCATGGCCGCCGCGCTGAACATGGTCCGCCTGCGCACCGGCCGCCCCGGCCTCGTACCCACCCCCGAGGAGGCGGAGGCGTACCAGTTCAGCGAGATGGAGCGGGACTTCATCACCAGCTGGAACGCCAACGTCATCCACGGCACCGCCGACCAGGTCCGCACCGGCCTCGACGACCTCGCCAAGCGCACCGGCGCCGACGAACTGATGATCACGGGCAACGCGCACAGCGGCGACATCCGGCTGCGCTCCTACGAACTGATCGCGGACGCGTACGGCCTGCCGAAGGCGTAGCCGCGACCCCGCCTTCCTACGGCCGGGCGTCGTCCGGGTCGGGCACCGCGTTGTCCGCCGGGGCGTCGCTGCGGCCGTAGTGGCGCGTCGTGAACATGTACACCAGGCCCGCGAGCACCACGATGCCGCCGCTGAGCAGCACGATCCAGTTGTCGTACCAGGCGGCTTCGGGGGTGCGGGGCCAGGCGATGTTGACGATGGCGAAGATGCCGTAGGCGAGCGCCCCGAAGTTGACGACCATGCCCCAGCGGCCGAGCCGGTACTCGCCGCTCGGCTTCCAGCCCTTGAGGCGGGCCCGCAGCGCGGCCAGGACGACCATCTGGAACGACGCGTAGATGCCGAGGATCGCGAAGGACACGATCTTCGTCAGGGCGTTCTCCGAGATCAGCGAGCCGACGGCGATCAGCGCGGGCAGGATCGCCGCGATCAGCAGCGCGTACGGGGGGACCGCCCGCGCCTCCGAGAACTTCCGCAGCAGCCGGTGCCCGATGATCATCTCGTCACGGGCGTAGGAGTAGATCAGCCGCCCGGCCGCCGCCTGGAGGCTGATGGTGCAGGACAGGAACGAGATGAGGACGACGGCCATCACTGTCCGCGCGCCCGCCTCGCCGAGGGCGTCGAAGAGGACCCTGACCACCGGGTCCGAGTCCTCCCCGGAGATCACCGCCCGGTAGTCGACGACGGCGAGGAGCAGCGTCAGACAGGTGAACGTCGCCGCCGCCCCGCCCACGTAGATGGTCCGGCGCATCGCCTTCGGGATCACCTTGCCGGGGTGCTTGACCTCCTCGGCGACATCCCCGCAGGCCTCGAAGCCGTAGTACTGGTAGAAGCCGATGATCGCCGCGCCGAGGAAGACCGGCAGGTAGGAGCCGTCACCGGCCGCGCCGAAGTCGTCGAAGAGGACACCGAGGCCGTGGAAGCGGTGCGTGGTCAGCAGGATGATGCCGACGACGAGCGCGCCGAGCAGTTCCGCGCTGAAGCCGATCAGCGCCGCCCACGAAAGGGCCTTCGTACCCGCGTAGTTGATGAGCACGGAGATCACGATCAGCGCGATCGTGCACAGCACGGTGGTGTGCACGGTGGGGTCGAAGCCGAGCAGGATCGCGATGTAGGGCCCGGCGCCGTACGCGACGCTGGTGATCGTGACGAGCAGCGCCCACATGTAGACCCAGCCGGTCATCCAAGCCCAGCGTTTGCCCCAGAGGCGCCGCGCCCACGGGTAGACGCCGCCCGCGACCGGGTACTGCGCGACGACCTCGCCGAAGACCAGCGCCACGAGGAACTGCCCGCAGCCCGCCATGACGAAGGCCCAGATCATCGGGGGCCCGCCGTCGGCGAGCGCCGTGCCGAAGAGGGTGTACGTGCTCACCACGGGCGAGAGGTAGGTGAAGCCGAGGGCGAAGTTCGCCCACGGTCCCATGTCCTTGCGGAACTCCGACTTCTCTTCCCCGGGAGCCGTCTGCCCGTCGGCGTCCGGTGGTCCGGGGGCGGTCACTGGACGGGTCCTTCCCCGGCGGCCTGCCCCGGGGCGGGCCGGGCCATGATGAGGTCCGCCGCGCGTTCGGCGGCGAGCAGCACGGTCACCATCGGGTTGATGGACGGCATGGTCGGGAAGATCGAGGCATCCACGATGCGCAGCCCGTCGTGCCCGCGCAGCCGCAACTGCGGGTCGACCACCGCCATCGGGTCGTCCTCCGCGCCCATCCGGCAGGTGCCCGCCGGGTGGTAGACGGTGTGCGCGGCCCGCCGCCCGTACTCCGACAGGTCCGCGTCCGACGTGACGTCCGGCCCCGGCGCCACTTCACGCAGCAGCCAGTCGCTGAGCGGGGCGGTGGCCGCCACCTCGCGGGCGATCCGCAGCCCGTCGAGGATCGTGCGCTCGTCGTGCCCCTCCGGGTCGGTGAAGTAGCGGAAGTCCAGGGCGGGTTTGACGGTCGGGTCCGCGCTGCGCAGCCACATGCGGCCGATGGAGCGGGCGCGCGGCACGTTCGGCGTCATGCAGACGCCGTGTTCGGGGACGGGATAGCCGAGACGTTCCGTATTGACGGTGAACGGCACCTGGTAGAAGTGGAACATCAGGTCGGGCCGCGGGCCGCCCGTCGCGTCCCTGCGCAGGAAGAGACCGGCGTCGGAGTCCATCGCCGAGTTCGGCGGCAGCGGGCCGCGGGTCTCCCACACCATCACCGACTCGGGGTGGTCGAGCAGGTTCTCGCCGATCCCCGGCAGATCCGCGTGGACCTCGATGCCCAGGTCGCGCAGCTGGTCGGCGGGGCCGATGCCGGAGAGCATGAGCAGTCGCGGCGTGTCGATGGCCCCGGCGCAGAGCAGCACCTCCGCCTCGGCCTCCAGCGTCGACACCGACCCGTCGGGGTTGCGCACCTGCACCCGGGTGAAGCGCCCCTCCTCGTCCTGCAACAGCCGGTACGCCCAGGTCTCCAGACGCAGCGTCAGGTTCGGTCGGTCCATGATCGGATGCAGATACGCGACCGACGCGGATGACCGGTTGTTGGTCTCTGGGTCGTACGCGAGCGAGAAGAAGCCGGCGCCGTCGGTGAAGGGGCGGGCGTTGAAGTCGTCGACGACGGGGACGCCGAGCCGGGTGGCCGCCGCTGCGACGAAGTCCTGGGCGATGGCGTTACGGTCGGCGGCGCCGACGGGCACGATGGTGTTCTGCAGCCGCGACCGGTACGGCAGGATCGTCTCGGGACCCCACCCGTCGCAGCCGCTCGCCACCCACTCGTCGAGGTCCTGCGGGAACGGCAGGAAGCTGATCAGGGTGTTGTGCGAGGAGCAGCCGCCGAGCACCCGGGCCCGCGAGTGCAGGATGTGGGAGTTGCCGCGGGGCTGCTCCTCGGTGGTGTAGCCGTAGTCGAACTCGCCGCCGAGCAGGTTGATCCAGTTGCGGAGCTTCAGGATGCGGTCGTCGCCGACGTCGCTGGGCCCGCCCTCCACCACGCACACCCGGGAGGCCGGGTCCTCGCTCAGCCGCGCGGCCAGCACGGAGCCCGCCGTACCGCCGCCGATGATCAAGTAGTCGTAGACCGTCGTCTCGTCGCTCATGCCGTCGCCCTCTCTCTCGCCCCGCCTGGCCCTGTCCGCTCAGCCCTTGAACCAGCCGGAGGGGCCCGGCCGCAGGTTCTGGTAGATGTGCTTGGCCTCCTGGTACTCGCGCAGGCCGGTGGGCCCGAGCTCCCGGCCGAAACCGGAACGGCCGAAGCCGCCCCACTCCGCCTGCGGTACGTACGGGTGGAAGTCGTTGATCCAGACCGTGCCGTGCCGCAGCCGGGCGGCGACCCGCTGGGCGCGGCTCGCGTCGCTCGTCCAGACACCGCCCGCCAGGCCGTACCGCGTGTCGTTGGCCAGCTCCACGGCCTCGTCCTCGGAGCGGAACCGCTCCACCGTGACCACCGGGCCGAAGACCTCCTCCTGCACGATCCGCATGGAGCGGTCGCAGTCGGCGTAGATCGTGGGCAGCAGGAAGAAGCCGCGCGACAGCTCGGGGTCGTCCGGGCGGCGGCCGCCGCAGACGAGACGGGCCCCCTCGTCGCGGGCGATCTCCAGATAGCCCTCGACCTTCTCCCGGTGCTCCGCCGAGCTGAGCGGCCCGCTCTCGGTCTGCGGGTCCATGCCGTTGCCGAGCCGGATGGCGCTCGCGCGGGCGGCGAGCCGCTCCACGAACCGGTCGTGCAGGGAGTCCTCCACGAGGAGCCGCGACCCGGCCGAGCAGACCTGCCCCGAGTGCAGGAACGACGCCTCAAGGGCGTGGTCGACGGCGGCCTCGAAGTCGCAGTCCGCGAAGACCACGTTCGGGTTCTTGCCGCCGAGCTCCAGCGCGAGGTTCTTCACGCCCGGCGCGCACGCCTCCATGATCCGGCGCCCGGTGGCGAGACCGCCGGTGAAGGAGACCAGGTCCACATCGGGGTGGGCGGACATGGCGGCGCCGACGGTGGCACCCGGGCCGAGCACGAGGTTCGCGACCCCGGCCGGAGCGCCCGCCTCGGCGATCAGCCGCATCATGTGGATCGTGGAGAGCGGCGTCGTCTCGCTGGGCTTCAGCACGAAGGTGTTGCCCGCGACGAGCGCGGGGGCGACCTTCCAGGAGGCCTGCAGCAGCGGGTAGTTCCACGGCGCGATCAGCGCGCACACCCCGATGGGGTGGTACGTGACGCGGCTCAGCACGTCCGGGCCGACGTCCACGACCCGCCCGCCGTCCTTGTCGGCGATCTCGGCGAAGTACCGGAACGCGTTCGACACGTCCTCGACGTCGATCCGCGCCTCGGCGAGCGTCTTGCCGGTGTCGAGCGACTCGACGTGCGCGATCTCCTCCTGGTCCCGCAGCAGGAACCGCGCCACCCGGAGCAGCACGTCGGCGCGCTCCCGGGTGGGCGTCTCCGGCCAGTCGCCGCGGTCGAAGGCGCGCCGGGCGGCCCGTACGGCGAGATCGACGTCCGCCTCGCCGGCGTCGTCGACCTGCTGGATGACGGACGCGTCGAACGGATTGACGACCTCCCGCCGCCCGCCTTGGACGGCCCCGGTCCACTCGCCGTCGACGAACAGTTCCGGCATCGTGGGCTCCCTAGCTCTCGTCCTCGTCAGGTGCCGAGGTCACCCACCGGCACGCACACCGGGCACCAACATCGTCCGATCGGCGTGCACCGGCCACGGGGACGCACCGGCCGGGGGAGGGTTGGCCGCAGATGTGACCTGGTTGGGCTAGGGAGAGAGCCGGGCAGGGCCGGGGTCAGGCCGCCCCGCCCAGCAGTACGGAGATACGATCCGCCGGAACCGGCCGGGAGTAGAGCCACCCCTGCCCCGTGTCGCACCCGATCCGCCGCAGCCGCGCCGCCTGCGCCGCGGTCTCCACGCACTCCGCGGTCACGGTGAGCCCCAGCCGGTGCGCGAGCTGCACCATCGCCTCGACGATGACCTCGTCGGCGGGGTTGGTGTGCTGCTCGCCCTCCTCGTACTGGAAGCCCCGCACGAAGGAACCGTCCAGCTTCAGGACGGACACCGGCAGCCGGCTCAGATACGCGAGGTTCGAGTACCCCGTCCCGAAGTCGTCGATGGCGATCCGCACCCCCATGTCGCTGAGCGCCTGGAGTGCCTGCAACGGGCGGCCCGCCGACCCCATGACGGCGGACTCGGTGAGCTCAAGCTGCAACAGGTGCGCGGACAGCCCGGTCTCGGTGAGGATCTCCGCGACGTCGGCGACCAGATCCGAGTCCCACACCTGCCGCACGGCCACGTTGACGCTGACGAAGACCGGATCCCGGTCGGGGTGGTCCAGCTGCCAGCGCCGGGCCTGCCGGCAGGCGCTCCGCAGCACCCAGCGGCCGAGCTGCACGATCGACCCGTCCTCTTCGGCCAATCCGATGAACCGATTCGGCGTGAGGAGGCCGAACTGCGGATGCTGCCACCGCACCAGCGCCTCGACCCCGTGCAGCCCCTCGTCGTCGAGCCCCACCAGCGGCTGGTACTCCAGGACGAACTCGTCGCGGTCGACGGCGGGCCGCAGCGAGCTGGAGAGGGCCTGGCGGGTCATGCGGTGGGCGTTGCGCTCGGGGTCGAAGAGCGTCCAGCGGGCCTTGCCGTCCGTCTTCGCCCAGTACAGCGTGGTGTCGGCGGCCTGCATCAGCCCCGTCGTGGTGGTGCCGGCGGCGCGCCGCTCCACGACGCCGATGGACGCGGAGACGGAGAGCCGCTGCCCGGACAGGTCGAAGGGTTCCTGGAGGGCCTGCAGCGTCGTCTCGGCGAGCTCCGCCAGCTGGTCCGTGCCGGTCGACTCCTCGACGAGCAGCGCGAACTCGTCGCCGCCGAGCCGCGCGACCAGCGGCGCCGCCGCCCTGCCGTACCCGGCCCGGTCGGCGCAGCGCGTGAGCCGCTCCGCGACGGCGGCGAGCAGCCGGTCCCCGACCCGGTGGCCGAGGGTGTCGTTGACCGCCTTGAACCCGTCGAGGTCGAGGTAGCAGAGCCCGATCCGGCCGGTGCTCGTGTCGTCGTACGTCCCCGCTTCGAGCGCGGACGCGAGGCGCTCGAAGAAGAGGTTGCGGTTGGGCAGCCGGGTCACCGGGTCGTGCATCTGCACATGGCGCAGCCGGGCCTGGAGCTCGCGGCGCGCGCTGATGTCGGTGGCGGCGAGCAGCACGGTGCCGCCGTCGGCCCGGTCGGCGGCCCCCGGCATGGGCTCCACCGTGACCTGCACCCACAGGGAGTGCCCGTCGGGGTGCTTCAGGCGCCGGGTGCAGCGCAGCCGGGCCTGCCGGCCGCGGAGCACCTCCAGGTACGTGTGCCAGGTGCGGGCGTCGGACGCCAGGTCGATCAGGTCGGCGGCGACCCGCCCCGCGAGCGCGCCGGGGGCCTCCCCGAAGAGGTCGGCCAGTGCGTCGTTGGCGCTGATGACGAGGCCCTCGCCGTCGACGACCGCGAGGGGCAGCGGGGCGGCCGCGAAGGCGGCGCGGTAGTCGGACCGCTCCGTGCGGCGACGCTCCGTGACATCGGGGCGGGTCCGGCCGGGTGCTGTGGCCGTGGGGGTGGGCCCTTCGGACGTTCCG
Source organism: Streptomyces sp. NPDC050732 (assembly GCF_040654255.1). Classification (NCBI taxonomy): domain Bacteria; kingdom Bacillati; phylum Actinomycetota; class Actinomycetes; order Kitasatosporales; family Streptomycetaceae; genus Streptomyces; species Streptomyces sp. NPDC050732. The sequence goes on from NZ_JBFAHP010000001.1 coordinate 225,620, forward strand.
TTCACCGCTTGCTCCCGCAGTGCAGTTTGTTCTCGAACAGGTCTCGTCGGGCGGCGGGCAGGTGGCGGGTGGTGGTGTGGGGACCGGGCCCGCGCAGGAAAGTGTGCCGATCATAGAGGTTGGCCGGACGGCCGTTCCAGCCGTATCGCCGGGCCGGGTGGACGCCACCCCGGTCGGCAGATCGTTTCTGCTCGGCCCTGAACTGCTTCCGTTGCGACCCGATCGCTTGTGACGTTCCGTGAGCGGTCGGGGTGTCGCCCCCTCGCCTCGTACTCACTCGGAAGGGCCAGACAAACAGGGCAGAGGTCTGCAAAACGTCACAAGGTGGGTGGGGTGTCCCGCATTCCGCACCCGGAGGTCGACGTGCCGCGTCAGCTCCCCCCTTGGGGACTCACCCGTGGAGGGGAGAAATCCCGCCTGCGCAGCACCGCCGCCTTCATCACCTCGCTCACCGCGCTGGCCGCCACCTCACTGGTCGCGGGCCCCGCGACCGCCGAGTCCACCGCGGGGCCCTGCGCCCTGCGCCGCACCGCCGCGCACCACTCGGAGGGCCTCGACACCTGGAACACCGCCTATCCGCGCCCGGCCAGGACGCTGAACGCGGCGATGGTGTTCCTGTCCTTCCCGGACTCCCCGCCGCTGACCACCCCCGGCGAACTGGCCGCCGACCACTTCCCGGCCACCAGCCGGTTCTTCGAGCGCGCCTCGTACGGCAAGTTCACACTGGTCCCGCACCCGCAGCGCGCGTGGGTCGAGATGCCGGACGACTCCCTCTCGTACGCCATACAGCGCGACTGGAACCCCAAGCGCCGCGCCGCCTATCTGCGGGACGCGGTGGCCGCGGCCGATCCGCACGTGGACTTCTCGCGGTACGACATCGTGTACTTCGTCGCCGACCCGGACGCGCCCGGCGTCGACTCGGACGCCACGAAGGTGGTGAACTTCGACCGGCCGATGCGGGCCGACGGCACGGACATCCGGCGCATCGTCACCGTCTTCGAACGGCATCCGCCCGACCGCAACGTCCTGGCCCACGAGACGGGCCACATCTTCGACCTGCCCGACCTGTACCACCGGCCCACCGACGGCAAGGGCGACTGGGACACCCACGTCGGCGACTGGGACGTCATGGGCAGCCAGTTCGGACTCGCCCCCGACCTCTTCGGCTGGCACAAGTGGAAGCTGGGCTGGCTGGAGCCGCGGCAGGTGCGGTGCGTGGGCGCGGGGACCGAGCGGCTCACCCTGGAACCGCTGGCGGCGGACTTGCCGCCCGGCGCCCTCGGCGGCACCAGGCTCGCGGTCGTCCGCACGGGCCGGGACGCGGTGCTCGCCCTGGAGGCGCGCGGTCCCGTCGGCAACGACCACGCCGCGTGCACGGAGGGCGTACTCCTCTACGAGGTGCGGAACGGGACGGCCTCGGGCAGCGGCCCCGTCGAGGTCGTCGACGCCCATCCGGAGTCCGAGTCCTGCTGGGGCGACTCGGTCTACCCGCAGCTGGCGGACGCGCCGGTACGGGCCGGCGAGAGCTTCACGGTGCCCGGCCACGACGTGCGCGTCGAGGTGGCGGGGCGGACGGCTTCGGGGGCGTGGACGGTGGAGGTCACGACGGGCTGAGAGCCCGTCCTTGCAGTCCTTGCAACCCGGGTCGCACACGCGAGAAGCCCCCCGCTTCCGCGAGGGGCTTCTCACCGTCTGTGCGCCGCCAGGGACTCGAACCCCGGACCCGCTGATTAAGAGTCAGCTGCTCTAACCAACTGAGCTAGCGGCGCCTGCTGACGTCGTAGACCTTAGCACTCTGATCGCCGCGAGGAAAAATCGATAAGCGGACGGCGGGGGACGGCGGGGGACGCCGCCGACCTGGCCGCCCGTACGCAGGCCCAGAGGAACACGTCGGGCCCCGGGAGCCACGGATGGCGGGCGTCGGGAGCCACCAGCCAGCGCGATCCGAGGTGCCCGCCGGGCTCCCCGCCCGCCACGAGCGGCGGCACGGTGACCGCGTCGCCCGTGCCGTGACAGAGCACGGACGGGACCGCGGGGCCCCACTCCTCCCACTCCAGGAGGGCGGGCAGGCGCTGCGCGGTGCCCGGAGAAGCGAAGAGCAGGACCCGCCCCCGGTGCGCGGCGACGGGCCCCGATCCTGGGCCCTCCCCCCACAACCGGTCGAGCATCCGGCGCCCGAAGACCGCGGGGACGCTCACCACGTCGAACGCGGACCCGCAGGGAAGCACGGCGGGGGCGGCGGGCCGGCTCCGCCAGAGGGCGAGAGCGCTGCGCGAATACGTCTCGGCCGAGGCGAGCCAGGCGGCTCCCTCCGCGGTGACGTCACAGACGTCGTGACCACAGACGTCATGGCTGGGCGAGGGACTGCTCATGCCGTACATCTACCGAAAGTGAACGCCGCGTTTCCGGGAGTTGCCGGAAAAGGGGACGGTGAGGGGCGCGGGGGAGTACCTTGCCCCCGCCCGGCATATGCCAGAAGATCGCGAACGGCCCGGCTCCCCGACACCGGGGCACCCGGAGCATCGGGGGCATCGGGTTAATGCTTGTCCGCCCCGCCCCGCATCAGATCCCGGCCGTACTCCACCATCTTCTTCGCGTAGTCCTCGGTCCACTCCGCGCGCTCCGCGATCAGCGCGGGCGTCAGCCGGTCGAAGCGGCGCGGGTCGGCGAGCTGGGCGGCCGCCATGGCCTGAAACTCGATGGACCGGTCCGTCGCGGCACGGAACGCGTGCGTCAGCTCGGTGGCGCGGTCGAGGAGCTCACGCGGATCCTCGATCGACTCCAGGTCGAAGAAGTGCTCGGGATCGGCCGTGGCCTCCGCCGGCTCGAAGAGCAGGGGCGCGGGGCGCATGCGCTGTTCGGTGCGCTGTTCGGTCCGGGGCCGCTCGGACTCCGCCATGGTTGTTTCCTCCTCGTACGGTGCGCGCCGTCCGTCCGGTACCGGCCGACTCCCATTCTCCCTTGCCGCGCAAGTACGCCGCCGGGCGCTGTGCGAGGCCGCTCACGCGGTGCTGTGCAGGGACCCGCCGGGCGCTGTGCAGGGGCGCGGGGAACTGCGCGCTCAGCCCGCGACGGGCCGCAGTCGCGGGCGCGGCGATCTCGGCAGGCGCGTCTGCGGCTGGTTCGTGGTTGCTCGCGCAGTTCCTCGCGCCCCTAGCGGGGCCGCCAAGGGACGCGGTGCTCGGCGAGGCGGGCCAGCACCGCATGGTTGGCCTCCCAGCCGTCGGGGAACTTCACCGTGACGCCCAGCTGGACCGGCTCCGTCGACGGGTGGTCGTCGAGCAGGGCGCTGACGCCCGCGCGGCAGACGACGATGCAGGCGTGCCGGTGGCGGGACGTCAGAACGCAGAGGCGCCCCGTCTCCAGGTGGAACGCCGTGGCGTCCGGACGCCCGGACAGCGGATGCAGCACGACCGTCACGTCGTACTCGCGGCCCTGGAGGCGATTGGCCGTGTCCACCGTGACGTCAAGGACGCCGACGTCCGCGAGGGCGGCACGCACCGCTGCCGCCTGGTCGCGGTGGGCGGTGCCGACGGCGATCCGGTCGGCGGTGAGCGGGGCGGGATCGGGCCCGCGCTCGGAGGTCGCCGCGCCGCCCCGGTCCAGGAGGCGGCGCACGACCTGCGCCACCGCGCGGACGGCCTCCGGATCCGTACGCGGCGTGTTCCGCGCGGGCAGCTCCAGCAGTCCCCACCCCGACTCCGCCGCCTCGTCGATCACCCGGTCAGGGGCCGAACCGTCCGACGGCACCCCGAAGCTGAGCACCCGGTCCCCGCGCCCCGTGCCGCTGCGGAACGGCGTGTACGGATAGAACGCGTCCGAGACGAGCGGCGCCGCCGAGGCGGGCAGCCGCCAGGACACCGGCAGGCGGTGCTGCGGCAGTTCGGGATTGTGGGCGAGCAGCGTCGACACGGCGGACGCCGACGGATCGTACGAGAGACCGGCCCACTGCTCGGCGCCGACGATGGAGAAGGGGTCCAACTGCCCCGGGTCGCCCACGAACAGCGCCCGCTCGAAGAGCCCCGCCACGGCGAGCAGCGCGTCCGAGCGCATCTGGTACGCCTCGTCGACGATGGCGTGGCCCCACGGTGCGTCGAGCTGGTCGGCCTTGACGTGCGCCCACTTCGCGGCCGTCGAGATGACGACGTCGAGGCCCGCCAGATCCCCCGCCTTCGTCGACTTGCGGACGTTCGCGAGGCCGTCGAGCGCCTTGTCGTACGGATCGGGGTCACTGCTGTGCAGCCGCCCCACCGGAAGCTCCGGGTCCTTCTCGGCGAGCCGCAGGACCAGGTCGTCCACCTGCGCGTTCGTCTGCGCGATCACCATCAGCGGGCGGCCCGCCGCGGCCAGTTCGCGGGCCGCGCGGACCACGAGTGTCGACTTTCCGGCCCCGGGCGGCGAGTCGACCACGACACCGCGGTGCGTGCCGTGCAGCGTGTCGTGGAGGATCGCCTCCGTGGCGCGCGCGGCCTCGGCGCCGGGGTCGAACGTGCCGCCCGCGGGCGGGGCGAGCTGGATCACAGGGTGTCCTCCGCGGTCACGGGGTCGGGACTCTCCGCGGCGCCCGCCGGCGGGCCGCCGTGGGTCCATGGGGTGGCTTCGGGGTCGGGCAGCTTGGGGCCGCCGCGCTGCTCGTGCTCGAAGAGCGTCCAGCAGATCCGGTCCCCCTTCTCGGGGACGGAACCGGGCTCGGGCTCCTTGCCGCGCCCCATCTTGTCGACCAGCCGCAGCACGACAACTTCCTTGCCGCTACCGCCGCTACTGCCGCTCCCGCCGCCCTCGTACGCCACGAACTCCGCGGTCTGCGGCTTGTCCCCGAGCGCGCGGTACACCTTCGTGCGCTCCCCGAGGTGCGGCTCGTCGTCCGTGCGGACGGTGATCAGGGGGCGCGGCCGCGGGCTCTTCCCCTCGCTGTACGCCATGACGACCTCGGTCACCTCGCCGACGAAGGCCTCCCCCGCGAGGCGGCGGCCCGCCATCACCAGCGGATCGTCGAGGGCCTCCTGGGCGTCCAGGCGGGCCTGTTCGCGCTCGCGCGTCGCCAGTTTGTTCGCCGCGGTGACCGCGTCGTCGACGCGCGGCTGCGGCGGCTCGCCGGCCGCCACCCGGTCGCGGTGGCCGGTGAACGACCAGCGGTCGCGGGTCCACCGGTCGGCGGCGTGCGGCGCCTCGGGAAGCGTGCACAGGGCGTCGAGGCCGCGCCACACGGCGTCCCAGGTGGGGCGCGTCCTGCTGTCGATCAGGGCGTGGATCTCCCGCTCGGCGGCGGTCAGGAGCGCCAGCCGCTCGTCCGCCTCGACACCGTCCTCGGCGGCCGCCAGGGCGGTGCGCGCGCGGTCGTAGCGCTCGATGGCGGGGGCCAGCAGGTCGTTGTCGAACGCCGGGTCGGTGGCGGGGCCCGCGGGCGGACACAGCAGCTGGCCGTCCCCGTCCCGGGCCAGCTCGGCGCGGAGCGCGGCCTCGGCGCCCGAGGTGCCCTCCGGGGCCTCGATCCAGGCGAGCAGGGCGCCCAGGTGCTGGTCCTCCAGGCTGGACTGGCCCGTCGCCCAGTGCCGGGACAGCAGCTCGGTCATGGCGACGAGCAGGGACGACCCGGGGACGCGGGCCCGCTCCCCGAAGTGCGTCAGCCAGCGGCCGAGGAGGGGGACGCGGGGCGGGGCGGGGTACGGCGCGTCGGGGTCCTGCTCGGCGGTGCGGCGAAAGCGCATGGACCGGCCGAGGAGCCGTACGAACTCGATGCCCGCGCGGCTCGGCACGATCAGCTGCGGCGCGTCCGTGCAGAGCTCGACCTCGACCTTGACCCGCTTGCCGGTCTCCGGATCGGTCTCGTTGCGCTCGGCGGCCTCGACGTCCTGCGCGAACGCGTCCACGTACGGCAGAACGATCTCCGCGAGCTGCGCGAGGAACGCGAAGCGGAGGTCGCGGTCGCGGGGCTGCGGCACGACGAGCAGACGGGGCGAGGTGCGCTCCGTCCCGACGAGCGCACCGAGCGGGGCACCGGCCTCACCGGCGGTGATGAGCGGCACGAGAACGAGCGGCCGCCGCGCCACGTGCCGGTGCCGCACCGTCGCCCTCGGCTGCGCCCGCCCCGTACCGACCGCCTCCAACCGAGCAAGCCCATCGATCAACGACACGGAAACTCCCCTCTCGCCCGCGCACGACCCCTACCGACCCGAACGCACCTACCCGCCCCCCGACGGCCCGACGGCGAGCACCCGCCACCACCCGGCTCGGCACCGACACCCCGAACGGGCCCCGCGAAGCCAGCCGGCCAGAAGCCGACGGGCTGACCGCCGGGCTGCGGTCGGCTCGGCCGGAAGCCGCCGAACGGGCCACCGCTTTCGACGCCGGCACCCCGCCCCCCAGGCTCGGCACCACTCGGCCGGGAGCCGACGGGCTGACCGCCGGGCTGCGGGCGGCTCGGCCGGGAGCCGCCGAACGAGCCACCGCTTCCGGCGCCGGCACCCCGCCCCCCAGGCTCGGCACCACTCGCCCGGGAGCCGACGGATTGTTCGCCGGGCGCCGCGTGGGCAGCCCGCCCACCGGCCACGGTGCCGCTCGGCCGGGACCCGACGGGCTCCTCGCCTCGTCCCGCGCCGGCACCCCACCCCGCAGGCCTGGTGCCACTCGGCCGGGAGCCGACGGACTGTTCGCCGGATGCCGCGTCGGCAGCACTGCCGCCGGCCTCGCCGCCCGGCTGGGTGGGGACAGAAACGGCATCACGTGGCCCGCGGTCCGACCCGCCGCCCGGCTCACCGCAAGCGGCCTGACCGCCGTGGGTGAGGCTCGGCGGAGCGGTACCGGGATGAGCCGTATCCGGCGGGCAGCCCGGCACGGCATGGCCCGGCGCGCCGACGCCCGGCCGCGCGTCGGCGGGCTGACGGGCAGGCGCGGTGCCGCTCGGTCGTCCGCCGGCGGTGCGGTCGGCCGGCACGGCATGGGTCGGCCGGCTGCTGTCCGCCCGGCCGCAGCCGGCGCCGCCCCTGCGCAGCGGGGCAGCGGTCGCCCGGCGGATGAAGGGCGGGTGGGTGGGGAGGTGACCTCCGGGCGTCAGGACGAGGGTCAGCATTCCGCACCGCCCGAGGCGCCCACGCCAGCAACCGCCTCGCGCCGCAACCCCGCCGCCCTCCGCAGCGCCGCCACCGTCGGGTCGGCCGGGTCACCCGTCGAGCCCGCGGCGGCGGCGAGGACCTCGCCGATGGTCGTCAGGCCGCCCAGCTCGCCGCGGATCGCGCGGCCGAGGGAGGTCACCTCGCCGGACTCGCGGGCCCGGGCCCGGCAGTGGAAGGCCAGCTCGCAGGTGGAGAGGCACTCGGGGGCGTACGTCGCGGGGACCGCCTCGACCGCCGCGGCCAGCTCGTCCGCGGGGCGCCGCACGTCGAAGGTCGTGCCCTCCGGAAGCTCCGCCGCGATGTCCTCGACGCGGGTCAGCCTGGCCAGCTGGCGCCGGGTCACCGACAGCTGCTTGCGGACGTCGATCGCGGATGCCGTCGGCAGGTTCGAGAAGTCCTTGGGGCAGACGAGGACGACGTGGTGCCGGACCCGGGGCGCCGGGTCCATGCGCTGCGCCACCCGCTCCAGCGCCAGCGCGTACACCGCGGACTGGCGGGCGGCCGCGCCCACCTTCGCCGCGTCCGCCGAACCGTCGATCATCGGGAAGGACTTGATCTCGACGACCGTCCAGCTGCCGTCCGGATGGACCACCACCGCGTCCGGCTCCAGGAAGGCGGGCGTCCCCGCGACGTCCAGGGCCAGCATGGGATGGTCGAGGAGCGTCCAGCCGCCCGCCCCTGTGGCCTCCCGCAGCGCGAGCGCGGTCCGCGCGGAGCGCCCCTCGGGGCCCGCCGCCGACAGGTCGGGGACGGCCGACTCACCCGGCACCGGCTCGGGCCCGCCGCCCACGCGCGCGTGCGTCAGCCGCAGCAGCTCCGCGCCGCCGTCGGCCTTGACCCGCGCCTCGAAGGCATTGCCCCGCATGAACGCGAACTGGGACTGACCGAAGCCCGAGGGGGAGCCCAGGGACTCCGCGAGCGCCGTCTTGTCCACCCCCGCGCCGTCCAGCAGCGCACGCCGTCCGCACCCCGGGTTGGCCGCGAGCGCGGCCAGCGCCCGGGCGTCCAGCGGCCGCGCGGGAAGATCCGCGCCGCGCAGCTCAGCGAGCCGGTGCCGCAGCGCCTTCCCCGGCGTCGGCGGGTCGGCCGACGTCTGCGGGCCGGGCACTCGGCTCGGTGCCGGGGACGACACTCTGCTTGCGCTGTCGGGGAATTCGCTCACCTGCCGAAGTCTGGCATCCGCCACTGACAATCGAGGGCTCTGTGGCGGATGAGGGCACCGAGGACGGCAGGAAGCGGGCCCGCAACCGGTCCATCACGGGCTCAGTGAGCCGCTGCACGGGCCGCACGAGCAGCAGCCCGACGCCCATCACCGCGGCGCCCGCGAGCGCGTCGAAGAGGTAGTGGTTGGCGGTGCCCATCACCACGATGGTGGTGATGAGGGGGTAGGCGACGGCGGCCACCCTGGTCAGTGGCGTGCGCCCGCACCGCCACAGCATCACGCCGCACCACAGCGCCCACCCCACGTGCAGGCTGGGCATCGCCGCGTACTGGTTCGTCATCCCGCCGAGCCCGCGCGGCGCGCTCGCCTCGCCGCCCCACCAGCCATAGTTGCTGTACTGCGCCATGGTGTCGACGAAGCCGTACCCCTTGCTCAGCAGCCGGGGCGGGCAGGTCGGCAGGAGCGTGAAGCCGATCAGGCCGATCATGGTGGAGATCATCAGCCACGCGCGTGCCGCCCGGTAGTGGACGGCACGGCTGCGGAACAGCCAGACCAGGACGGCGGGCGTGACGAGGTAGTGCAGTGAGGCGTACCAGAAGTCGGCGGGGACGCCGATCCAGGCGTTGGCGGTGAAGAGACGGTTCAGCGGGCTCTCCGCGTCGATACGGAGGAACTGCTCGGCCTTCAGGATCCCCACACCGTGGTCGATCGCACTGGAGACATCACCGCGGACGACCAGCCGGCCCGCCGAGTACGCGGCGTACACCAGGACGATCAGCGGCAGCTCCGTCCACCAGCGCAGCCGGGGCCCGGATATGCCGGTGATGCCCGGCACGTCGGTCTTCGGCATCCGATAGGTCCCCCATGTCTCTGTTCACGCGGCGTCTGCCGCCGCCTCACTTTACGGCGTACGCGAAGGCGGGCGAGGCATCCCCCGGCCGACTAAGACGCAGAGATCGGCGCCCGGGTTGCCCACCCCGTCGGGTGCTCGATCACAGGTGGGTGATGATGGAGGGGCAGGCGCGCCCTGTCCGTAAAAAGCATCAAAAGTGTCGTCGGCGCACGTGGCCGTATTCGACATGTGTACGACTTGGAGAGATCCCATGGCCCCCCGCATCCTGCTGGCCCGGCACGGACAGACGGAATGGTCCCTGTCCGGGAAACACACCGGCAGGACCGACATCCCCCTCCTCGAAGAGGGCCGCCGCGGCGCCAAGCTCCTGGGCGAGCGGCTGCGCCGCGCGCCCTTCGACGGCCTCCCGGACGTCGAGGTGCGCACCAGCCCGCTCTCCCGCGCGCGGGAGACCTGCGAGCTCGCCGGCTTCGGGGACCGCGCCACCACCTGGGACGCGCTCATGGAGTTCGACTACGGCGCGTACGACGGCATGACCCCCGCCGACATCCAGGCCGTCCGGCCCGGCTGGCTGATCTGGCGCGACGGGGTCCCCGAGGGGGAGACGCTGGAGCAGGTCGCCGCGCGCGCGGACGAGGTCGTGGAGTGGGCGAGGAGCGCCGACCGCGACGTGCTGGTCTTCGCGCACGGCCACATCCTGCGGGTCATCGGCGCGCGCTGGCTGGGCCTCGGCATCGAGTTCGCCGCCCGCATCCGCCTCAACCCGACGTCCCTTTCCGTCCTCGGCTGGGCTTACGGAGAGCCCGCCATCGAGTCGTGGAACGAGACCGGGCACCTGGCCTAGCCCCCGAAGGCCACTCCGCGCCCGACCGCCACACCGCACCCCGTGCCCTAGACCGCGCGCGGCAGGGCGGCGTGCCTCTCCAGGAAGCCGCTCACCCCCGAGGTGCTGCGGTGCGGCAGGAGCACCCGCGCCGTCGTGGCGAGCATCGACTGGATGCGGGAGGACTGCACCTCTCCCAGGAGCGCCAGGACTTCGAGGCCCGCCGCCGCCGCCTCGTCGGGGCGGCCCGCGCGGGCCAGGTCGTCGGCCAGCTCGGCGGTGTAGAGCGCGATGTTCCTGGTGAACTGCGGGGTCTGCGAGGAGGCGGTGTCCACGGCGAGCCGGGCGTGCCCGGTGGCCCGCGCCCACTCGCCGAGGGCCGACCAGCACTGCGCCTCCAGGCCCGCGAACTCGGCGGGGCCGTAGAAGCTCATCCACTCCGGGTCCTCCGCGCGGGGCCCGCGGTCGAAGAGGCCGTGGGCGCGGGCCAGCGCCTGTTCGCAGCCCGAGCGGTCGCCGAGCCCCGCCCAGCCCCCGGCCTCCCGCAGCGCGATGAGCGAGAGCAGCCGGTGCGAGCCGAGGTGGCGGGCGGCGCGCGTGGCCGCCTGGGCCGCCCGCACCGCCTCCCGGGGCCGCCCCGCGTCCCGCGCGAGGAAGGCCGTGTTGCAGAAGGCGTGCGCCTCCAGGGCGTCGTCACCGGAGACCCGGGCCGTCGCCAGGGCCTCGGCATAGTGCGAGCGGGCGTCGTCGAAGCGGCCCGAGTCGTGCGCCAGCCAGCCCACGGAGATCGCCAGCTCACCGGCGCCCGCGTGCAGCCGGTCCGAGGTGGCCTGCCGGGTGGTGGTCCCCGCGTCGAGCAGCGTGTAGGCGGTGCGCAGCGGGGCGGCCGCGCGCCGGTAGAGCCCGTCGGCGCCGTGCCGGTCGTCGAGCAGCCTGATCTTCCGCACGGCCTCCTCGACCGCGCCGGCCTCGGCATCGCCGACCCTGCGGCCGCGCAGGGCGGCCGCCTCCGCGGGGCCGCCCAGGGTGAGGCCGATGGGCCCCAGGGCGGCGGCCACGGTGGCCGTGGAACCGGTCATGAACGCGCGACGCTGCACGTCGCTCTCCTCGTGGGTCTGGACCGCGTACGGATCGCAGGCGCGGGGGTCGGACCCGGACGGATGGGACTCGTACAACTGGATCGTGGTCGGTTGTTCGGTGCGCGCCCCCCTGCCGCGCACCAGGGCGCGGGGGGCGAAACCCAGGTCCGTCAGGGACCGGCCCGGGAACATGTGCAGGAACACGCGTTCATAGGCGTAGTTGGGACAGCGGATCTCGCCCGCCTCCACGCGCCCGATGTAGCGGGCGTCGCAGCTGACGCGCTCACCGATCTCACGGGCGGACCGCCGGACGGCCGCGGCGAACTCGCCCGGTGAGCGCTGTCCGCGGAGTTGTCGGAATGCGAGGTTCGGTCGTGGGGACTGAGTTGACGATGCCATCGGTGACGACGCCATGGCCGGACCCTCTCGTGCGGATCGTGCCGGATGGTGCACACGCTTGCGCACTGGTTACGCCGCGTCCGCGCCCTGGGTCTCGCGGGCCTGCCCTGTTCCGGCGGAGCACGAACGTACCCGCTGTGACGGGTCCGCCACGCGGTGTTTGGCTACAAACCGGATATCTCATCCGGGATCCGCCATGAACTGCCATCCTTTGCGGCGGCGTGCCGCAGTGCCTGTTGACGCCCTCGCGCGTTGAACCATGAGGAGCGGGAGCCGGGCGGCTGCCGCACTGGCGAGGAGGGTTTCCTTGTTGGAGATCGGCATGGAGAACGGCGACTCCCGTACGGGGAACGGCACGTCCCCGGCGTCCCTGACGACGGCGCGCCACCGGCCCACCCCGGACCGCAGCGCCCCGCCCCCCGGCCAGGTGCCCTGCGACGACGAGTGCTGCGACCTGGTCACGGTCCCGGCCAGGCAGGGCCTGGAGGCGGTCGACATCCTGCGCCGCGGCGCGGGCGACACCATCGGCCCCGTCCTGCACGACGGCGGCTGCGCCACTCTCGGCTTCCTCGTGCCGCCGGGCACCGCCGACGCCTGGGACCTGCCGGGCAGCGCCTGCACCCAGACCTACGGACGCGGCATGAGTGTGTACGCACACCCGGGGGCCGGACAGCCGGACCAGGGAGGACAGGCCGGGCCCGCCGGGCCCGTCGTCCCCGACCCGCCGGTCGCGGGCACCGGCTGGCTGCTCCCGCCGGGCGGCGAGACCGACTCCGTCACCGACCCGGCCGTCCTGCGGGCCGCGCTCGGCCAGGCCGCCCGCACCATCGAGGCCGCCGACAACTGCCGCTGAGCCCGCCCGCGGCGGACCGGAGCGCACCGCCGGCGGGCCCTGCCGTCCGCGTACGCCGATAATGGTCCGATGGCAAGGAACAAGCGGGCCCGGGAAGCGCGGGAGGCCGTCGTCGAGAAGGTGGACGGCGGACTCGCCGAGCTCATGCCCGACCGGGACAGGCCGCGCGCCTGGACGCTGCTCGTGGACGGCGCCCCGCAGTCCCACGTCGACCTCGACGACCCCGCGTACCTCGACTTCGAGTACCAGCGCAGGATCGGCCACATCGCCGACCTCGTCGCCCCGCCCGGCAAGCCGGTCCACGCCGTGCACCTCGGCGGCGGCGCCTTCACCCTCGCCCGCTACATAGCCGCGACCCGCCCCCGCTCCACCCAGCAGGTCGTCGAGCGCGACACCGCCCTCGTCCGACTCGTCCGCCGCGAGCTGCCGCTGGACCCGCAGAGCCGCATACGCGTGCGCGGCACCGACGCCCGCGAAGGCCTCGCCAAGATCCCCGACGGCTGGGCGGACCTCGTCATAGCCGACGTCTTCAGCGGGGCACGCACCCCCGCCCACCTCACCAGCACGGAATTCCTCACCGACATACGCAGGGTCCTGAAGCCCGGCGGGTACTACACCGCCAACCTCGCCGACGGCCCGCCACTCGCACACCTGCGCGGCCAGCTCGCCACCGCCGCCGTGCTCTTCCCCGAACTCGCCCTCGCCGCCGACCCCGCCGTCCTCCGCGGCAAACGCTTCGGCAACGCCGTGCTGCTCGGCTCCGACCGGGAGCTCCCCGTCGCCGAGCTGACCCGGCGCTGCGCGGGCGACCCGCACCCCGGCCGGGTCGAACACGGGCGCGGACTCCGGGACTTCGGCGGGGGAGCGGCGGCCGTCACCGACGCCGGCGCGGTCGCCTCACCGGCGCCGCCGCCGTCGGTCTTCCGCTGAACGACCGGACGGCCGCGGGGGTCAGGACTCGTCGATCTCCACGCGCGGCGCCGTGTCGTGCCACGTGCAGAACACCGAGACGCGGGCCGCGCCCCCGGTGAACTCCACCCGGATCCACTTGTCCTGCTTCCACGTCTGCACCGACCAGCCCGCCGCGGGCGTCGCCGAGACCAGCGTCGCGGAGTCCTCGCCGAGGTCGAGGACGACCCGGCCGCCGTCGGTGCTGTAGCTCTTCACCGTGCCGGTGCTGCTGCCGGAGTTCGTGGGCGGCGGGGCCGAAGGTCCGTCGGGGTGTGTCCCGGACGGTCCGGCGGATTCCGGGGTCTTCGGTGTCTTCGGCGGCTTCGGTGATTTCGAGGGCTTCCGGGGCTTTTCGGGCTTCTCGGCCGGTGTCGACTCGGGGCGGTGCGTGGAGGACGACAGGGGTTCCGCGCGGTCCGCGCCGCCGTCGTCACCCGCGAGCGGCAGGGCGCGCGGGGGGTCGTAGGCGGTGCCCGCAAGCACCGTGTGGACGCCCCACCAGGACAGCGTGACCGCCGCGCCCGTGGCGAGCGACCAGGCGATTCCGTGTACGAGTCCTCTGCGCATCGCGGGCCATACTGCACCACGCGGCGCGCCGCTGTCCCCCGGGGGCGGGGGCACCCGGCGGGAGGACCGCGTTCCTCCGTATGGCGTACGGTGCCGCCCATGGCAAGTGTGCTCGTCGTCGAGGACGACCAGTTCGTACGCTCCGCCCTCATCCGGCATCTGACCGAGGCGTCGCACACCGTGCGCAGCGTCGGCACGGCCCTGGAGGCGCTGCGCGAGGTCGCCCATTTCCGCTTTGACGTGGTGATCCTGGATCTCGGCCTGCCCGACCTCGACGGGTCGGAGGCGCTGAAGATGCTCCGCGGCATCACGGACGTACCCGTGATCATCGCGACCGCGCGGGACGACGAGACGGAGATCGTGCGGCTCCTGAACGCCGGCGCCGACGACTACCTCACCAAGCCGTTCTCCGTCGAGCACCTCTCGGCGCGCATGGCGGCCGTGCTGCGCCGCGCGCGCGTCCCGGCCGGCGAGGCGGCGCCGGGCAACGTGCTCCGCGTCGGCGGGCTCTCCATCGACCCGCTGCGGCGCCAGGCCGATCTCGACGGGGCGCGGCTCGACCTGACCCGGCGCGAGTTCGACCTGCTCGCCTTCCTCGCCGGGCGGCCCGGCGTCGTCGTGCCGCGCAAGGAACTGCTCGCCGAGGTCTGGCAGCAGAGCTACGGCGACGACCAGACCATCGACGTACACCTGTCGTGGCTGCGGCGGAAGTTGGGCGAGACGGCCGCCCGGCCGCGCTATCTGCACACCCTGCGCGGGGTCGGCGTGAAGCTGGAGCCACCGCTGCCGGAGCCCGCGCCGTGAGATGGGCCCTCGTCAAGGTGTGCCTGGCCGTCACGACGATGGTCGTGGTGGCCTTCGCGGTGCCGCTCGGCCTCGTCGTCAAGGAGATGGCCAGGGACCGCGCCATCTCCAACGCGGAACGGCACGGCGCGGGCATGGGCCCCACGCTCTCCATCACCACCGACCGCGAGGAGCTCACCCGGGCCGTCGCCTCGTCCGAGGCGGGCGGTGACGGCCGGATGGCGGTGTACGTGCCGGCCGTCGACGGCGCCGAGGCCTTCGAGGTCGGCGATCCGAGGGCCGGGGCGCGGGCCGTGGAGGCGACCCGCGAGGAGGGCCGGGCCAGGACCACCGGGGTGCCCGGTGGGTTCGTGGTCCTGCAGCCGACCGCGCTCAGCTCGGGCACGGCGGTCGTCGAGATCTACGTCCCCGAGGCCGAGGTCAGCAATGGCGTGGCCACGGCGTGGCTGGTGCTCGCGGGCGTCGGCATCGCGCTCGTCATCGGCTCGGTGGCGGTCGCGGACCGGCTCGGCGTACGCATGGTCCAGCCCGCCAAGCGGCTGGTGGGCGCCGCGCACGACCTCGGTGAGGGCAAGCTGGGGGCGCGGGTGCCGGAGGAGGGGCCGAAGGAGCTGCGGCTCGCCGCGGTGGCGTTCAACTCGATGGCGGACCAGGTGGTGCGACTCCTCGCCAACGAGCGTGAGCTGGCGGCCGACCTCTCGCACCGCCTGCGTACGCCGTTGACCGTGCTCCGGCTGAACGCGGCCTCGCTCGGCGAAGGACCCGCCGCGGAGCAGACCCGCACGGCGGTCGAGACGCTGGAGCGCGAGGTCGACACCATCATCCGCACCGCGCGCGACGCGAAGCCGCAGACCGCGGCGGTCGGGCCCGGCGCGGGCTGCGACGCCGCCGAGGTGGTCAGGGAGCGGATGGCGTTCTGGTCGGCGCTCGCCGAGGACGAGGGGCGCGAGGTGCGGGTGGCGGGTGTGGAGCGGCCGGTCCGCATCCCGGTGGCCCGCCCCGAACTGGTCGCCGCCCTCGACGCGTTGCTCGGCAACGTCTTCCGGCACACGGGCGAGGGCACCGCCTTCTCGGTGGACGTGCACAGCGGCGAGGACGCCGTGATCGTGCTCGTCTCCGACGCGGGCCCCGGCATCGCCGACCCGGCGGCCGCGCTCGCCCGGGGCACGGGCTCCGGCGCGGACGGCTCCACGGGGCTCGGCCTCGACATCGTGCGCCGCCTCGCCGAGTCGACGGGCGGCGACGTCCGCATCGGCAGCTCGGTCCTCGGCGGCACGGAGGTCCGCGTCTGGATCCAGCGGGACGCCCGCCGCCCGGCGGAGGGACGCCGGGGCCACCGGGGGACCGCGGTGCGCGGCCGCAGGCGGACCCCGGCCCCGGGCCCGAGCCGGACGGCGTGACGCCGGCCGGGGAACGCTACTTCCTCGGGAACATCGCCTGACTGGCCGCGTCGACGAACGGCGCCGCCATGTTGACGAAGGCGGAGGCTCCCCGCTCGAACGGCGCGAGCGGGTTGACCTGTGCGGGCGGGGCGGGCGGCTTCCGGCCGTCGGCGACGGCGGTCGCACCGCCCTGAAGGGCGAGCAGGGTCACGAGAAGGACGGCGGCACGGGGATACGTACGAGATCGCATGCCTGCTACAACGACGCGAATTCGAGCCGGTCACGCCGTGCGGTCAACGGGACATTCCCCGCCATTCCTTCGAAGGACACGCCCTTTCCCCGGGCCTGCCTCGTCGCATCATCGCGCGAGGTCCCAGATGATCGTGGACTTCCCCGCCCATTCGCCGGAAGGTTTGTGCTGCCGTGAAAAACCGACTGTCCGAAGTGGAACTGCCACCTCTTTTCTGTCCGCTGGAATCCGCCGTCCACCCTCGGGTACGGCAGGTCGACGAGCAGGCCGTGGCGTGGATCGGCGACAGCGGCATGTGCGCGTCGGAGCGGGAGAGGGCGTGGGTCGTGGCGACGCACAGCACCGACTTCTACGCCCGGTTCGCCCCGGTGGCCGACGACGAGCGGCTGCTGGCGACGGCCCTGTGGGTGTACTGGGGCTTCGCCTTCGACGACGCCCGCTGCGACACCGGGCCGCTCAGCACCCGTCCCGCACAGTTCAACGCCCTGGCGGGACAGGTCCAGCGGGCCTGTGAGACCGGCGCGGCGCGGCCCGACGACCGGTACGCGGGCGCTCTGCAGGACATCATGCGCCGCTTCCGCTCCTTCGCCCCGCCCACGCAGGTCAGCCGCTTCGTCCACGCCCACCGGGCGTGGCTTTCTGGGGTGGCCTGGCAGATCGGCAACCAGGCCGTGGGCCGCATGCCGGGCCTCGACGAGTTCCTGGTGATGCGGCTGCTGGCGGGGGGCGGCTTCCCCACCTTCGCGATGCTGGAGCTGGCCACCGGGGCGGAGGTCCCCGACCGGGACATGCACCGGCCCGCGGTCCGTGCGCTGACCGAGATGGCGGCGATGGTCGCCTCCCTCGACAACGACCGGCACTCGCTGCACAAGGAGCTGGCCAAGGGGCACGCGGACCAGAACGTCTACACCGTCCTGATGGCCGAGCGCGGCATCCCGCTGCAGGAGGCCGTCCACGAGGCCAACATGCTGCGGGACCGCGTCCTGTGGCGGTTCCTGCACCTGCACGACCGGGTCGTGCCGACCGCGGGCGCGGACCTCGCGACGTACCTCCAAGGCCTGCGGTACGGGGTGCGCGGCAACAACGAGTGGGGCATGCGGGTGCCCCGCTACCTCAGCCAGGGGCACTGGCCCGACGACATGGACGACTCGCTGCTGACGTACGCCGACGAGCCGTCCGACACACGGCCGGGCCCGGTGGAGGGCGCGCCCGGCATCGCCTGGTGGTGGGACGCGGACCTCGGCTGAGCACGGGCTCTCAGCGCCCGGCGGCCAGGTCCAGCGTCCACCAGGGGCCGCCGGGGCCGTCCGCCACGCCGACGCCCGCGTCGGTGTAGCGGCAGGTGAGGACGATGGCCCGGTGCGAGGGGCTCTCCATCCACAGCGCGACGGTGCCGCGCGGGGTGGTGGAGCCGGCCGCGATGACCTCGCCGGCCGGTCCTGGGCGGTAACCGGCGGCCCGCATCCGGTCGACCGGGCGGCTGCCGTCGGTGCCGGCGTGGCTGAGGCGCTCGTGGTGGGACATGTCGGCGCTGTGCCGCTGGGCCGCCCGGCTGAGGGAGTCCCGCAGCCGCACGGAGGGGCAGCCGGCCGCGGCCCGGTGTCTGTTGACCTCGTCGAGCAGGCCGGCCGGCGGGGGTTCCCACCGCGGGGCGGGCACGGCCCACGCGGGCGGCGGACAGCACAGCAGCGCCACGAGGAATGCGAAGGGTCGGGCGATTCGGGCGATTGTCCTTCTGCTCATTCCTGTCATGTTTAATGTTTCCTTTTCGCTCATTCTATTTGATGCACTCGCGCGCCCGCGGCGTTTTTCTTTCCTGTGTCAGCGGTGGGCCGCTATGGTGGAATAGCCGATTCCCGTTACCCGTGTCCATCTTTATCGTCCACATCTTTCGTGCAGGAGGATTTTCATGTCAGTGCGGTTTCGCCGTATGGCAGTCGTGTCATTTGCCGCCGTCGCGGTGATGGTGGGTGGTGCGGCTGCGGCCGCCGCCTCGGTGCCGTCGGACCACAACTCGCTCTACCCGGGGCCCGAGGTCTCGGACACGTACCACGGGGACCACGACCACGTCCGCGACCACGATCACCCGCTGCACGTGGGCCCGTTCGACGTCCCGCGGCACGGCACCGTCTCCGGTGGCTTCACATGGGGCCTGGAGGACTGACGTCAGGCACGACACGAGGGTGGGAGCCGTCCCTGGGACGGCTCCCACCCTCGTTCCGTCCCTCAGCGCTTGAGTGTGGCGGCGCTGGCGACGAGGACCAGGATCACGCACGCCAGGATCAGCAGGGCGTCCCTGATGAAGATCCCCGTGATCCCGGGGTGGTTGGCGGCCTCACCGGCGGCCTGGACGGCGTACGTCATCGGCATCAGCTTGGCCGCGGCCGCCAGCGCGCCCTGCATCTCGTCCCGCGGCACGAAGAGACCGCACACCAGGAACTGCGGCAGGACACCCGCGGGCAGGAACTGCACCGCCTGGAACTCGTTGCGCGCGAAGGCGCTCACCAGCAGCCCGAGGGCCAGGCCCAGGAGGGCGCCCAGCATGGCGATGACCATGAGCAGATACGCGGGTCCCTCGATGTCGAGGCCCAGCGGGCCGACCGACAGGAGCGTGGACAGGACCGCCTGCAGCAGCGCGAGGAAGGCGAAGGCCAGGCTGTAGCCGAGCACGATGTCGAGCCGCCGTACCGGCATGGTGAGCAGCCGTTCGGCGGTGCCCGTGGTGCGTTCGCGGAGCGTCGACACGGACGCCACCAGGTACATCACGATGACCGGGAAGACGCCGAAGACCTGGGGCCCGACCCGCTGGAGGGTGGCGTCGGAGCCGTGGAACATCAGCTTGAGCAGCACCATGAGCATGCAGGGGATGCCCAGCAGCAGGGCGGTGCTGCCCTTGTCGCGGGAGACCTGCTGCAGGACCCGGACGGCGGTGGCGCCGGTGATGGTGGGGGAGAAGGGCAGCCGCTCGGTCAGACGGGAAGTGCTCATGACCGGACGTCCGTGGCGAAGAAGGACCGCTCGGCCTCGGGGGCGGACGGCTGGTCGAGCAGGCCGGGCAGCTCGGGGAACAGGCTCTGGGACGCGGCGCGTTGGCGGGCCCGCGCCTCCGCGGCCGTCGCGGCCTCGACGAGGTGCATGAACGCCTCCTCCACATCCGTACAGTCCGTGTGCTCCAGCAGCGACTCCCGGTCGGCGCTGGCGAGGAGCCGGCCCGTGCGCATCAGCAGGAGCCGGTCGCAGCGGTCGGCCTCGTCCATGACGTGGCTGGAGATCATCAGGGTGGCGCCCTCCAGGGCGAGGCGCCGGAAGACCAGCCAGAGCTCGCGGCGCACCATCGGGTCGAGGCCGACGGTCGGTTCGTCCATCACCAGCAGGTCGGGCTTGTTCAGGAGGGCCACGGCCAGCGAGACCCGGGAGTACTGGCCGCCGGAGAGGCTGGCGACGAGCTTGTCCGCGTAGCCGGCGAGGTCGACCTCCTTGACCACGCGGACCACCGCGTCCTCCCGCCGCCAGCCCCGCATGCCGAGTGCGGCGGCGAAGTAGCGCAGGTTCTCCAGGACGGTGAGGTCCGCGTAGACGGACGGGGCCTGGGTGACGTACCCGACCCGGGTCTTCAGCTGGTGGGCGCCCGCGCCGTAACCGAGTACCTGGATGTGCCCCGCGGTGGCCTGCTGCACGCCGACGACGGACCGCAGCAGCGTCGTCTTGCCGCAGCCGCTCGGGCCCAGCAGGCCCACGATGCAGCCGCGGGGGATGGTGAAGGTGACGTTCGACAGGACCGTGTGGCTGCCGCGGTCCACCCGCAGGCCATAGGCGGACACGGCGGGAACGTCGCCCGGGAGGGCCACGCCGGGTTCGGGCTGCTGTACAACTCCACTGCGTTTCGTCACGAAGAAGTCCCGTTCGGGCGGTGGTGGTACGTTCAGCGCGTTTTGTCACGCGTCCACCGCACGGTCAACGGCCCACGGGAGCCGAAGTCACGCCCACGGGCCGACCGCTGTCAGGAATCCCGCGGACCGGCCGCCGTCAGGAATCCCGCTGGACCATCGTGGCGGCGATCTCCTGGAGCTGCCGGTACGCGTCCGCCGTCGGCCGGGCGCACGACAGGGCCCGCAGCGCGGCCGACAGCTGCCGCCTGGACTCCTCCTCGGCGGCCTGCCGCCCGCCGGCCTTCTCCACCAACTCCCGCGCCAGATCCACCTCCTCGGCGCCCAGCGGGTGCGGCGACGCGTACAGGGACCGCAGCTGCTCCGCGGCGGAGCAGCCGCCCGCGAGCGCCGCCACGACCGGGAAGGACTTCTTGCGCGCCGCCAGATCGGCCCCGACCGGCTTGCCGCTGCGTGCCGTGCGGCCCCAGATGCCCATGAGGTCGTCGGCGCACTGGAAGGCGACGCCGAGGCGGCGGCCGAACTCCCGCAGTCCCCGCACGCGCTCGCTGTCGGCCCCGGAGAGGGCTCCGCCCAGGGCGCAGGCGCAGCCCATCAGCGACCCGGTCTTGCCCTCCGCCATGGTCAGGTACTGCGCCACGGACACCTCGGGCGTCCTCTCGAACGCCATGTCGAGGCTCTGCCCCTCGACCAGGTCGAGCAGGGCGCGGACCAGTTCCTGCACCGCCACGGCCGCGAACTCCGCGGGCGCGTGCGCGACTTCCCGCAGCGCGGCGGCCAGCAGGGCGTCACCGGTCAGCACCGCCGACGACGTGCCGAACGCCGACCAGACGGCCGGGCGGTGGCGGCGCAGCGCGTCGCCGTCCATCACGTCGTCGTGCAACAGCGTGAAGTCGTGGACCAGTTCCACGGCGACCGCGCCCCGCAGGGCGTCCCGCGGGGCACCGCCGACCGCCACCGCGGAGAGCAGCGTCAGCGCCGGCCTGACCGTCTTGCCCCGGCCCGCCGCCGCCACGGCCGGCGTGCCGTCGGCCTCGCACCAGCCGCGGTGGTAGCCCGCCGCCAGGCGCTCGGCCGCGGGCAGGGTCGCCACGGCCGCCTGGAGGGCGGGCAACAGCAACTCGTTCACCCACCCCAGACGTGGGAAGACCGTGCCGGGGGCCGGACCGGTGATCTGCGACATGCACTGCTCCTCAGACCGCAAACGGGGAGTGGCGCGGCGGCAGGACCAGCCACGCCGCGGACCCGCCCAGTCAACCGGCGCCGCCCGGCGCGGGAGAAGCCGCGGCACCCCAGCCGGCTGAATGATCACTGGGGCGGCCCAGCCCTCATACGGTGCGCTCAGCCGAAAGTCACAGTCCGCGCGCCGGCCCGCCCGGCCCCGGGGCGCGATCTTTAACCGGCCCCCATCCCTTCCTTAAGCGCACCCTAAGGTCGTCAACCGGCGCCCCACCTGGGCGTTTTGTCGGGTCCCGCGCGGCTAGCGTGCTGCCGCACCCCACCCCCGTACAGCTAAGGCAGGCACGCCATGAGCAGCACGCACCGGCGCACGGTCAGCACCCGGACCAAGGTCATCGGCGGACTCGTCGCCGCGTCCCTCGTCGGCGGCGGCGCCTTCCTCTTCTCCGGGACGGCGCTCGCGACGAAGGCTTCCCAGGAGAAGGCCCCCGCCCCCGCCAGGTTCGCGCCCTTCGTCGACACCTCCCTCGCCCCGGCCCACGACCTCCTCGACACCGCGGAGAAGACCGGCGTCAAGGAGTTCAACCTCGCCTTCATCACCTCCGGCGGCGGCTGCGAGCCGCTGTGGGGCGGCACCACCGGACTCGGCGACGACAAGGTCGCCGCGCAGATCGACGACCTGCGCGCCGAGGGCGGCGACGTCCGCGTCTCCTTCGGCGGCGCGGCCGGTTCCGAGCTGGGCCTGAAGTGCGCCGACGCCGACGCCCTCGCCGCGGCCTACGGCAAGGTCGTCGACGCGTACGAGCTGACCAAGGTCGACTTCGACATCGAGGGCGCCGCACTGCCGGACACCGCGGCCAACACCCGCCGCGCCCGGGCCATCGCCCGGCTCCAGGAGCGGCACCCGGAGCTGGACGTGTCGTTCACGCTGCCCGTGATGCCCGAGGGGCTGACGCGGCCCGGCGTCGGCCTGCTCACCGACGCGAAGAAGCACGGCGTGCGGATCGACGCGGTCAACATCATGGCCA
The DNA here is from genome assembly GCF_040654255.1 of Streptomyces sp. NPDC050732. Classification (NCBI taxonomy): domain Bacteria; kingdom Bacillati; phylum Actinomycetota; class Actinomycetes; order Kitasatosporales; family Streptomycetaceae; genus Streptomyces; species Streptomyces sp. NPDC050732. The sequence goes on from NZ_JBFAHP010000001.1 coordinate 247,949, forward strand.
TGGACTACGGGCCCGCCTACAGCGGCGACATGGGCCAGTACGCCATCCAGGCCGCCACCGCCACGCAGAAGCAGCTCAGGACCGCGCTCGGCCTCTCCGACAAGGCCGCGTGGCGGACTGTCGCCGTCACCCCGATGATCGGCGTCAACGACGTCACCACCGAGGTCTTCAGGACCGAGGACGCCACCGAGCTCGTGAAGTTCGCCGAGGCCAAGGGCGTCGGCCGGCTCTCGATGTGGTCCGCGACCCGCGACAAGGCCTGCGAGGGCGGCGCGGCCGGCTCCGCGCAGCCGACGTGCTCGTCGATAGAGCAGCAGCCGCTGGCGTTCACGAAGGCGTTCGCGGCGTACGAGTGACGGCCCCGCCCGTCAGCCCACGACGGACTCCGCGGGCAGCGCGCCCGCCCCGGCGACCGTCGCGTACCAGTGGGCGCTGGACTTCGGCGTGCGGACCTGCGTCTCGTAGTCGACGTAGACCGCGCCGAACCGCTTGCCGTAGCCGTACGACCACTCGAAGTTGTCCAGGAGCGACCACAGGTAGTAGCCGCGCACGTCGGCCCCGTCGGCGATGGCGCGGCGGACGGCGCTCAGGTGGCCGTGCAGATAGGCGATGCGCTCCGGGTCGTGGACGCGGCCGTCCGGGTCGGGCTTGTCGTCGTAGGCCGCGCCGTTCTCGGTGATGTACATCGGGAGTCCGGGCGCCTCCCGCGAGTACCGCATGATCAGCTCGTGCAGGCCCGTCGGGTCGATGGTCCAGCCCATCTCGGTGCGCTCGCCCGGCGTCTGGTGGAAGGCGACGTCGTCGGAGCCGGGCCACGGGGAGTGCTCGCTCGCCCCGTGCCCGTCGGCACGCCGGGTCGCGGCGCCGTCCGGCGCGGCCGAGACCAGCGCGGGCGTGTAGTAGTTGAGGCCGAGCGCGTCCAGCGGCTGGTGGATGGCGGCCAGGTCGCCGTCCTGTACGCAGGACCAGTCGGTGATCCTGGCCGTGTCCGCGAACAGGTCCGCCGGGTAGGCGCCGTGCAGCATCGGGCCGTGGAAGACGCCGTTGGCGAGGTTGTCGATGCGCCGCCGGGCGTCCTGGTCCTGCGGGGCGTCCGAAACCGCCCTGACCACCGCCGAGTTGAGGCTCACCGCGACACCGGCGCGGGCCGGCAGGGCGGCACGCAGCGCCTGCGTGCCCAGGCCGTGCGCGAGGTTGAGGTGGTGGGCGGCGTGCAGGGCGGCCGCCGGGTCGGTGCGGCCGGGAGCGTGCACGCCGGAGCCGTAGCCCAGGAAGGCGCTGCACCAGGGTTCGTTGAGCGTGATCCAGGACGCGACGCGGTCACCGAGCGCCTCGCCGACGATGCCCGCGTACTCGGCGAACCGGTACGCGGTCTCGCGCGCCGGCCAGCCGCCCGCGTCCTCAAGCTCCTGCGGCAGGTCCCAGTGGTAGAGGGTCAGGGCGGGCTGGATGCCGCGGCCGAGGAGTTCGTCGACGAGGCGCCGGTAGAAGTCCAGGCCCCGCTGGACGGCGGGGCCGCGCCCGGTGGGCTGCACGCGGGACCAGGAGACGGAGAACCGGTAGGCGTTCAGGCCGAGGTCGGCCATGAGCTCCACGTCGTCGCGGTAGCGGTGGTAGTGCTCGACGGCGACGTCACCGGTGTCACCGCCGGCCGTCCGGCCCGGCGTGTGGCTGAAGGTGTCCCAGATGGAGGGCGTGCGGCCGTCCTCGCGCACGGCACCCTCGATCTGGTACGCGGAGGTGGCGGTGCCCCAGAGGAAGTCGGCCGGAAAGCTGAGGGATTCAGGCATGGAAGCGCTCCCATGAGAAAGAGAGAGGGAAGAAGAGAGAAGAAGAGAAGGAGAAGAGAGAAGAAGAGAGAAGCCGGAAGAGGTACGGGAGGGGGAAGCCCGGGAGCCGCGAGGGCTCCCGGAGCGTTCAGCCCTTGACCGCGCCCTGCATGATGCCGCTCACGATCTGCTTGCCGAACAGGACGAACGCGAGCAGCAGCGGCAGCGTGCCGAGCAGCGCACCCGCCATGATCACCGCCCGGTCGGGGATGTAGCCCGTACCCAGGGAGTTGAGCGCCACCTGGACGGTCGGGTTCGACTGGTTGAGCGCGATGATCGGCCACAGGAAGTCGTTCCACGCCATGACGAACGTGAGCAGTCCGAGGACGGCCATCGCGGGCCGCGCCGCCGGGAACACCACGTGCCAGATGATCCGCAGGCTGCTGGCCCCGTCCATCCGCGCCGCCTCGATCAGCTCGCTCGGCAGCGCCTGCACCAGGTACTGCCGCATGAAGAACACGCCGAAGGCGCTCACGAACGTCGGCAGGATCACCGCCTGGAGCTGGTTCGTCCACTGCAGGTCGGCGACCCACAGATAGAGCGGTACGACGCTGAGCTGCGGCGGCACCATCATCGTGCCGATGGTCAGCAGGAGCAGCGCGCCGCTGAACCTGAACTTCAGCTTGGCGAAGGCGAATCCGGCGATGGTGGAGAACAGGACCGTGCCGATGGTGATGCTGCCCGCCACGATCGTGGTGTTGAGCATCGCGTCGCCGAGGCTCGCCTCGGTCCAGGCCCGTTCCATGTTCTTGAAGAGGTTGCCGCCGAACCACAGGGGCGGCGGGGTCTGCGCGAGCCGCCCGCTCGTCCGCGAGGCCGCGATCGCCGTCCAGATCAGCGGGGCGAGGGAGACGGCCGTGAACAGCGCGAGGACGAGGTAGGTCACGGGCCCCGCGTGCATCGTGCGGCCGGCCTTCGGACCGAGGCGCCGTCCGCGGCCGCCCGGCTTCCGGTCCGCGGGGCGGTCGTCGGTCCGTGCGTCCTCGGGCCGGCCGTCCGCCAGGTCCACCGTGCGGGCCTTCATCGGTCCTTCCTCAGTCGTCGGGCGATCAGCAGATTGACCGCGGCGATGAGCAGCAGGATCACGAGCATCAGCCAGGCGACGGCCGAGGCCCGGCCCAGGTGGCCGTTGATCCAGCCCTGGTCGTACAGATAGAGGCCCAGCGTCTGGAACTGGTGGTCGGCGCCGCCCTTGGACCCGGCCGTGCCGCCGAACAGCAGCGGCTCGCCGAAGAGCTGGGTCGCCCCGATGGTGGAGACGACCACCGTGAACAGGATCGTGGGCCGCAGCATCGGGATCGTCACGTGCCGGAACTGCTGCCAGCGCGAGGCGCCGTCCAGCGAGGCCGACTCGTACAGGTCGTGGGGCACGGCCTGCATCGCCGCGAGATAGATCAGCGCGTTGTACCCCGTCCACCGCCAGATGACGATCGAGGACACCGCGAACTGCGAACCCCACGATGACTCGCGCCAGTTGACGGGGTCGATGCCCACCGACCCGATCACCCAGTTGACCATGCCGCCGTCCCACGCGAACAGCAGCGTGAAGACCAGCGAGGCGCTGGCCACCGAGGTGGCGTACGGAGCGAGCATCGCCACGCGCCACAGCGTGGAGCCGCGCAGCTTGTAGTTGAGCAGGTGCGCGATGCCGAGGGCGACGGCCAGCTGGGGGACGGTGGAGATGACACCGATGGTGAAGGTGTTGCCGAGCGCGTTCCAGAAGTAGTCGCTCTGCAACAGGTTGGTGTAGTTCTCCAGGCCGATCCACGTGCTGTCGTCGAGGTTGGTCAGCGACAGGCGGTGCATCGACGCCCAGCCGGTGTAGAGCAGCGGGAAGAGGCCGAAGGCACCGAAGAAGAGGAAGAAGGGCGCGACGAAGACGTACGGCGACGCCTTTATGTCCCAGCGGTACAGACGGCTGCGCCACGAGGACGTGGGGGAGGCCTTGCGGCTCCCGGACGCGGCCGGGGCCGCGTCCCCCTCACCGGGGGACGCGGTCTCGGCGTACTCAGCGGTCTCGGACATGGGCGTCACTGTCCCAGAACGTCCTTGATCTCTTCCTGCGCGGCCTTCCAGCCCTGTGCCGGGGACTTGCCCTGTTGCTCCACCTGGAGCACACCGATGTCCGTGATGGACTGGCCGATCTGGGCGTCCTTCAGGCCGTAGACGGCCGAGGGGGTGTTCTTCGCGATGCCGGCGTAGATCTCCGTGATGGGCGCGTCGTTGAAGTACGCCTTCGTGGCGGGCGACGGCTTCAGCGTGTCGTAGACCGACGGGGTCGACGGGAAGCTGGCCTGCTTGGCGAAGATCTTCGCGAGCTGCTCGGGCTGCGTCAGCCAGACGGCGAGCTCCGTCGCCTCCTTCTTGTGCTTGCCCGCGCTCGGCACGCCGAGGAACGTGCCGCCCCAGTTGCCGTCCGTGGGCGCCTTGGCCATGTCCCACTGGCCCTTGCCCCCGGGGCCCGTCTTCTCCTGGATGTACCCGGCCATCCAGGCGGGGCAGGCCACGGTCGCGAACTTGGCGTTGGCGAAGCCCTGGTCCCACGTCGGGTCGAACTGCTTGAGCTTGGCGGACATGTCGCCCCGCGCGACCTTCATCGCCGCGTCCCACGCGTCCTTGCGGCCCTGGCTGTCCTCGTAGATCTCCTTGCCGCCCTGGTCGTAGTACCGCTCCTTCGCACCGGCGAAGACGGCGTTGTAGACACTGGAGGCGGAGTCGACGAACTTGCTGCCCTCGGGCGCCTTCTCCATGTACTTCTCGCCCATGGCGACGTACTTGTCCCAGTCGCCGGCCCACTCCTTGGCGAGCTCCTCGCGGTCGGTGGGCAGACCGGCCTTCTCGAAGAGGTCCTTGCGATAGCAGAGCGCCGTCGGGCCGATGTCGACGCCGAGACCGATCGTCTTGCCGTCCTCGGTCGTGGCCTGCTTCCACTTCCAGTCGAGATACGTCGACTTCTTGACGCCCTCGGCCTTGCCCAGGTCCTCGAACTTGGCGCCCTGGGTCTGCACGACCTCGGTGATGTTGCTGACTTCGACGGCGGCCACGTCGTTCACGCCCGCGCCGGACTGCAGCTGGGTGAGGAGCTTCGGGTAATAGGCGTCGTTCCGCTCGATGACGTTCTCTTTGATCTTGATGTTCGGATGCGACTTCTCGTACTCGTCGTAGAGACCTGCCTGCTTCAGGCCCAGTACGCCGAATGTGCCGACATTGAGCGTGATCTTGCCGTCGCCGCCTGCCGAGCCGCTGTCGTCGTCGCTCGAACATGCGGTCAGCAGACCCGTCGCGAGCGCGGTCGTGGCCGCGTAAGCCACCAGTCTGCGGGTCCGGCGGTGGTTGGTGCGCATGACGTCCTCCTGTTGCCTGACGTGCCGACCCCCCGGCCAACTGCACTGCTGGGCCCGTTGGTTCACGCTGCGGCTCGGGCGGGGAACGTGCGGGTTGTGTACGTGTCAGGTAGTGTGGGAGCGCTCCCACAGGTGATGAGTTGAAGACTCGTGGCTGCGGCCGGGGGTGTCAAGGGACCGGACAGAGAGTTATGTGTTCGGTTATCGGGCCGTTACGGGGCGGCCCTGGTTCGGCCCATCGGCCCGGTGAAGATCGGGCTGTTACATTCCTCGCCGGGGGAAGTGTGACGGGAGGCGGACAATGGCAGCTCACGCAGCGCGCGGCCGCGGTGGCGGACGGCCCACTCTGGAGATGGTCGCCGCGCGGGCGGGGGTCGGCCGGGGGACGGTCTCCCGGGTGATCAATGGCTCGCCGCGGGTGAGTGAGGCGACCCGCACGGCCGTCGAGGCCGCCGTCGCGGAGCTGGGGTACGTCCCGAACACCGCGGCCCGCGCCCTGGCCGCCAACCGCACGGACGCCATCGCCCTGGTCGTGCCCGAGCCCGAGACCCGCTTCTTCGCCGAGCCGTACTTCTCCGACGTCCTGCGCGGTGTCGGGGCCGAGCTCAGCGAGACCGAGATGCAGCTGCTGCTGATCTTCGCGGGCAGCGACCAGCGGCGCCAGCGCCTGGCCCAGTACCTGGCGGCCCACCGCGTCGACGGGGTCCTCCTCGTCTCGGTGCACGCCGACGACCCGCTGCCCGACCTGCTGTCCCAGCTGGAGATCCCCGCGGTGATCAGCGGCCGCCGCTCCGCCGAGGAGGCGCTGCCCTCCGTCGACTCCGACAACTTCGCCGGGGCGTGCTCGGCCGTGGAGCACCTGCTCTCCCGCGGCCGCACCTCCATAGCCACCATCACCGGCCGCCTCGACGTGTACGGAGCCCAGCGCCGCCTCGACGGCTACCGCGCCGCGCTGCGGGACGCGGGCCGCCCGGTGGACGAGCGGCTGATCGTGCCCGGCGACTTCACGGAGGAGGGCGGCCGGCGGGCCATGCGGGAGCTCCTCGCCGCCTGCCCCGAGGTGGACGCGGTCTTCGCGGGCTCCGACGTGATGGCGGCGGGCGCCCGGCAGGCGCTGCGCGAGGCGGGCCGCCGCATACCCGACGACGTGGCGCTCGTCGGCTTCGACGACTCGGCGATCGCCCGGCACATGGACCCGCCGCTGACGAGCGTGCGGCAGCCCATCGAGGAGATGGGGCGGGCCATGATCGACCTGCTGCTCGCCGAGATCGCGGACAGCCGCCCCGCGGCCGCCCGGCGCCTGGAGCGGCGCCAGCTGGTGCTTCCGACGGAACTGGTGGAGCGGGCCTCTTCCTGAGGCTGCTGGGCCGGGGCCCCGGCCGAAGAAGAGGCACGAAAAGCGGAAGGGCCCCGGTTCTCTCGAACCGGGGCCCTTCCTTCAGGGTGAGTGACGGGACTTGAACCCGCGGCCACCTGGACCACAACCAGGTGCTCTACCAACTGAGCTACACCCACCATGTCCGGTCTTTTGTCGTTCTTCCGACCGGCCGAGAAAAAGTGTACAGGGTCCGAAGGGGTGCTCGCGCACACCTTTTCCGGACCCCGTACACAGGGCGTCCGCGGAGGCTACTCCGCAGGCAGGACGTGCTTGGCCGCGATCGTCCTCGCGGTCTCCGAGTCGGGTCCCGGCTGCGGCACGAAGATCGCCTCGCGGTAGTAGCGCAGCTCGGCGATGGACTCGCGGATGTCGGCGAGCGCGCGGTGGTTGCCGTTCTTGTCCGGGCTGTTGAAGTACGCCCTCGGATACCAGCGCCGGGCCAGCTCCTTGATGGAGGAGACGTCGACGATCCGGTAGTGGAGGTACTCCTCCAGTGTCGCCATGTCCCGCAGCAGGAAGCCGCGGTCGGTGCCGACCGAGTTTCCGCACAGCGGAGCCTTCCGCGGCTCCTTGACGTGCTCACGTACGTACGCCAGGACCTGCTCCTCGGCGTCGGCCAGCGTGGTGCCGCCGGCCAGCTCGTCGAGGAGCCCCGAGGCGGTGTGCATGGCGCGCACCACCTCGGGCATGGTCTCCAGCGCCGCGTCCGGCGGGCGGATCACGATGTCCACACCTTCGCCGAGCACGTTCAGTTCCGAGTCGGTGACCAGTGCGGCCACCTCGATAAGTGCGTCGTCCGCCAACGAGAGCCCGGTCATCTCGCAGTCGATCCACACCATGCGATCGTTCATGCCGCTAACCCTACGGCGCGCTCCTCTGGCCGGGCAGGGGAGCACGTCCTGGCGCGTACACGTCGGAGTTCGGCTTGCCGGGCTCGGTGGGCACCGAGGTCGACGGGCCGAGCGCGCTCGCGGCCGCCGTGCGCCGGGTCTGGGTCGGCACCGGGCCGGCCTCGACCAGCGTGGGCACGGATTGCGCCGTCGCCGACACGGACTCAAGCACGCGCTCGCCCTGCGGCCTGCGGGCGCGGTACGCGGCGCGGTAGGCGGCGGGCGACGAACCCAGCTGGCGCCGGAAGTGACCCCGCAGCGCCACCGGTGAACGGAAGCCGCAGCGGCCCGCGACCTCGTCCACGGAGTAGTCGGAGGTCTCCAGGAGCCGCTGTGCCTGCAGCACCCGCTGGGTGATCAGCCACTGCAGCGGCGCGCTGCCGGTGAGCGAGCGGAACCTGCGGTCGAAGGTCCGCCTGCTCATGTACGCGCGCGCGGCCAGCGTCTCCACGTCGAACTGCTCGTGGAGGTGCTCCAGCGCCCAGGCGACGACCTCGGCGAGCGGGTCGGCGCCGATCTCCTCGGGTAAAGACCTGTCGAGATAGCGCTCCTGGCCGCCGGCCCGGCGCGGCGGCACCACGAGCCTGCGGGCGAGCGCGCCCGCCGCTTCGTTGCCGTGGTCCGTGCGCACGATGTGCAGACAGAGATCGATTCCGGCCGCGGTGCCGGCGCTCGTCAGGACGTCGCCGTCGTCGACGAACAGCTCGCGCGGATCCACGTGGACGGACGGATAGCGCTTCGCGAGCGTCGGCGCGTACATCCAGTGGGTGGTCGCGGGACGCCCGTCGAGCAGTCCCGCCGCGGCGAGGACGAACGCGCCCGTGCACAGCCCGACGATGCGGGCGCCCTCCTCGTGCGCGCGGCGCAGCGCTTCGAGCGCCTCCGGCGGCGGCGGTGAGGTGATCGACCGCCAGGCCGGTACGACGACGGTGCCGGCCCGGCCGATGGCCTCAAGGCCGTGCGGCGCGGTGAGTTCGAGTCCGCCGGTGGTCCGCAGCGGGCCCTCCTCGCCGGCGCAGACCAGCAGCCGGTAGCGGGGGACCCCCGCGTCCTGCCGGTCGATGCCGAACACGGAGAGCGGTATGGAACTCTCGAAAATGGGACCGCCGCTGAAGAGCAGCACCGCTACGATCTCCCGGCGGCGCCGCCCCGAAAGTTTCCGAGCCGCGGCCTCCGGCGCGGCAGTGGAGTCGTGGCTCATGGTGCTAAACCCCCCTCGGGCGTCGCGGCTCCGTGTTCCTGGCGTGCTTGACGTGCTTGACGTTTTTGACGTGCTTGACGCGCTTGCCTGGCTTGTCGCTGCTGCACGTTTCCCCTCGGTCCTCCACCAGTCCCCCGCCGTAATACAGTCAAGATCGAATCTACTGCGTCCCGTGCTGCCGGGGTGACCAGTTCATCACTCGGCAGATTGTCGACATGGCAACTTGGCGTGAAGCATTCGATCACGAAGCGTTGCACTCGGGCGGCTTGCTGGGAAGTGCGCCTTGGCTCCATGGCCGGTCCCCGTAGGGTGCGGGCGGCTCGCGCGCGTCTTTCAGCCCTGGTCGGACCGGGGTTGAGGGGGCGTTCGGCCAAGGAATCGACGGCCCCCGGAAGTTGGCTGAAAAGCTACGGGAGCGTGTGTGTGAATTGGTCAGTCCACCGGCGCACTGTCGGCACTGTGACGAGTGCCCCTGTGCGCTCCCGAACCCGTTCTGCCGTGCCGTCCGCGGTGCCCGTTGTTCTGTTCTGCAAGCAGTCGCGCGGCGCCCCGTTCGGACTGCCGCAGGAGCACCCGGCAGACCCCCGTGACGGCCACGAGGCCGAGCGCCGCGCCGGCGGCGCCCGCCAGTGAGCCGCCGTACGCGACGAGCACCACGGGGACCAGTACGCAGCTGAACGCGGCCCAGCGGACCACGTCGCTCACCGAGTCCGCCGGGGCCGCGGCGGGGTGACGCCCGTGCGGGCCCTCCCGGCCCGGCCGGCCTTGCTCGGGTGAAGAGGGGAAGAGGGTGGAAGGTGGGGACGCGGGCGAGGGTCCAGGCACGGCGTGCTCCCTGTGGCGGTGGCGTACGGAGATCCAGCGCTGTCCAACGCCTGGCTGTCCGCCGGGTCACTGGGGAGGCCACCGGGTGGCGCCGGACGGGTGGGCAAACCGCCTGTAGGAGGCAGCAACCATTGCCATCCGGGCGACGCTCGTGCATGCTCCGGTGAACGCCGGGAGGCCCTGTGCAGGCCCGGCGCGGCCTCCGCGCGGGGCTCTTCGCAGGTCCCGGGCGGGCTTGGCCTGGCTCTGGGCAGGAGAGGAGTGTCGCCGTACCCTTGGGGGTATGGGGTTGGGAAGATGATTCCCGGACGACCTTCCAGGTCCTGATCTTCCGCACCACCAGAAAAAGCCGACCCTCCCACAGAGGACTCCTTCGCCGAGACACCGATGGCCGGTCACGAATTCTTCGAACATGCGGACCGCAAGCGGCAGGTCGCCGATCCGACAGCGACCCCCCGAGCGGCGGAAGAACCGCGTCATTCCTGCGATCCCGCCTTCAGGCACGGTGTCGTCGTCGGTTTCGACGGCTCGACCTCCAGTGAGCGGGCCCTCTCCTACGCGATCGGCATGGCGCACCGCTCCGGCTCCGGCCTGATCATCGTGCACGTCGCCAACCGGCTGCCCACCACGGTGTGGGCGGGCTGCGAGCCGCCGGTCTTCGTCGACGTGCCGGACCACCGCACCGAAGTGCTCGGCCTGGAGCTGGCCTGCGCGGACTATCTCGCCGAGGTGCCGTGGATCCTCGTCGAGCGCGGCGGCGACATCTGCCACGAGCTGGAGGAGGTCGGCCGCGAGTACAGCGCGGACGCGATCGTCGTCGGCTCCACGCACGGCATCGTCGGCCGCATCTTCGGCTCCGTCGCGGGACGGCTGGCCCGCCGCGCGCAGCGCCCTGTCGTCGTCATCCCGTAACGCCCGTCGGCTCCCGGCGAGTTGAGTCCGGCGCCGCTCAACTCCCTTGAGCGGGCGGTTTCGTGAGCAGATAAATCTACTCGCGCGTAGAGGTGGTTTGCGCCCTTGTGAAGGGTATTTAACGGTCGGCGGCGCGGGTCGGGGTAATGGGCGACCCCGGCCCTTGAGGAACGACCCCCTGTGTGCTGGTGGCACGCACAGGGGGTCGTTCATTTCACGGTTCCACGGGGGCCGTTCGGCTACTCCACGGTGACCGACTTGGCGAGGTTGCGCGGCTTGTCGATGTCCCGGCCGAGCGCAAGCGCCGTGTGGTAGGCGAGGAGCTGGAGCGGGATGCCCATCAGGATCGGGTCGAGCTCGTTCTCGTTCTTCGGGACGAGGATGGTCTGGTCGGCCTTCTCCTGCTCCTGGTGCGCGACCGCGAGGATCTTGCCGCTGCGGGCCTTGATCTCCTCCAGAGCGGCGCGGTTCTTCTCCAGGAGGTCGTCGTCCGGGACGATCGCGACCGTCGGCAGGGCCGGCTCGATGAGGGCGAGCGGGCCGTGCTTCAGCTCGGAGGCGGGGTAGGCCTCGGCGTGGATGTACGAGACCTCCTTGAGCTTGAGGGAGGCCTCACGGGCGACGGGGTAGCCGCGCACACGCCCGATAAAGAGCATCGAACGGGCGTCCGCGTAGCTCTTGGCGATCTTCTTGATCTCGTCCTCCTGCTTGAGGATCTCCGAGATCTGGCCGGGCAGCTTGCGCAGGCCCTCGATGATCCGCTTGCCGTCGGAGACGGACAGGTCGCGGATGCGGCCGAGGTGCAGGGCGAGCAGGCCGAAGGCCACGGTGGTGTTGGTGAAGCACTTGGTGGAGACGACGCAGACCTCCGGGCCCGCGTGGACGTACACGCCCGCGTCGGCCTCCCGGGCGATCGCCGAGCCGACGACGTTCACGACGCCGAGGACGCGGGCGCCCTTGCGCTTCAGCTCCTGCACGGCGGCGAGCACGTCGTACGTCTCGCCGGACTGGGAGACCGCGATGTAGAGGGTGTCGGGGTCCACGACCGGGTTGCGGTAGCGGAACTCGCTCGCGGGCTCGGCGTCGGCGGGGATGCGGGCCAGCTCCTCGATCATCTGGGCGCCGATCATGCCCGCGTGGTACGAGGTGCCGCAGCCGAGGATCTTGACGCGGCGCACCTTGCGGGCGTCGTGCGCGTCGAGGTTGAGGCCGCCGAGGTGCACGGTGGAGAAGCGGTCGTCGATGCGGCCGCGCAGGACGCGGTCGACCGCGTCGGGCTGCTCGAAGATCTCCTTGTGCATGTACGTGTCGTGGCCGCCCATGTCGTACGACTCGGCCTCCCACTCCACGGTGGTCGGCGAGGCCGTCGTGCGCGAGCCCTCGGTGGTGTAGGTGCGGTAGTCGTCGGCCTTGATGGTGGCCATCTCGCCGTCGTCGAGGGTGACGACCTGGCGGGTGTGCGAGACGAGCGCGGCGACGTCCGAGGCGACGAACATCTCCTTCTCGCCGATGCCGAGGACGACCGGGGAGCCGTTGCGGGCGACGACGATGCGGTCGTTGAAGTCGGCGTGCAGGACGGCGATGCCGTACGTGCCCTCGATGTGGCGCAGCGCCTCGCGGACCTTCTCCTCAAGGGTGTCGGCCTGGGAGCGGGCGACGAGGTGGGTGAGGACCTCGGTGTCCGTCTCGGAGAGGAACTCGACGCCGTCCGCGGTGAGCTTGGCGCGCAGCTCGGAGGCGTTGTCGATGATGCCGTTGTGGACGACGGCGACCTTCTCGTCCTGCGAGAGGTGCGGGTGGGCGTTCTCGTCGGAGGGAGCGCCGTGGGTGGCCCAGCGCGTGTGGGCGATGCCGGTCGTGCCCTTGAAGCGGGCGGGGACCCTGGCCTCCAGGTCACGGACGCGGCCCTTGGCCTTGACCGTCTTCAGGCCCGACGCCTTGGGGCCGGTGACGGCGATGCCCGCCGAGTCGTAGCCGCGGTACTCCAGGCGCTGCAGGCCTTCGAGGAGCAGCGGGGCGACGTCACGCTTGCCGATGTATCCGACGATTCCGCACATAGAGGGATTCCTAGCCGTAGACGATGCGGCGCAGCTGCCGGAGCGTGAGCTCGGGCGGTGCGACCGCGCGGTATGCGAGGTCCGCCGAGATCTGTTCGAAGATCGCCGCGTTCAGCAGGCCCTGACCCTGCAGCTCGCGGTGGCGGCGACGGACGAATTCTTCGGTCGTCTCGTCGAAGTAGGCGAGCACGTCCTGGATGACCCGCAGCGCTTCGCCCCGCTGGAGCGGGGTGCTGCGGGTGAGGTGGTCCACCAGGTCGTCGTGCATTCGTTGATCCTGGGGTATCGCATGCCCTTTCGCAAGAATCCTGCCCGGAATCGGGCAGGATCGTGTCGCAACGGGGCTCGCGCGGCATGAAATCGGAGGTCACATGCGGCGCAGGACCGCCTGCTTGGCCGTCGCGAACTCCTCGTCCGTGAGGATGCCGCCCTGGTGCAGCTCGCCCAGTTCGCGCAGGCGGCGCAGCAGCGTGTCGTGGTCGTCGGCCGGGGGCGGCGGGGTGAGGCCCTTGGTGGCGGCGGACGGCGCGTCCGCCGGGGCCGCGGGGGCCGAGGGGTGCGGGAGGCGGGCCTGGACCGCGGCGGCGACCAGGGCCATCAGCGGGTCCTTCTTGAAACCCCACAGCTCGACGGAGTTCGGGTCGTACTTCGGCGGGGCCTTGGTCGGCGCGTTCCGCACGGTGAACCGCAGGCAGCCGTTCTCCAGGCCGACCGCCGGCTGCCACTCCACCGCCGCGATGTCGACGAGCGCCAGCGACCGGGTGCCGGACGCCGACTTCGCCTCCTCCGTCTTCCAGTTCCACTCCAGGCGGACGCGCTCCCCGTCGAAGCTCGCCGTGCCGTCCCCCGCGGAGACGGACAGCGGCACGGAGGGTCCTGGCAGGAGATAGGCGTCGCAGGGCGTGGGCGGCACCTGTTCGATCAGATGCGCGTTGCGGACCTCGTCGACCAGGTACTCCGCGACCCCGTACCGGTCCGGCTCGACCGTCAGCTGATAGGGGTCGGAGGAGTCCGTCAGCTTCCCGCCCGTCGCCTGGAGCAGCGGGTCGGCGCCGTCCCGCAGCCGCAGCCGCAGCCGGCCCGACTTCTTGCCCTGCTCGAAGGCGATGCCCGCCAACGCCGCCAGGGGAACCGTCAGTTCGCCCAGCGTCGCGCGCAAGAGGGACACGCCCTTGTCGCGTCCCGGCACGAGGCGCAGCGTCTCCCCGTCGAAGGTCCAGGTTCCGTCGCGCTGGATGATTTCCGCCATGCGGGGATTCTCGCACCGACCTCTTGGACACCTGGTCTACACCCTTGACCCCTTATAGGGCCCGGGTTACCAATGGGGACCGTTCGATTGCGACGCACGGCCCGTCGAAGGGACCCGCTTGTGAGATCGCACAGCAGAACGACACGCGTTTTCGGCTCGCTGCTGCTCGTGGCGGCCGTCGGAATCTCCTCGTTCGCCGCCGCGCCCGCCGCGCCCGCCCCGGGCGAGGCAAGGGCCCCCGCCGTCACCCCACTCGGCAAGGTCGTGCCCGCGCCCCTGGCGGCCGAGGCCGGCGGCGCCGGGTACGAGATCACCGCCAAGACCCGGATCCGCGTCGGCAAGGGCAACCCCGAGGAGCGGCGCGTCGGCGAGTACCTCGCCAGGGTGCTGCGCCCCTCCACCGGCTACAAGCTGCCCGTCACCACCGGCGAGGGGCGTGACGGCATCCGGCTGCGCATCAGCGCCGAACCGGAGAACAAGGCCCTCGGCCACGAGGGATACCGCGTCATCTCCGCGCGCGGCTCCCTCACCATCACCTCCTGGACCGGCGCAGGCCTCTTCCACGGCGTCCAGACCGTCCGTCAGCAACTGCCCGCCGCCGTCGAGAAGAAGACGAAGCAGCCAGGGCCATGGCGTGTCGCGGGCGGCACCGTCAAGGACATGCCGCGCTACGGCTACCGCTCCACGATGCTCGACGTGTCCCGGCACTTCTTCACCGTCGACCAGGTCAAGCGCTACATCGACCAGGCCGCCCTCTACAAGATGAACAAGCTCCACCTGCACCTCAGCGACGACCAGGGCTGGCGCATCGCCATCGACTCCTGGCCGCGCCTCGCCACCTACGGCGGCTCCACGCAGGTCGGCGGCGGCAAGGGCGGCCACTACACGAAGGCGCAGTACAAGGAGATCGTCGACTACGCCGCCTCGCGGTACCTGGAGGTCGTCCCCGAGATAGACATGCCGGGACACACCAACGCCGCGCTCGCCTCGTACGCCGAACTGAACTGCGACGGCGTCGCCCCGCCGCTGTACACCGGCACCGCGGTCGGCTTCAGCTCGCTGTGCGTGAAGAAGGACGTGACGTACGACTTCGTGGACGACGTGATCCGCGAGCTCGCCGCGATGACGCCCGGTGAGTACCTCCACATCGGCGGCGACGAGGCCCACTCCACCAGCCACGAGGACTTCGTCGCGTTCATGGACAAGGTGCAGCCGGTGGTCGCCAAGTACGGCAAGAAGGTGATGGGCTGGCACCAGCTGGCCGGCGCGAGGCCCGCCGAGGGCGCCGTCGCGCAGTACTGGGGCTACGACAGGACCGGCGCCGCCGAGCGCGAGCAGGTCGTGAACGCCGCGAGGAACGGCACCAAGCTGGTCCTCTCGCCGGCCGACCGCTCCTACCTCGACCACAAGTACACGAAGGACACGCCGCTCGGCCTGTCCTGGGCGGGCTACGTCGAGGTGCGGCGCTCCTACGACTGGGACCCGGCCACGTACCTCCAGGGCGCGCCCGCGGACTCGGTCCTCGGGGTCGAGGCGCCGCTGTGGACGGAGACGCTGTCGACCTCCGCGCACCTCGACCACATGGCGTTCCCGCGGCTGCCGGGCATCGCCGAGCTCGGCTGGTCGCCCGCGGCCACGCACGACTGGGAGAAGTACAAGGTGCGGCTCGCCGCACAGGCCCCGCGCTGGGACGCGCTGGGCATCGGCTACTACAAGTCGCCGCAGGTGCCCTGGCCCGCCGAGTAGGCGGGGAACCGGGCATGTGCAGGAGCGGGGCTCCCGAGGACCGTCTCGGGAGCCCCGCTCGGTCAGGGGGCCGCCAGCGCCCGCAGGTCGTACCACTCCACGAGGAAGGACGGCACGCCCTCGCACAGGCCGAGGTAGGCCTCGCGGTGGCCGGAGGCCGCGATCGCCATGTAGGCGCGCTCGACGTCCGTCAGGGTGGCGTCCCGCATCCAGTGCTCCGCCCGGGGGTGTGTCACCCAGGCGTGCACCAGCTCGGAGTCGGTCAGGGGGTCGAGGGGCCGGAGCGTGCAGTCGGGGCGGACGCGGTCGATGCGGTCGGTGGGCAGGTGGAGGTCAGCAAGCGCGGGCAAGGCGCTCTCCCAGGTACCGCTCGGCGTGGTCGGCGATCAGGTCGAGGACGGCCGTGAGGTCCGCGGCGGTCGTCCCGGGGGCGAGGAGCGTGCACTTCAGGAACGGGCGGCCGCCCACCTCGACGCCCGCCACCTCGACGCCCGCCACCGCGGCGTCCCCGGAGGCGGACAGGGCCTTCCGCGCGTACAGGTTGGCGCGGTCGATCACGGAGGGGGCGCAGATCTCCGCGGGGAGGTGGCGGAAGACGAGCGTGGCCAGCTGCGGCTCGGCCACCACGTCGAAGCGCGGGTCGGCGACGAGCTGTTTCCAGCCATGCGTGGCGAGCGCGCAGGCCTCGTCGAAGAGGTCTCCCTCGCGCGCCAGGACAGCCGGCGAACTCTCCGGCCGGAAGAAGGACTTGTGCTGGTCCACGGTGACGGAGTCGGCGCGCTCGATGCCGTCGAGGAGATGCCGGTTCCTGCGCGAGGCGAGCAGCCCGCGGCCGTACGCGGCGTCCACGTGCAGCCAGGTGCCGTACTGCGCGCAGAGCGCGGCGATCTCGGGCAGCGGGTCGACGGAGCCGAAGTCGGCGGTGCCCGCGGTGGCGACGACCGCCATGGGGGAGAGGTCGTCGCGCGCGCAGCGCTCCAGTGCCCGGGCGAGGGCCACGGTCTGCATGCGCCCGCTCCGGTCGGTGCGGACCGCCACGACGGCTTCGTCGCCGAGGCCGAGCAGCCGGGCCGTCCGCCGTACGCCGGGGAGAGCGGCATCGGAGGTGAGGATCCGCAGGGCGGCCGGGTCCCGGTCCCCGGCCGCCTCGCGGGCGAGCTGCAGCGCCCGCAGGTCGCCGGGGCCGTTGAGCAGGTGGGAGCGCATGGACTGTCCTCCAGGGCCGGGAGTTGACTTAGGTAAGCCTAACCTAACTTCACCTCGCTTTGGGGTTCGGCCCAGAAAACGGAACCGCCCCCTCCATGAGTGGAGGGGGCGGCGCGGCAACGGCGGTGACTGCTGCGCGACTACTTCAGCTTCTTCGCCTTCTCGATCGCGTCGGCGAGGTCCTCCAGGATCGGCGCGCACTTGTCGTACGAGAAGATCGGCTCCGTCACGCGCGGGATGACCTGTCCGGCCTTGACCGCGGGCAGCTTCTTCCAGGTCGGCTTGGACTTGTCGAGGTCGGCCGGCTGGATCGCGGAGGTGCGGTTGTCCATCATGATGATGTCCGCGTCGTACTTGTCGACGTTCTCCCAGCTGAGGTTCTCGAACCAGCCGCCGGACTCCTTCTTGGCCTTCTCCGGCGGCTCGATGATGTTCACGCCGAGCGCCTTGAAGTACTCCAGGTCGACCGAGAGGTTCGTGCCCGAGACGTAGAACAGCTCCTGGCTCGCGGAGCCGACGAGGATCTTGATGTCCTTGTGCGCCTTGGCGACCTTGCGCAGCCGCTCGGAGGCGTCCTCGAAGCGCTTCTTCGCCTTGACGACCTTGTCGGACTTCACGTCCGCGCCCAGCGACTCGGCGAGTTCCAGGATGCGCTGCAGCGGGTGCGTCAACTGGCGGTCGTAGACGCTGATGCCGACGCTCGGGGCGAGCTTGAGGATCTTGTCCTTGCTCTCCTCGGGGACGTACCAGAGGGTGCCCTGGCCGTCGAACATCGTGGAGATCAGCACGTCGGGGGCGAGGCTCGCGTACTTCTCGATCTTGAACTGACCCCATTCGTTGCCGATGATCGTCAGCTTGCTGATGTCCATGTCGCCGGCCTGGACGTCGGGCTTGCCGTCCTTGGTCTCCGTCGGGCCGAAGACGCCCTTGACCTCGATGCCGTAGTCGTAGAGGGCCGCGGCGACACCCGTGAACGCCACGATGTTCTTCGGCGTCGCGTCCTTCTTCGCCGTCTTGCCGCGGTCGTCCTTGAAGCTCCACGGGCCGGACTTGCCCGCGCCGCCCCCGGTCGCGCCGGACGCGTCCTTTTTGTCGCTGCCGCAGGCCGCCAGGACGGCGGTGAGGCCGAGGGCGCCGCCGGCGGCGAGGATGCCGCGGCGGGAAGGCTGGGGGAGGCGGGCCTGGGGCATGGGGGTCTCTGCTTTCGTGACGTACGGCGGCGGGGCCGCTGGCCGGAAGTAGAGCTTAGGTTAACCTAAGCTAACTCCGGCCCAAGCGGCCCCTCACGTCTCCGTATGCCGGAGTCGCCTCAGCTCGCGAAACCCAGCTCCCTGGCGATCAGCATGCGCTGCACCTCGCTCGTGCCCTCGCCGATCTCCAGGATCTTCGAGTCCCGCCACATGCGGGCGACCGGGTACTCGTTCATGAAGCCGTACCCGCCGTGGATCTGGGTGGCCTCGCGGGCGTTGTCCACGGCGACCGTCGAGGAGTAGAGCTTGGCGATGGCCGCCTGCTTCTTGAAGGGCTCGCCCGCGACCAGCCGGGATGCCGCGTCGTACCAGCCGACGCGGGCCATGTGCGCCCGCGTCTCCATGTCGGCGATCTTGAACTGGATGGCCTGGTTCGCGCCGATCGGCCTGCCGAAGGCGTGCCGCTCCTTGGCGTACTTCACGGACTCGTCGACGCAGCCCTGCGCGAGCCCGGTGGCGAGCGCGGAGATCGCGATCCGGCCCTCGTCGAGGATGCGCAGGAACTGGGCGTACCCCCGGCCCTCCTCGCCAAGGAGGTTCGCGGCGGGCACGCGGACGTCGGTGAAGGAGAGCTCGCGGGTGTCCGAGGCGTTCCACCCCACCTTCGAGTAGGGCGCGGCCACCGTGAAGCCGGGCGTCCCGGACGGCACGATGATCGAGGAGATCAGCGGGCGCCCGTCGTCCTTGCGGCCGGTGACGGCGGTGACGGTGACCAGACCCGTGATGTCCGTGCCGGAGTTGGTGATGAAGCACTTGGAGCCGTTGATCACCCAGTCGTCGCCGTCGCGTACCGCCGTCGTGCGCGTGCCGCCCGCGTCCGAGCCGCCGTCCGGCTCGGTCAGGCCGAACGCGCCGAGCATCTCGCCCGCGCACAGCCGCGGCAGCCACTCGCGCTTCTGCTCCTCCGTGCCGAAGAGGTGCAGCGGCATCGCGCCGAGCGAGACGCCGGCCTCCAGGGTGATCGCCACGGAGGAGTCGACGCGGGCGAGTTCTTCGAGGGCGATGCCCAGCGCGAAGTAGTCACCGCCCATCCCGCCGTACTCCTCGGGGAAGGGCAGGCCGAACAGGCCCATGCGGCCCATCTCGCGGACGATCTCGTACGGGAATTTGTGGCGCTCGTAGAAGTCGCCGATCTTGGGGGCGACGACGTCGTGCGCGAACGCCTCTACCGTGCGGCGCAGTTCCTCGTGCTCGGGGCTCAGACGGTGGTCCATCGTTCTTCACTGCTCCTGGTGGGAGGCGGTCGCGGTCTGCTCGTCGTGGGAGCGTGCCGTGAGGGCGCGGACGGTGCGGGACGGGCTGGGTCGGCCCAGCTGGTCGGCCATCCAGGCGCTGGTGGCGCTGAGACGGACGAGGTCGACCCCGGTGTCGATGCCGAGGCCGTGCAGCATCCACACGAGGTCTTCGGTGGCGAGGTTTCCGGTGGCGCTCTTCGCGTACGGACAGCCGCCGAGGCCGCCCGCCGAGGCGTCCACCGTCGTCACGCCGTGCTGCAGGGCGGCGAGGGTGTTGGTGAGCGCCTGGCCGTACGTGTCGTGGAAGTGGACGCCGATGCGGTCGGTCGGCACCTGGACCGCGTTGAGCGCGGCGAGCATCGCGGAGACGTGGCCCGGCGTGGCCACGCCGATGGTGTCGCCGAGGCTCAGCTCGTCGCAGCCCATGTCGAGCAGGGCGCGGGCGACACGGACGACCTTGGAGATGGGCACGGCGCCCTCCCAGGGGTCGCCGAAGCACATCGACAGATAACCGCGGACGTGCACGCCCTGCTCACGCGCGCGGGCGACCACCGGGGCGAACATCGCGAGGGCCTCGTCCACCGTGCGGTTGAGGTTGGCCCGGGAGAACGACTCGGTGGCGCTGGCGAAGACCCCGACGCGGTGCGCGCCGAGCGCGAGGGCGCGGTCCAGGCCCCGCTCGTTCGGCACGAGGACCGGCAGGTGGACGCCCTGGAGGTCGCCGAGGAGCGGGAACAGTTGCTCGGCGTCGGCCAGTCGGGGCACCCACTTGGGGTGCACGAAGCTGGTCGCCTCGACGGTCGTCAGGCCCGCGTCGGCGAGGCGGTGGATGAACTCCGCCTTGATCTCCGTGGGGAGGGCCGTCTTCTCGTTCTGCAGGCCGTCGCGGGCGCCGACCTCGTGGATGCGGACGTGGGAGGGCAGACCGCGGGTCGGGACGACCATGGGGAGCGGCGCGTCGCCCAGCTCCAGTGCGGCGGGCTCGCAGGTCGGGTCGGTGCTGGTCATTCCTGCTCCTCCTCAGGGGTGACGACGGCGAGGACTTGGTCCATGGCGACGGTCGTGCCCGGGGTGACGTCCAGCTCGGTGACGGTGCCGGCGTGCGGGGCGGAGATGACGTGCTCCATCTTCATGGCCTCGACCACCAGCAGGCTCTGGCCGGCGTCCACCCGGTCGCCGGGGGAGACCTTCACGACGGTGACGGTGCCGGGCATGGGGGCGGTGAGGGCGTCCGCCCCGGCGTGCGCGGCGCCGGTGAGGGAGGCCGCGACGGGGTCGTGGTCCTGGATGTGCCAGGCGTCGCCGTCGCGGCCGAGCCAGTCGGCGGCGCGGTGGAAGGTGTGCCGGGTGCCGTCGACGGTGACGTGCACGCGGTCGGGGGTGACCGTGCGGTCGGTGCCCCGCAGGCGGTGAGTGACGGGGTCGAGTCCCGCCGCCTTGAGCCAGTGCGTCACGGGTGTCGGGGTGCCGCCGAGCCGCCAGCCGCTCGGCACGGAGAAGGGGTCGGTCCAGCCGTCGGCCACGGGAGGCCGGAGCGCAGCCTCGCGCACCGCGGCCGCCGCCTCGTACACCTCGTCGGGCACGCCGTCCGGGACGAGTCCTTCCGCCTCGCGCTCCACGAGGCCGGTGTCCAGCTCGCCCGCGACCACGGACGGGTGGGCGAGGAGCCTGCGCAGGAAGCCCGCGTTCGTCGGGACGCCCAGGGTGACCGTGTCCGCGAGGGCCGCGCGCAGCTTGCGGAGCGCCGTCGCGCGGTCGGGGCCGTACGCGATGACCTTCGACAGCATCGGGTCGTAGAGGCTGCCGACCTCGGTGCCCTCGCTGAGGCCGGAGTCCGTGCGCACGCCGTCGCCCTGCGGCTCGTGCAGCGCGAGGACCGTGCCGCCGGAGGGCAGGAAGCCGCGCGAGCCCGCTTTGACAGACACGGTCTCGGCGCAGACGCGGGCCTCCACCGCGTGCCCGGTGAGGGCGATGTCGTCCTGCGTGAACGGCAGTTCCTCGCCCGCGGCCACCCGCAGCTGCCACTCCACCAGGTCGAGCCCGGTGACGAGCTCCGTGACCGGGTGCTCCACCTGGAGGCGGGTGTTCATCTCCATGAAGTAGTACGAGGAGGGGTCCTTGCCCGGCACGATGAACTCCACCGTGCCCGCGCCGGAGTACCCGCACGAGCGGGCCGCCTGGACCGCGGCCTCGCCCATCGCCGCGCGCGTGGCCTCGTCCAGGAGGACGCTGGGCGCCTCCTCGATGATCTTCTGGTGGCGGCGCTGGAGGGAGCACTCGCGCTCGCCGAGGTGCACCACGTGCCCGTGGCCGTCGGCGAGGACCTGGATCTCGATGTGCCGGGGGCGGTCGACCCAGCGCTCCACGAGCAGGGTGTCGTCTCCGAAGGAGGCGCGGGCCTCGCGGCGCGCCGCCGCGATCTCGTCGGCGAGGAGCGTCTCGTCGCGGACCAGGCGCATGCCCTTGCCGCCGCCGCCCGCGCTCGGCTTGAGCAGCACCGGGGTGCCGATCTCGCGTGCCGCGTCGACCAGTTGGGCGTCGGTCAGGCCGCTGCCGGAGGAGCCGGGGACGACCGGCACGCCGGCGGCCTGGACCGTCTCCTTGGCGCGGATCTTGTCGCCCATGAGGGAGATGGCGGCGGCGGGCGGGCCGATGAAGGTGAGCCCGGCGTCCGCGCAGGCCTGCGCGAACTCCGCGTTCTCCGCGAGGAAGCCGTAGCCCGGGTGGACCGCCTGGGCGCCGGACTTCGCGGCCGCCTCCAGGATGCGGTCCACGCGCAGATAGCTCTCGGTGGCGGGCGCCGGGCCGATCCGCACCGCCGTGTCGGCCTCGCGCACGTGCCGGGCGTCCGCGTCCGCGTCGCTGAAGACGGCGACCGAGCGGACGCCCATCTCCCGCAGCGTGCGGATGACGCGGACCGCGATCTCGCCCCGGTTGGCGACCAGGACCGTGTCGAACATCGTCATTCGTTCCTCACATCCGGAAGACGCCGAAGGCGGGCGCCGCGGGGTCCTTTTGGGGCAGCGGGGCGTTCGCGCACGCCGTCAGGGCCAGCCCGAGCACCTGCCGGGTGTCCAGGGGGTCGATCACGCCGTCGTCCCAGAGGCGGGCCGTGGCGTAGTACGCGTTCCCCTGTTCCTCGTACTGGGCGCGGATCGGGTCCTTGAAGGCTTCCTCGTCCTCGGCGGTCCACTGCTCGCCGCGCGCCTCAAGCTGGTCGCGCTTGACCGTGGCGAGGACGGACGCGGCCTGCTCGCCGCCCATCACGGAGATCTTGGCGTTCGGCCACATCCACAGGAAGCGGGGGCTGTAGGCCCGGCCGCACATGGAGTAGTTGCCCGCGCCGTACGAACCGCCGACCACGACGGTCAGCTTCGGCACGCGGGTGCAGGCCACGGCCGTCACCATCTTGGCGCCGTGCTTGGCGATGCCGCCCGCCTCGTAGTCCCTGCCGACCATGAAGCCGGAGATGTTCTGCAGGAAGACCAGCGGGATGCCGCGCTGGTCGCAGAGCTCGATGAAGTGGGCGCCCTTCTGGGCGGACTCGGAGAACAGGATGCCGTTGTTCGCGACGATGCCGACCGGGTGGCCGTGGATGTGGGCGAAGCCGGTGATCAGCGTCGTGCCGTACTCCGCCTTGAACTCGGCGAAGCGGGAGCCGTCGACCACGCGCGCGATGACCTCGCGGACGTCGTACGGAGTGCGGGAGTCCGTCGGCACCGCGCCGTACAGCCCCTGGGGGTCGACCTTCGGCTCCTCCACCGGCCGCACGGTCCACGGGAGCGGGCCGCGCTCGGGGAGCGTGGAGACGATGGTGCGCACGATGCGCAGGGCGTGGGCGTCGTCCTCGGCGAGGTGGTCGGTGACTCCGGAGGTCCGCGAGTGGACCTCGCCGCCGCCGAGCTCCTCGGCGGTGACGACCTCGCCGGTGGCGGCCTTCACCAGGGGCGGGCCGCCGAGGAAGATCGTGCCCTGATTGCGGACGATCACCGCCTCGTCGCTCATCGCCGGGACATACGCCCCGCCGGCCGTGCAGGAGCCGAGGACGGCCGCGATCTGGGGGATGCCGGCGCCCGACATCCGGGCCTGGTTGTAGAAGATCCGCCCGAAGTGCTCGCGGTCGGGGAAGACGTCGTCCTGCATCGGCAGGAAGGCGCCGCCCGAGTCGACCAGGTACAGGCACGGGAGGCGGTTCTCCAGGGCCACCTCCTGGGCGCGCAGGTGCTTCTTCACCGTCATGGGGTAGTACGTGCCGCCCTTGACGGTGGCGTCATTGGCGACGATCACGCACTCGCGGCCCGAGACGCGGCCGATGCCGGCGATGACACCGGCGGCCGGAGCGCCTCCCCCGTACAGCCCGTCGGCCGCGAGGGGGGCCAGTTCCAGGAAGGGTGAGCCGGGGTCGAGGAGCGTGTCCACCCGGTCGCGGGGCAGCAGCTTGCCGCGCGCCACATGGCGGTCGCGCGCCCGCTCGCCGCCGCCGAGCGCGGCCGCCGCGAGCTTGGCCCGCAGCTCGTCGACGAGGGCGGTGTGCGCCGTCTCGTTCGCCCGCCATGCCTCGGACGCGGGGTCAGCCGCGCTCGTCAGCACTGGTGCCTGCCGCATCAGTCGAGCCCCCTTGCTCGGTCCACTCGGTTCACCCGGTCGACCTCTGATCGGTTAATGAGCGTTAACGCGTTTCGTCCAGGTTAACGAGCGCTAACCGGCCTGTCTAGAATCAATTCCATGGCCACCAGAACCGACGCCCCCACCCGTCGCGAGCAGATCCTCAAGGAGGCCGCCCGGCTCTTCGCCGAGCGGGGCTTCCACGGGGTCGGCGTGGATGAGATAGGAGCCGCCGTCGGCATCAGCGGGCCCGGTCTCTACCGGCACTTCGCGGGCAAGGACGCGATGCTCGCCGAGCTGCTCGTGGGCATCAGCGGACAGCTCCTGACGGGCGGCAGGCACTGCGTGGCCGACGTGGACGGGTCGCCCGAGCGGGTCCTCGACGCGCTGATCCAGGGGCACATCGACTTCGCGCTCGACGACCGCTCCCTGATCACCCTGCACGACCGCGAGCTGGACCGCCTGCGGGACAGCGACCGCAAGCTGGTCCGCCAGCTCCAGCGGCAGTACGTGGAGATCTGGGTCGACGTCGTCCGCAAGGTCTACCCGGACCTCGCGGAGAACGCGGCGCGCGTGAGCGTGCACGCCGTCTTCGGCCTGCTGAACTCCACGCCGCACCTGAGCCGCCGCGACGCACTGCCCAGCAGGGGCGCCATGGCGGAACTCCTGCACCGGCTGGCCCGGGGGGCGTTCGCGGCCGCCGCGGAGTGACACGCGTCTCTGGACGCTCTGGTGACCGCCGGGTAACCTGCCTCTGAGCAAGCGCTTAGTCGATGCAGGCAGTCGTTGGCAGAGGGAGTTCTCCGTGCGCCGTACCGTTTTCAATGAGGACCACGAGGCGTTCCGGGAGACCCTGCGCGCCTTCATCGAGGCCGAGGTCGTCCCGGTCCACGACGAGTGGTTCGCCGCGGGCCAGGTGCCGCGCGAGTTCTACTACAAGCTCGCCGAGCTCGGCCTCTTCGGCATCAACGTCCCCGAGGAGTTCGGCGGCGCCGGCCTGGACACGCACAAGTTCGAGGCCATCCAGTACGAGGAGACCGCCCGCGCGGGCGTCTCCTTCGGCGGCTCCGGCGTCCACGTGCTGCTCGCCCTGCCGTACATCAAGATGCTCGCCACCGACGAGCAGAAGAAGCGCTACCTGGAGAAGTTCGTCTCCGCCGAGGAGATGTGGGCCCTCGCGATGACCGAGCCGGGCACCGGCTCCGACCTCGCGGGCATGAAGACCACCGCCAAGCTCTCCGAGGACGGCACCCACTACGTCCTCAACGGCTCCAAGACCTTCATCACCGGCGGCGTCCACGCCGACCGCGTGATCGTCTGCGCCCGCACCGCCGCGCCCACCGCCGAGGACCGCCGCTTCGGCATCTCCCTCTTCGCCGTCGACACCAAGTCCGAGGGCTACTCCATCGGCCGCAAGCTCGACAAGCTGGGCCTGCGCACCTCCGACACCGCCGAGCTGGCGTTCGTCGACGTCAAGGTCCCCGTCGAGGACCTCCTCGGCGAGGAGAACAAGGGCTTCTACTACCTCGGCAGCAACCTCCCCTCCGAGCGCTGGGGCATCGCCTACGGAGCGTACGCACAGGCCAAGGCCGCCGTCCGGTTCGCCAAGGAGTACGTCCAGGACCGCACGGTCTTCGGCAAGCCGGTCGCCTCGTTCCAGAACACCAAGTTCGAACTGGCCGCCTGCCAGGCCGAGGTGGACGCCGCGGAGGCCGTCGCCGACCGCGCCCTGGAGGCCCTGGACGCCGGTGAGCTGACCGCCGCCGAGGCCGCGTCCGCGAAGCTCTTCACCACCGAGGTCGCGCACCGCGTCATCGACAAGTGCCTCCAGCTGCACGGCGGCTACGGCTTCATGAACGAGTACCCCATCGCCCGCCTGTACGCGGACAACCGCGTCAACCGCATCTACGGCGGCACCAGCGAGGTCATGAAGATGATCATCGCGAAGAACATGGGCCTGTAGAACGCCTGTAGAACCACCTTCATGAACCAGGCACTTGAGGACCTCCTCGTTCTGCTCGACCTGGAGCAGATCGAGGAGGACATCTTCCGGGGCGTGAGCCGCTCGGCGCTCGTGCCCCGCGTCTTCGGCGGCCAGGTCGCCGCACAGGCCCTCGTCGCCGCCGGACGCACCGTCCCGGACGACCGCCCCGCCCACTCCCTGCACGCGTACTTCCTGCGCCCGGGCGACCCCGGCGCGCCCATCGTGTACTCCGTGGACCGGATCCGCGACGGCCGCTCCTTCACCACGCGCCGCGTCGTCGCCGTCCAGCACGGGCAGCCGATCTTCCACCTCTCCGCGTCCTTCCAGACGTACGAGGAGGGCCTGGAGCACCAGGCGGGGATGCCGCCCGCGGCCGACCCGGAGACGCTGCCCACCGCCGCCGAGACACTCCCGCGCCACCTGCCGCCCGAGGTCGCAGAGCGGCTCCTTGAGACCCGCGCCGCCGTCGACCTGCGCTACGTCGACGACCCGCCCTGGGCCACCGTCGGACAGCCGCGCGAACCGCGCTCCCAGGTGTGGTTCCGCACCGCCGGCAAGCTGGCGGACGACTCCCTGCTGCACGTCTGCCTCGCCACGTACGTCTCCGACATGACGCTGCTCGACTCCGTGCTGCTCGCGCACGGCCGCGGCGGCTGGGCCGTCGGCGACGTCGTCGGCGCCTCGCTCGACCACGCCATGTGGTTCCACCGGCCCTTCCGCGCCGACGAATGGCTGCTGTACGACCAGGAGTCGCCGTCGTCCTCCGGCGGGCGCGGGCTCGGCCAGGCGCGGATCTGGACGCAGGACGGCCGGCTCGCGGTGACGGTCATCCAGGAAGGCGTCGTTCGCGTTCCCCGCTGATCGGACATACCGTCCGATACATGTCGGAGCAAGTGGAACAGAAGGACAACGCCGAGAGCGGCGAGAGCGGGGAGAGCACCTTCACCGTCATCGTCGCCGCCGTCGCCAACCTCGGGATCGCGCTGGCCAAGGCCGTCGCGGGCGTCATCAGCGGCTCCAGCGCCATGCTCTCCGAAGCGGCGCACTCCGTGGCCGACACCGTCACCGAGCTGATGCTGCTCGTCTCCCTGAAGGCCAGTGACAGACCCGCCGACGAGGAGCACCCGCTCGGCTACGGAGGCGCCCGCTACATCTGGGCGCTGCTCGCCTCCGTCGCCACCTTCGTCGGCGGTGGCGTCTTCGCCGTCTACGACGGCATCCACACCCTCACCCACGGGGAGGACCCCGGCGACCCGCTCATCTCGTACATCGTGCTCGCCATCGCCTTCCTCCTTGAGGGTTACTCGCTGCGCACCGGACTCAAGCAGGCGCGCGGCGAGGCCGACCGCTTCGGAGTGCACCTCAAGCGCTATCTGCGCCACACCCCCGACACCGCGGTCAAGGCCGTCGTGATGGAGGACTCGGCGGCGCTCGCGGGCCTCGTGCTCGCCGCGGCCGGACTGCTCGGCGGACAGCTCACCGGGTCCGGCGTGTGGGACGGCGTCGCCTCGCTCTGCATCGGCGTGCTGCTCGTGTACGTCGCCTGGGTCCTCGGGCACGCCAACTCCGAGCTGCTCATCGGGCGTCCGCTGCCGCCCGGGATGCGGGCCGCGGTCCGCGCCGAACTGCTCGCCGATCCGCACGTCGTGGACGTACTGGAACTGACCACGCTCCTCCAGGGACCCAAGGAGGCCCTGGTCGCCGCGAAGGTCGACTTCCGGGACGTGTCGACGGCCGGGGACATCGAGCGCGCCTGCGACCGGATGGCGCAACGCCTCCAGGAGCGCTTCCCCGCCGTCCGGCGGGTCTACCTGGACCCGACGCCCGGTCCGGCTCAGGACGTGGGCGTCAGCCCCGCCGCGCCGAGCAGGTAGGCCGTCAGCGGGTCGTAGTGGCGGGGGCTCGTGACGTGGTCGTCGAGCGGCACCGTCACCTGCACGGTGCCCTCGGCCTCGCCGATGAACAGCGCCGGGTCGTTGCAGTCCGCGTACCCCATGGAGTCCAGGCCGCGCTGGCCCGCGCGCCCCGCCCAGCCGTGGTCGGCGACGACGAGGTCGGGCTGCGGGCGGCCCTCGCGCTCCAGGCCGTCCAGGACGGCGTTCATCGGCTCGGGGGAATGCGTGTGCCACAGCGTCGCGCCGCGCTCCAGGACCGCCACGTCCGCGAACTGGAAGACCATGCCCTCGTCGGCCATCAGCCCCTCGGGGATCACCACGATCTCGCAGCCCGCCGCGCGCAGGGCCGCGGCCGTCGCCCGGTGCACGTCGAGCAGCCCTCCGGGGTGGCCGGTCGCGAAGAGCACGCTCTCCTTGCCGGCGGCGGCCTTGCGCAGGCGGGCCGCCATCCGCTCCAGGGCGTCGACCGTCAGCTCCGGGTCGATGGTGTCCTGGCCGTGCCGGTGCTGCGGGTCGTCGATGACGCCGCAGCGCTCCGCCATCACCGCGAGGACGTCCTGCTCGTCGGTCCACCGGTCGCCGAGCTCCAGGCCGAGCCAGTAGTGGCGGTCGCCGTTCGCGAGCTTCCTGTAGTGGCTGAGGTTGTTGTCGCGGGGCGTGGCGACGTCACCCGCGATGCGGGTGCGGACGAGATGGTCGACGAGCGCGGCACGGCTGGGTATCGGCATGCGTCCCATTCTGCCGTCGGTGCCGGTCCCGCGGTGGGCCGTCCCGAACCCCGGACCTGTGACCTCTGCCCCTTCGGCCTCAGGAGGCGCGGCTCAGCGCGAACCACAGCTCCATGCGCACGTCCGGGTCGTCCAGGTCCGCGCCGAGCAGCGCCGCGCAGCGCGCGATCCGCTGGCGCACCGTGTTGCGGTGCACCCCGAGCGCCACCGCCGTGCGGTCCCAACTGCCGTGCAGGGAGAGCCAGGTGCGCAGGGTGGTGATCAGCGCCTCGCTCCCGGCCAGGGGGGCGAGCAGCACGCGCGCGTGGGCGTCGGCCTCCTCGGGGGCGAGCAGGGCGGCGAGGCCGTTCTCGTGGTGGCGTACGAGGGGCTGCCGGGTGGCCTCGGCGCGGCGCAGGGCGCGGGCCGCGCGGACGTCGGCGGCGGGCAGGTCGCCGGGGGCCGCCGGGGCGGCGACGCCCAGGGTCCAGCCGTCCGTCGCGGTGACCTCGTGGCCCGCGGGGACGAGGAGGCGTACGACGTCGTCCCGCGGGTCGACGAGTCCGGTGCCCAGCGCCGCGGCGAGGGCGGCAGCGGCCAGCGGGGTGCGCTCCCCGCGCGCGTGGACCACGGTCCACAGATCGCTCCCCAGGAGGGCGCCGGCCTCCTCCGGGGGTGCCCCCAGGAGCAGCCGCACCAGCGCCGCCGAGCGGGCCGCCTCCGAGGCGCCCTGGTGCTCGCCGGTGAGCAGCGACAGCAGCACGACCGCCGCCCCGGCGATGGTGTGGTCGCCCGGTTCGCGGCGCTCCGTGGCGACCCCGAGCGCGAAGCCGCGGCCGCCGCCCAGGGCGTAGGCGGCCAGGTGGGTGGCCTCCACCGTGTCGGCGGCGGACGCCGGGGCGGCGGGCGCGGGGCGGCGCACGACCCCGGTCAGCTCCCGCAGTGCGTCGCGCGCGGCGTCCCGCACCTGCCCCGCGGCCTGCAGCTCCGCCCCGTCCGGCCCGTACAGCACCGCGGCCCCGCCGAGCCTGGCCGCCAGCTGGCGCAGCACGGCGGGGACCGGGTCGGGCCGTGCCGCGGCCGTGGCGAGACCCTGCTGCGCCTCCGTGACGCGGCGCAGCTCCGCGTGCCGCGCCTCGGCCATGAGCCGCCACACGGCACGCGCGACGCCGCTGAAGGTGGTCCGCGGCGGGACCTCGACGAGCGGCAGGCTGTACCGGTCGCAGGCCTCGGCCAGGGCGCGCGGCACCGTGTCGTGCACGGGCGCGACGCCGAAGCCGAGGGCGGCGCCGCCCGCCGCGAGGATCCGGGCCACGTAGTCGTCGAGGTACGCGGCCGAGCCCGCCGGGTCCGTGATGTGCACGCCCGCGGTGAGGAGCAGCTCGCCGCCGAGCAGGTACGGGTAGGGGTCGGCCATCTCCGAGGTGTGCACCCACTGCACGGCCGTGCCCGCGGTCCGCGCGTCGGGGCCCGCGATCTGGCGCAGGCCGAGGTCCTCGCGGGCGAGCAGCGCGGCGAGCGGGACGGGCGGGGTGGGGGGAGCCGTGAGGTCGGCCATGGTGGACGTTCCATCCGTCTGGGGCGCGGAGAGTGGAGGAAACGTACACTTCAGCGTTGCTTTCCGGCCACTTAAGGTCGTGCCGACCGCAGGCCTCGGGTACGGGCGGATGTCCCCGCGGCCGGTCCTCACCCCCATCTGCACGACACGCCACCGAGGTGCGCGAAGGAGGCCCCCCTTATGGCCGTCGACTACACAGTGATCGTCGTCTATCTCGCCGGGATGCTGGCCATGGGCTGGTGGGGCATGCGCCGCGCCAAGTCCAAGAGCGAGTTCCTGGTCGCCGGGCGCCGCCTCGGGCCGTGGATGTACTCCGGCACCATGGCCGCCATCGTCCTCGGCGGCGCCTCCACCATCGGCGGCGTCGGCCTCGGCTACCAGTACGGGCTCTCCGGCGCCTGGATGGTCTTCACCATCGGCCTCGGACTCCTCGCGCTGAGCGTGTTCTTCTCCGCCCGCATCGCGCGCCTGAAGGTGTACACCGTCTCCGAGATGCTCGACCTGCGCTACGGAGGGCGCGCGGGCGTCATCTCCGGAGTGGTCATGTGGGCGTACACGCTGATGCTCGCGGTCACCTCGACCATCGCGTACGCCACGATCTTCGACGTCCTCTTCGACCTGAACCGCACCGTGGCGATCGTCCTCGGCGGCTCGATCGTCGTCGCCTACTCCACGCTCGGCGGCATGTGGTCCATCACGCTCACCGACATGGTGCAGTTCGTGGTGAAGACGATCGGAGTGCTGCTGCTCCTGCTGCCCATCGCGGTCGTCAAGGCCGGCGGCTTCGGCGAGATGAAGGCGAAGCTGCCCACCGAGTACTTCGACCCGCTGGGCGTCGGCGGCGAGACGATCTTCACGTACGTGCTGATCTACACCTTCGGCATGCTCATCGGGCAGGACATCTGGCAGCGCGTCTTCACCGCCCGCAGCGACAAGGTCGCCCGCTACGGAGGCACCGTCGCGGGCACCTACTGCCTCGTCTACGCGATCGCGGGCGCCGTCATCGGCACCGCCGCCAAGGTCATGTACCCAAAGCTGCCGAGCGCCGACGCGGCCTTCGCGACCATCGTCAAGGACGAACTCCCCATGGGCGTACGGGGACTCGTCCTCGCGGCCGCCCTCGCCGCCGTGATGTCGACGTCCTCCGGAGCGCTCATCGCCTGCGCGACCGTCGCCAACAACGACATCTGGTCACGGCTGCGGGGCGCGGTCACCGAGGGCGGCGACGAGCCGCACGACGAGGTCAAGGGCAACCGCGCCTTCATCCTCGTCATGGGCGTCGGCGTGATCGTCATCGCCATCGCGCTCAACGACGTCGTCGAGGCCCTGACCGTCGCCTACAACCTCCTCGTCGGCGGCCTGCTCGTGCCGATCCTCGGCGGTCTGCTGTGGCGCCGCGGCACCGCGGCCGGCGCGCTCGCCGCCGTCGCCGTCGGCGGCCTCTCGGTCATCGGGCTCATGTGGGGGTACGGGATCCTCGCCAACGAGCCCGTCTACTACGGCCTGCTGACCTCACTCGCCGTCTACGTAGTGGTCTCTTTCGCGACGAAGCCCACCGACGCCGCGGTCCTCGCCGCCTGGCGCGAACGCCTCGCAGGGCGCGGCGCCGACCCCGAGCCCGAGACCGAACCGACCCCCGTACCTCAGTAAAGTCAGAAAGCGCCCACAAAGCGCATCGAAGCGTAAAAAGGAAGGCACTCCCCACCATGAGCAGCAACGAGACGCCCCGCGGCCCCGTCGACTCCTCCCGCATCCCCCGGTACGCGGGCCCGGCGACGTACGCCCGGCTGCCCCGCCTCGACGAGGTCGGCGGCAAGGCGGACGTCGCGGTGGTCGGCGTGCCCTTCGACTCCGGCGTCTCGTACCGCCCCGGCGCCCGCTTCGGCGGCAACGCGATCCGCGAGGCCTCCCGCCTCCTGCGCCCCTACAACCCGGCACAGGACGCCTCGCCCTTCGCGCTCGCACAGGTCGCCGACGCGGGCGACATAGCGGCCAACCCGTTCAACATCAACGAGGCCGTCGAGACCATCGAGGCCGCCGCCGACGACCTCCTCGGCACGGGCGCCCGCATGATGACCCTCGGCGGCGACCACACCATCGCCCTCCCGCTGCTCCGCTCGGTCGCCAAGAAGCACGGCCCGGTCGCGCTGCTCCACTTCGACGCGCACCTGGACACCTGGGACACCTACTTCGGCGCCGAGTACACGCACGGCACGCCGTTCCGCCGCGCCGTCGAGGAGGGCATCCTCGACACGGAGGCGCTCTCCCACGTCGGCACGCGCGGCCCGCTGTACGGCAAGAAGGACCTCACCGACGACGAGAAGATGGGCTTCGGCATCGTCACCTCGGCCGACATCTACCGCCGCGGCGCCGACGAGGTCGCCGACCAGCTCCGCCAGCGCATCGGCGACCGCCCGCTCTACATCTCCATCGACATCGACTGCCTCGACCCGGCCCACGCGCCCGGCACCGGCACCCCCGAGGCGGGCGGCATGACCTCCCGCGAGCTCCTGGAGATCCTGCGCGGCCTCGCCTCCTGCAACCTCGTCTCGGCCGACGTCGTCGAGGTCGCCCCCGCCTACGACCACGCCGAGATCACCGCCGTCGCGGCCTCCCACACGGCGTACGAACTGACGACGATCATGTCCCGCCAGATCGCGGAGGCGCGCCTGCCCCGCCAGGCGGTGGGCGAGCGGTGAGCCACGACCACGACGTAGTCCTGCGGCCCACCGCCGCCCAGACCGAGGCGGCCCTGAACCCACCCCCGGGCCGCAACGGCGGCGACCTCGTCGTCGAGACCCTCGCCGGGCTCGGCGCGACCACCGTCTTCGGCCTGCCGGGCCAGCACGCGCTCGGCATGTTCGACGCGCTGCGGCGCTCCTCGCTCTCGTACGTCGGATTCCGCGTCGAGAACAACACGGGGTTCGCGGCGGACGCGTACGGCCGGATCACCGGCGAGGTCGCCCCGCTGCTGCTCTCCACCGGGCCCGGCGCGCTCACCTCGCTCGCCGCGCTCCAGGAGGCGGCGGCGGGGTCCTCGCCGGTTCTCGCGATCGGCAGCCAGGTGCCGGTGGCGGGGCTCGGCGGCGGCCGCCACGGCTACCTGCACGAACTCCGCGACCAGCAGGCCTCGTTCCGCGACGTCGTGAAGTCCGTGCACACGGTCCGCACGGCCTCGCAGATCCCCTCCGCGATCGCCGCGGCCTGGGAGTCGGCGCTCACCGCGCCGCACGGCCCTGTCTGGGTGGAGATCCCGCAGGACGTGCTGCTCGCCGAGACGACGCTGCCGGTCGTGACGGCGATGGACGCGACCCCGGAGGAGGTCGTGCCGCGCCCCGAGCTGACCGCCGTCGCCGCCGATCTGCTGTCGCGCGCCGAGCGGCCCGCGATCATCGCGGGCGGCGGTGTCGTGCGCTCGGACGCCTCCGGCAAGCTCCTCGCGCTCGCCGAGCTGGTGAACGCGCCCGTCGTCACGACCTTCGGCGGCAAGGGCGCCTTCCCCTGGGAGCACCCGCTCTCGCTCCAGTCGTGGCTGGAGGACCGGCACACCACGGACTTCCTGGAGGACGCGGACGTCCTGCTCGTCGTCGGCTCGGGGCTCGGCGAACTCTCCTCGAACTACCACACGTTCAAGCCGCGCGGCCGGGTGATCCAGATCGAGGCGGACGCCGGGAAGCTGGAGTCCAACCACCCCGGAATCGGCATCCACGCGGACGCGCGGATCGCCCTCTCCGCGCTCCTGGAGACGATCGAGGCGCCCAGGGAGGACCCCTCGGCCCCCGAGCGGGTCTCCGCCGTGCTGGGGAAGGTCCGTGAACGCATCGCCGCGCAGGACCTCACCCTGGAGCAGCAGGTCCTCGCCGCCGTCCGCGACGCCCTGCCCGACGCGGCACCGTCCTTCTGGGACATGACGATCCTGGCGTACTGGGCGTGGTCGGCCTTCGACGCGCGGCGCCCGAACACCATGCACTCGGCTCAGGGCGCGGGCGGCCTCGGCTACGGCTTCCCCGCGGCGCTCGGCGCGGCCGTCGCGGACCCCTCCCAGCCGGTCCTCGCCGTGTCCGGAGACGGCGGCGCGATGTACTCGATCGCGGAGCTGGCCACGGCGAAGCAGTACGGCCTGCCGGTGACCTGGCTGATCGTCGACGACGGCGGCTACGGCATCCTGCGCGAGTACATGTCCGACGCCTTCGGCGAGGCGACGGCGACGGAACTGGCGCGGCCCGACTTCGTCAAGCTCGCGGAGTCCTTCGGGGTGCCGGGCGTGCGGTCCTCCCCGGAGACGCTCCGCGACGACCTGGCGAAGGCGCTGGCCGAACCCGGCCCCTCCGTAGTGGTGCTTCCGGCCCTCCTGAAGATGTTCGCGCCGACGCACCTGGACCCGCATCCGGGCTGACCTGCCAAGATTTTCATACAAGTCATACAACCCTTCACCGGTACCGGTGAGTCATGTGAAGCGAGCGCGTCGGGGGGCGCGCTTGTACGGGCCCCAAGGGTCTTGTACGGACCCAAGGGGATGGGAAGAAAAACCATGACTCACCCGGTATCCGGGATATCCCGGCGCGCCCGCATGCTCTCGGCCGGACTCGCCGCAGGAGTGCTCGTGCCGCTCGGCACGGCCGCGACCGCGACGCCCGCCGTCGCCGCGCCGGCACCCACGGTCGCCTGCACGTCCGCGCAGGCCGGCCTGGCCGCCAAGCTCACCAAGGACATCACCGCCGCGCTGAAGAACCGCAAGGGCACCGTCGCCGTCGGTCTCCACGACCGCACCACCGACACCACCTGCACCCTGCGCGCGGGCACCTCGTTCGACTCGGCGAGCGTCGTCAAGACGACGGTCCTCGCGGCGCTCCTGTGGGACGCGAAGAAGACCGACCGGAAGCTGACCGAGCGCGAGTCGGACCTCGCGCACGCCATGATCACCACGTCGGACAACGCCGCGACCAGCACGCTCTGGCGCCAGCTCGGCACGGAGAAGATCAAGGGCTTCCTCAAGGCCGCCAAGATGACGAAGACCGTGCCGGGATCCGGCGGCTACTGGGGCCTGACCCGGATCAACGCGACCGACGAGCAGAAGCTCCTCGCGCTGATCACCGCCAAGAACACCGTCCTGAGCGACAACGCCCGCGCCTACATCCTCAAGCTCATGGGCAAGGTCGTCTCCTCGCAGCGCTGGGGCACCCCGGCGGGCGCCCCGTCCGCCGTCAAGATCCACGTCAAGAACGGCTGGCTGCAGCGGTCGACCCACGGCTGGCGCGTGCACAGCATCGGCGCGTTCAAGGGCGGCGGCCACGACTACACGATCTCCGTGCTCACGCACGGCAACAGCACGATGAACTACGGCGTCGCCACGATTCAGGGGGTCGCCAAGGCGATCCACAAGGACCTCACGCCCCGTGCGGCGTCGGTGAGCAGGTACACGCCCACGAATCAGCCCCGTGAGGCCTTCGTGGCGGTGCCCGGGAACTGACGTTTGTTGCGGCGGGATGAAATCCGCGTCCTGCCGCGTTGGGTCTCTCGGCAGGTCAGGTCGACGGGAGGCAGCACGTGGCGCAGCAACGGGGTGGGGCCGGGCCGGAGAATTCCGGCTGGGCCAAGCGGCTCACCGGGTACGCGTGGCGGTATCCGAAGGACGTCGTGCTCGCGCTCGGCTCCTCGCTCGGCGGCATGGCCGTCATGGCCCTCGTGCCGCTGATCACCAAGGTGATCATCGACGACGTCATCGGACAGGACGGCCAGGGCGGCGGCCGGCCCATGGCGCCCTGGGCCGGCGCGCTCATCGGCGCCGCCGTCATCGTCTACGTCCTCACCTACATCCGCCGCTACTACGGCGGCCGCCTCGCCCTCGACGTCCAGCACGACCTGCGGACCGAGATGTACGGCACGATCATGAAGCTCGACGGGCGGCGGCAGGACGAGCTGTCCACCGGGCAGGTCGTCGGACGCGCCACCAGCGACCTCCAGCTCATCCAGGGCCTGCTCTTCATGCTGCCGATGACCATCGGCAACATCCTGCTCTTCGTGATCTCCCTCGTGATCATGGCGTGGCTCTCCCTGCCGCTCACCCTCGTCGCCCTCGCCGTCGCCCCCGCCCTCTGGTTCATCGCCCGCCGCTCCCGCTCCCGGCTGCACCCCGCCACCTGGTACGCGCAGGCCCAGGCCGCCGCCGTCGCCGGCGTGGTCGACGGCGCCGTCAGCGGCGTACGCGTCGTGAAGGGGTTCGGGCAGGAGGAGCAGGAGACCGGAAAGCTCAGGGAGGTCGGGCGCAAGCTCTTCGCCGGACGGCTGCGGACCATCCGCCTCAACGCCCGCTACACCCCCGCCCTCCAGGCCGTCCCCATGCTCGGCCAGGTCGCCATGCTCGCCGTCGGCGGCTGGCTCGCGGTCGAGGGGGACATCACCCTCGGCACGTTCGTCGCCTTCTCCACCTACCTCGCCCAGCTCGTCGGCCCCGTGCGCATGCTCGCCATGGTCCTCACCGTCGGACAGCAGGCCCGCGCGGGCGTCGAGCGCGTCCTCGAACTCATCGACACCGAGCCGAGCATGGCGGACGGCACCAAGGAGCTGCCCGCCGACGCCCCCGCCACCGTCGAGTTCGACGACGTCGGCTTCGGATACGAAGACGACCGACCCGTCCTCAGCGGCCTCTCCTTCGAGATCCGGCCCGGCGAGACCCTCGCCGTCGTCGGTTCCTCCGGCAGCGGCAAGTCCACCGTCTCGCTGCTCCTGCCGCGCTTCTACGACGTGACGCACGGCGCCGTCCTCATCGGCGGCCACGACGTGCGCCAGCTGACCCTCGACTCCCTGCGGTCCGCCATCGGGCTCGTCCCCGAGGACTCCTTCCTCTTCTCCGACACCGTGGGCGCCAACATCGCCTACGGCCACCCGGAGGCCACCCGCGAGGAGATCGAGACCGCCGCCCGCGCCGCCCAGGCCCACGGATTCATATCCGACCTGCCCGAGGGGTACGACACCAAGGTCGGCGAGCAGGGCCTCACCCTCTCCGGCGGCCAGCGCCAGCGCATCGCGCTCGCCCGCGCCATCCTCACCGACCCCCGCCTCCTCGTCCTCGACGACGCCACATCGGCGGTCGACGCGCGCGTGGAGCACGAGATCCACGAGGCGCTGCGGGGTGTGATGGCGGGGCGGACGACGCTTCTCATCGCCCACCGCCGCTCCACCCTCGGCCTCGCCGACCGCATCGCCGTCCTCGACGAAGGCCGCCTCGCCGACCTCGGCACGCACGACGAGCTGGAGGAGCGCTCCGCCCTCTACCGGCGGCTGCTTACCGACCCCGACGAGCTCGGCGGCGTCTCGCCGGGCCACGCCCTCCCCGCCGACCTGCCCGAGGACACCTCCGTACGCGACGAGCTCGACGCCGAGTTCGACGCGGAGCGCGGCATCACGCCCGCCCTGTGGACCGGCGACCGGGAGCCGAAGGACACCACCCTCGCCGGGATGCCGTCCACCCCCGAACTCCTCGCCCAGGTCGAGGCGCTGCCCCCGGCCACCGACACCCCCGGCATCGACGAGGCGCGGGCCGTCACGCCCGAGGAGTCGTACGGGCTGCGCAGACTGCTCGGCGGGTTCGGGGTGCCGCTCCTGTTCAGCCTGCTGCTCGTCGCCGTCGACGCGGGCATGGGGCTGCTGCTTCCCGTCCTGATCCGGCACGGCATCGACGAAGGTGTCAACGAGCTGGCGCTCGGCGCCGTCTGGGCCGCGGCCGGGCTCGCGCTCGCCGCCGTCGCCGTGCAGTGGGTGGCGCAGACCGGCGAGATGCGGATGACCGGAAGGACCGGCGAGCGGGTCCTCTACTCGCTCCGGCTGAAGATCTTCTCGCAGCTCCAGCGGCTCGGACTCGACTACTACGAACGCGAGCTGACCGGGCGCATCATGACCCGGATGACGACCGACGTCGACGCGCTGTCCACGTTCCTGCAGACCGGCCTCGTCACCGCGTTCGTCTCCGTCGTCACCTTCTTCGGCATCATGGCCGCCCTGCTCGTCATCGACGTGGAGCTCGCCCTCGTCGTCTTCGCGACCCTGCCGCTCCTGATCGTCGGCACGTACTTCTTCCGCAAGGCCAGCGTGAAGGCGTACGAACTGGCCCGTGAGCGCGTGTCCGTCGTCAACGCCGACCTCCAGGAGTCCGTCGCCGGGCTGCGCATCGTGCAGGCCTTCCGGCGCGAGCGCGCGGGCGCCGAGCGGTTCGCCGAGAACAGCGACAGCTACCGCAAGGCCCGCATCCGCGGCCAGTGGCTGATCTCCGTGTACTTCCCGTTCGTGCAGTTCCTGTCGTCCGTCGCCGTCGTCGCCGTACTCATCGTCGGCGCGGGCCGCGTCGAGGCGGGCACGCTCACGACCGGCGCGCTCGTCGCGTACCTCCTCTACATCGACCTGTTCTTCGCACCCGTGCAGCAGCTGTCCCAGGTCTTCGACGGCTACCAGCAGGCGTCCGTCTCGCTGGGCCGCATCCAGGAACTGCTCCAGGAGCCCACGTCCACGGAGGCCGCGAAGGAGCCGCTGGAGGTGCTCTCGCTGCGCGGCGAGATCGCCTTCGAGGACGTCGACTTCGCGTACGCGGCCACCGGCGAGGGCGCCCCCGAGGAGGCGCTCAGCGACGTACGCCTGCGGATACCCGCCGGGCAGACCGTCGCCTTCGTCGGCGAGACCGGCGCGGGCAAGTCGACGCTCGTGAAGCTCGTCGCCCGCTTCTACGACCCCACCGGCGGCCGCGTCACGGTCGACGGCACGGACCTCCGCTCCCTCGATCTCACCTCGTACCGCCACCGCCTCGGCGTCGTGCCGCAGGAGGCGTACCTCTTCGCCGGCACGGTCCGCGACGCCATCGCCTACGGCCGTCCCGACGCCACCGACGCACAGGTCGAGGCGGCCGCCCGCGCGGTCGGCGCCCACGACATGATCGCCACCCTGGAGGGCGGCTACCTCCACGAGGTGAGCGAGCGGGGCCGCAACCTCTCCGCCGGGCAGCGCCAGCTCATCGCGCTGGCCCGCGCCGAACTGGTCGACCCCGACATCCTGCTCCTCGACGAGGCGACGGCCGCCCTCGACCTCGCCACGGAGGCGCAGGTCAACCAGGCCACCGACCGCATCGCAGGCAAGCGCACGACACTCGTCGTCGCCCACCGGCTGACCACGGCGGCCCGCGCCGACCGCGTCGTCGTCATGGACCACGGCCGGGTCGCGGAGGACGGCACGCACGAGGAACTGCTCGCGCTCGACGGGCGGTACGCGCGGCTGTGGCGGACGTTCGTGGGGGAGCCCGTCGAGGCGGCCTGAGGCGGCAGCGGACAGCACAGGGGGGGAGGGCACGGGACAGCGCGGGAAAAGGTGAGGTTCTCCCGCAACCGCAAGGGGCCCGGGCTGCGTCCGTACACCAGTACGCTGAGGCAGGAGTGGCGGGAGGGGCAACCGTGAGCAGTGAGCGGAGCAGTGGCCGGATACGACGGCGGCGGCTGACGCTCGGCACCGCCGTGCTCGCCGCCGCCGTGCTGCTCGCCCTCGCGGGCCCCGGCACCGCCTCCGCGGAGGCCGTCACCGGCCTCTGCGCGGGCCGCAAGGTGCGCACGCTCCCCTTCAGCACCGGCCGGGTCGACGTCTTCAAGACCCGCGGCTACGTCTGCGCCGTGGTCTTCGCCAAGCACACAGGGGCCCGCAAGACGATGTCCGTCAGCGTCCAGGCCCGCGGCAGCCGGCCCGCGCGCGACAAGGGCCGGTACTCCCACCACGCGGGGCCGGTGACGGTCCACGCGGGCCACCGCTGCGTATGGGTGAAGGGGAAGATCGGCAGGCACGGCGTCAGTTCGGGCTGGATTCTCTGCTGAGCCCGAGTGACCCGATGGGCGAACTCCCCCTGGTGCGGACCCAGTTGCTCCGTTAGGTTCCGGGGCATTGCTGTGTCGACAGGGGAGGGTGCATGCGCAAGACGCTCAGATGGGTGCTGTCGCTCGTGGTGCTGATAGGCACGGCGGGCGCGGCCGGAGCGACGACGACCGGGCCGGCCACAGCCGCGGAAACGGTCACCACAGACATCAAGGACAGGCTGCTCGCCATACCCGGCATGAGCCTCATCGAGGAGAAGCCGTATCCCGGATACCGCTTCTTCGTCCTCGACTACACCCAGCCGGTGGACCACCGGCACCCCTCCAAGGGCACCTTCAAGCAGCGCCTCACCGTGCTGCACAAGGACACCAACCGCCCCACGGTCTACTACACCAGCGGCTACAGCGTCTCCACGAACCCCGGCCGCCGCGAGCCGACACAGATCGTCGACGGCAACCAGGTCTCCATGGAGTATCGATTCTTCACGCCGTCGCGCCCCGACCCCGCCGACTGGTCCAAGCTCGACATCTGGCAGGCCGCCACCGACCAGCACCGCATCCACCAGGCCCTCAAGCCCATCTACGGCAAGAAGTGGCTGGCCACCGGCATCTCCAAGGGCGGCATGACCGCGACGTACTACGAGCGCTTCTACCCGCGCGACATGGCGGGCATCGTCGCCTACGTAGCGCCCAATGACGTCGTCGACAAGGAGGACTCCGCCTACGACGAGTTCCTCGCGGGCGTCGGCACCAAGGAGTGCCGCGACCGGATCCAGGCCGTGCAGCGCGAGGCGCTGGTGCGCAGGGAACTGCTGTCGGCGAAGCTCGCGGCGTACGCCGGGTCGGAGGGCTACACCTTCAAGACCGTCGGCACCCTGGACAAGGCCTTCGAAGCCGTCGTCATGGACCTGGTGTGGGGCTTCTGGCAGTACCAGCCCGCCGCCACCGCCTGCGGAAAGATCCCGGACGCGGCCACCATGACCGACCAGGCCCT
Source organism: Streptomyces sp. NPDC050732 (assembly GCF_040654255.1). Lineage (NCBI taxonomy): Bacteria > Bacillati > Actinomycetota > Actinomycetes > Kitasatosporales > Streptomycetaceae > Streptomyces > Streptomyces sp. NPDC050732. The sequence goes on from NZ_JBFAHP010000001.1 coordinate 288,656, forward strand.
CTTCGACTACGTCGACTCGGTGGGCGGCTGGTCCTCCTACACCGACCAGGGCCTCGCCCCCTACACGCCGTACTACTACCAGGCGGGCACCGAACTCGGCGCGCCCACCATCGCGCAGCCCTGGCTCGGCGACCTGAGCCGGTACGGCTACCAGCCGCCGCGGAACTTCGTGCCGCGCGAGATCCCGATGAAGTTCAAGCCGCACGCGATGCGGGACGTCGACCGCTGGGTGCGGCACAACGCGCACCGGATGATGTACGTGTACGGCGAGTACGACCCGTACGGCGCCGAGAAGTTCCGCCCGGCGCGGGGTGCCGAGCACGACAGCCATGTCTTCACGGCGCCCGGCGCGAACCACGGGGCGACCGTGGCGCAGCTCGTCGCCGACCAGAAGGCGAAGGCCACGCAGCGGATCCAGACGTGGGCCGGGGTGCCGTCCGACTCGGGCAAGCCGCTGGCCGCGTACGACAAGAAGCTCGACCGGCGTGACGTGCGGGAGGAGCGGACGCTGCGGCCGTAGCGCGGGGTTCTTCTCGGGAGGGGGCCGACGCACCGCGTCGGCCCTTTCGCGCGTCGGCCCCTACAGCCGTACCGCGCATCCCACGGGGCGTTTCCCGTCCAGGGTCACGTAGAGCCGCGTGGCGGCGGGGCACGCGGTGCGGTCCGGCACCGCCGACGTCACGCGGTACTCCGGGCGCCGCTCGCCCGAGCCGTCGCAGGCCGTCTCGCGCACCTCCCCACGCCCCGCGCCGTACACGCAGTCCCCGACGAGGGTCCGCGGACCGCCGCCACCACCGGGGTCACCGGGATGCGGTGGCTCCAGATTCCGCATGCAGGCGTAGCCCCGCGGGACCGCGCCGTCGCCGTCCTCGTCGACGGCGGGCCTGCTCTCGCTGATGTGCAGCACGAAGTCCGTGCGCGGCGGGCACGCGGGGCCCTGCCACGCCGTGCCGTCGTGGCGCGCGACGACCCGCGCGACCGCCCGTTCACTGGTGCAGGGGACCTCCGTGGCCGTCTCGCGGCCCCGCGAACCGCAGTCGCCCAAGGCGAGGAACACGGAGCCGGTGGGGCGGGAAGTGGCCGGGTCGGAGTCGGAGCCGCCCGATTGCCGGCAGCCGGTCAGGACGGCCGGCCCGGCCAGCGCGGTCAGTGCCGCCGTGACGGCGACCAGCAGTGTGCGGACGCGGGCAACCATGGCCATCCCCCCGATGCGCGCACCCCAGCCTGGCCCGCCGGAGCGGGCGCGCGCCAGGCACGCGGGGGGCTTTCGGTCGCTCGGGGGTGGCGCGCGGGCGGTGCGGCGTACGGCTCAGTACGTCAGGCCGTACCCGATCGGGTACAGCACCTGCGCCGGGTCGTCCGCCCGCCGCACCGGCACGGGGAGCCGGCCCCGGGGCGCGGCCCGGCCCGCGATGACCCGTGCGGCGGCACGCAGTTCGACGTCCGTCCAGGAGTAGGAGGCGAGGGCGGCGTCGACGGGGGGCAGGTGGGCGATGTCGTACGGGTTGCGGATCGCGAGGGTGACGACGGGGAGGCCGGTGGTCCTGAGCGCCGCGACGAGGGTGGCCTGGCCGGCGTCGTCCGGGTGGTCCGTCGCCCGGTGGGTTCGGGCGTGGGCTTCGGCGTGGGTGTCGGTCAGGGCCGTGTTCGCCGCCTGGGTGTGGTCCCTCGTGGTGGCGTGCGTGGTGATGTTGTACGTCGTCACGAGGACGGCGTCCTGGCCTCCCTGTGCCGCCGCCACCGCCTTCTCGATCGCCGCCTCGTCGGGGGCGGTGCCGGTGGGCAGGGCCGTGGCACGGAAGCCCAGGGCGTTCAGGGTGTCCGCGAGGACCGTGGTCGGCGGGCCCGTGGTCCCGGACGGCGAACGGGGGTCGGCGCCGACCACCAGGATGTTGGGGTGGGTGGCGGGGGACAGGGGGAGGAGGCCGTCGGTGTTGAGCAGGAGGGTCGTGGTGGCTTCGGCGATGCGGTCGGCCGCGGCGAGGTGGGCGGGGGTGCCGATGGCGGTGGGTGCGGGAGCGGGGTCGTCGTCGCTCAGGAGGCCCACTTTCGCCTTCATGCGGAGGACGCGCAGGACCGATTCGTCGATGCGGTCCTCCGTCAGCTCGCCGTTCCTGACCGCGTCGATGACCGCGTGCCACGCGACGTCCGGGCGTGGCGGGTTCAGGAGCTGGTCGGCGCCCGCCTTGAGGGCGAGGACGGCCACGCGGTCGTCGCCGTACTTCGTACGGACGCCGCGCATCGCGAGGGAGTCCGTGGCGATCACGCCGTCGAAGCCGAGCTCCTCGCGCAGGACGCCGGTCAGGATCGGGTGGGAGAGCGTCGCCGGGTCGCCCGACGGGTCGAGGGCGGGCACCACGATGTGCGCGGTCATGACGGAGTCGACGCCCGCGGCGATCGCGGCGCGGAAGGGGGGCGCGTCGTAGCGGTCCCACTCCTCGCGGGTGTGGTGGATGTGCGGGAGCTCGGTGTGGCTGTCGTCCGTCGTGTCGCCGTGCCCGGGGAAGTGCTTGGCGGCGGTGGCGATGCCGGCGCTCTGATAGCCCTCGATCTGCGCGGTCACGAAGCCGGCGACGGCCTCGGGGTCGGCGCCGAAGGAGCGTACGCCGATGACGGGGTTGGCGGGGTTCACGTTCACGTCGGCGTCCGGGGCGTGGTCCTGGCGGATGCCGAGGGCGTGCAGTTCGGCGCCGGCGATGCGGGCGGCCTCGCGGGCGTGGTCGTGCGAGCCGGACGCGCCGAGGGCCATGGCGCCGGGGAGCAGGGTGGCCGGGGCGCCGACGCGGGCGACGACGCCGTGCTCCTGGTCGACGGAGATGAGTACGGGGACGGCGGGCGAGGCCTTTCGGATCCCCCGGGAGAGCTCGGCGATCTGGTGGGGGTCGCGGGTGTTGTTGGCCCAGCCGAAGTAGATGATGCCGCCGAGGCGGTAGCGGGCGATCAGCTCGGCGGCGTCGCGTACGCCGAGCTCCCGGCGGTTCGTGTCGATGTCGGCCTGGTCGGGGTCGGTCGCGCTGTGGCCGTACACGTGCATCACGAAGAGCTGGCCGACCTTGTCCTCCAGGGGCATGGAGCCGACGAGCTCGCGGAGCCTGCGGTCGCTGTCGTCGGACTGCTGCACGTGGGGCTCCCGCGGTTCGGAGGAAACTTTCAGGAGTTACGGATATCCCGAAGATTTCTGCCGGTCAAGGGAGGAGCGCGAGGGGCCGTCACCGGCGCTGTTGAAGGGGGGCGCACCGGTGACGGCGGGCTGCCGACCGCGGGCGGCGGAGAGGGTGGTCAGCGTTCGCAGCCAGCAGCGATGCCGACACCGCCTCGCGGAGACTCACCGGCAGCGTGCCGGTTGGACGACCGGGACACCCGAAGGGTTCCCGACTCGGCCCGGTATTCCGGAAGTCGGGAGTCAAGAGGGCCAGTGTGACTGGAGGGCGTGGACCGTTTCGGCGATGGCGGGGCGGCGCGAGGCTCCCGTGCGCCACAGGGCGTAGAGGCGGCGGACAGGGACTGGGTCCAAGGGGACCGTGACCGCGCCGGGCGGAATGGGGCCGCGGCCCAGGCGGGGGATGAGCGCGACGCCGAGCCCCGCGGCGACGAGCGCGACCAGGGTCGGATTCTCCTCGGCCTGGTGGGCGATGTCGGGTTCGCACCCGGCCTCGCGGAGCGTGCGGATCAGCCACTCGTGGCAGACGAGTCCCGGAGGCTGCGTGATCCAGCGCTCCGCCTTCAGCTCCTCGCGGCGTACGGACTCGCGCCCCGCGAGCCGGTGGCCCTCGGGGACCACGAGGTCGCAGATGTCATCGCCGATGAACGCCTGTTCTACGCCGGGCGGCGTCGGGAGCGGCGCGATGTCCCAGTCGTGGACGACCGCCACGTCGATCGCGCCCTTGGCCACGAGGTCGACGGACAGGTGCGGGTCGATCTCCGACATGCGGGCGTCCAGGGCGGGGTGCCGGCGCGCCAGGTCGGCCAGGACGGACGGCAGGAGCCCTCGCGCCGCCGAGGCGAACGCGGCGATCGTGAGGCGCCCCGCGGGCACCCCGCGCCGCTCCTCCAGCTCGGTCTCGGCACGTTCCACGATGGCCATCAACTGCCGGGCCGTATCGGCGAGATGAAGTGCCTCCTCGGTGAGGGCGACGCCTCGGCCGCGGCGCTCAAGGAGCGTCGTGCGGGTCTCCCGTTCCAGCTTGGCTATCTGCTGGGAGACCGCGGACGGCGTATAGCCGAGCGCGGCCGCGGCCGCGCCCACCGTGCCGTGTACGGAGACGGCGTGCAGCGCGCGGAGCCGGGCGAGATCGAGCACGGGAGCCTCCCCATTCGTCAGCGATTCGTAAGCGTTGCTTCATCCAATCATGCAGAGATTCGCGCTGGTCCTACATGATCGCGGCGGGTGATCCTCGACGCATGCGACCCGCACACATCTGTCTGGCCGTCCTCGTCGCCGCCGTCTGGGGCATCAACTTCGTGGTGATCGAGGTGGGGCTCGGCCACTTCCCGCCGCTGCTCTTCTCCGCCCTGCGCTTCCTCGTGGCGGCGCTGCCCGCCGTCTTCTTCGTGGGGCGGCCGAAGGTGGGCTGGAGGGCTGTGGTCGGTGTGGGCCTCGTGCTCGGCGTGGCCAAGTTCGGACTGCTCTTCATCGGGATGGACGCCGGGATGCCCGCCGGCCTGTCCTCGCTCGTGCTGCAGGCACAGGCCGTGTTCACCGCCCTGTTCGCCTTCGTGCTGCTGGGCGAACGGCCCGGCCGCGTACGGGTGGTGGGCATGGCCGTCGCCCTCGCGGGGATCGCGGTCGCGGGCGTCGACGAGGGCGGGACCGGGCCGCTCACCGCCTTCGCGCTGCTGCTGGGCGCCGCGGCCTGCTGGGGCGTCTCCAACATCCTCACCCGCAAGGCGTCCCCGCCGGACGCCCTGAACTTCATGGTGTGGGTGAGCACGGTTCCGGTGCTGCCGCTGCTCGCGCTCTCCCTGCTCTTCGAGGGGCCGTCCAGGGACCTCGCCGCCCTGCGCTCCCTCGACTGGTCGGGCGCGGGCATCATCGTCTACGTCGCCTGGGTCACCACGGTCTTCGGCTTCGGCGCCTGGGGGTACCTGCTGCGGCGCTACCCCGCGTCCACGGTCGCCCCGTTCTCCCTGCTCGTACCGGTCTTCGGGATGTCGTCGGCCGCCCTGGTCCTGGGCGAGTCGGTGAGCGGGCCGCGGTGGTGCGCGGCGGCGCTGCTGGTGGGCGGGGTCGCGCTGACCTCGTTCGCGGGGTCGGGCGGTCCGGCCCGCCCCCGGGTCAGCCGGAGCGGGACACGAGCCGTGACAGGAGTTCACGGCCCGGACCCAGCAACTCCGGCAGCGGTGCCGCCTCTTCGTACCAGCGCTTCTCGTACTCCCAGCACAGCCACCCCTCCCACTGCTCCGCGCTGAGCAGCGCCACGCACTCGGCGAGCGGCAGCGCGCCGGCGCCGAGGGCCAGTGGTGTCGTGTCGTCGGCGGACGCGATGTCCTTCATCTGGACGTAGCCGAGGTAGGGGGAGAGCGCGGCGAAGGTGTCGGCGACGGACTCGCCGCCGAGCCAGGTGTGCATCACGTCCCACAGGGCGCCGACCTGGCGGTGCCCGACGGTGCCGAGGACGCGGGTGGCGTCGGCACCCGTGCGGTGCGAGTCGTGGGTCTCCAGGAGGATGCGTACGCCGGCGTCGGCGGCGTGCCGGGCGGCGGTGCCGAGCCGCCGCGCGGCCGTCGCGTCGGCCTCCGCCGCGCTCTGTTCGGTGCCGCCGCCGGGGAAGACGCGGACGAAGGGGGCGCCCAGGTCGCGGGCGAGGTCGACGAGGGACCGTATCTCGTCGAGGACGGGACCGTCCTCGACGGGCGCCGCCACGCGCGCGTACCCGGCGATGCCGAGGATCTCGACGCCGGCCGCCTTGAACTCGGCGGCCACGTCGGCCCGTTCGACGAGGCCGAGCCCCGGGTGTACCGGCTCCTCGGGGTGCGCGCGGAGCTCGACGCCGTGGTAGCCGTGTTCCGTGGCGAGCCGCAGCACGTCGGGGACGGGCAGGCCGGGGACGCCGAGGGTGGAGAAGGCGAATCTCATGGTCCCGACAGTAGGCGGCGCGCGGGCAAGGTCAACCCCGCCTCGGCGGGGGCGTCACGCGGGCCGCCCGTGCAGCCGAAGCAGCCAGTCCTGTCCCACGAGGTCGACGCCGAAGGAGCGGTGCGGCTTCTCGGAGACGAGGACGAAGCCGTGCCGCCGGTAGATCCCGCGGGCCGCCGCGAGGACGTCGTTGGTCCACAGGGTCAGCTCGCGGTACCCGACGCCTCGCGCGAACTCGACGCACGCCGCCACCAGTTGGTCCCCGATGCCCAGACCCCGCGCGTCGGGTTCGACGAGCAGGAGGCGCAGCCGGGCCGTCCCCGGCGCCTCGTCCCGTACGCACATCACGCACCCCACGGGCCGCCCGTCGAGCTCGGCGATCCACACCCGCTCCAGGTGGGGGTCGTGGTCCTCGGCGAAGTCGGCGACGATGCGGGCGACGAGGCCTTCATAGTCGGTGTTCCAGCCGAACTCGGCCGCGTACACGGCGGCGTTGCGCTGCACGATCCACCCGAGGTCGCCCGGGCCCGGCTCCCTGAGCAGGACGTCCGCGCGCTTCCCGCGGCGGCGGGACCGCCCGCGGCCGCCCCCGAGGATCTCCCGCACCGTGCGCATGGCCGCCGCGAGGCGGGCCCGGTCCGCGGCGGGCACCTCGGCGAGCAGCGAGCCCACGGTTTCCCGCGACCGCTCGTCGAGCAGCTCGGCGGCGTCGCGCCCGCGCGCGGTGAGCGTGATGCGCTGACGCCGCGGGTCGGCCACCGAGGGCGCCCGCTCGACGAGGCCGTCCCGCTCGAACTTGGCGAGCAGCCGACTCAAATACCCGGCGTCGAGGGAGAGTTCGGCCCGCAGGTCGGCCGCGTCGGTACGCGCCGCGTGCGCCAGTTCATACAGGACGCGGGACTCGGTGAGGGTGTACGGGACGTACAGGTGGCGGCTGTAGTCCAGCGCGCCGATGAGGTTCGTATAGAACCGGTTGAACGCGCGCATCTCCTGGACCGGAGCACGCGACACCGACCGCGCCGCGGCTTCCTGAGGGGGCTTCGTCATACGGATCACTCCGGGTCACCTTTGACTGAGTCAACGGTACGCCGGGGGGCCGGGGGTGGGAAGCCCCGGCTCGGCCGAACGGCTCAGCCGAGGTCGCCGGCCTTGGGGAATCCGTCGGTCCTTACGGTGATCTCCCGGCCCGTCAGCGGCAGGACCAGCTCCTGCCCGAACGGGACATCAGTGGCGTCGTCATAGGTTCCGGTCCTGGTCGGGCCGCGGTGAACGGTGCAGGAACCGGCCTCGGGGTCGATCACCACATAGAGGGGGATGCCGCACTCGGCGTAGAGACGGAACTTCTTGGCGAAGTCGTTGTCCCGGCTGCTCTTCGAGACGACTTCGAGCACCGCTTCCAGGCTGTGCCACTCGAAGCGGCCACGGCTGTTGCGCTCGGCGCCGGGCGCGATGATCGCCAGGTCAGGGGCGTAGCCGTACTGACTCGACGGGAAGTCGATCATGACGTCGGAGAGAATGTCGCCGTGGGAGGCGAGCTGCTCCTTGATCTGTGGGGCCGCTTCGAGGATGACCTTCCACTGGTACTCGCCCTGCGGCGTCATGATGATCTTCCCCTCCGTGATCTCGACGCGGTAGCCGCGGGGAAGATTGACGCCGTCGAGCACGTCCCAGGCGCTGGGTGCATCCATGACCATGACTGCCATATGAGCCTCCTTTTCCCGGTGATGTCAACGACATCGAAAGGTCACGGACACGGCGTCGAGCAGGGGACACGGGCGCCCCCGGCAGGGGGCGCCGGCCGCCTCACAGGAACGCCAGCCGTGCCCCCAGCGCCGCGAACGCCACCGCGAAGGTGCGGCGGAGCCAGCTCACCACGTGGGGGCGGGAGATGACGTGGTTGCGCATGGCGGCGGCGAACCGGCCGTACGCCGCGAAGACGAGGAACGTGATCAGCATGAAGTAGGCGCTCAGCTCCGTCATGCGCAGGGCGGCGTACGGCTCGTCCGTGCTCACGAACTGGGGCAGGAACGCGAAGAAGAACAGCGTCAGCTTCGGGTTGAGGATGTTGATCAGTACGCCCGTCAGGATCGTGCGGCCCGCCGAACGCGGCTCGCTCTCCTCTTCGGCGGTGAGCTCGCTCTTGTCCCGCAGCGTGCTCCACGCCATGTACAGCAGATAGGCCACGCCCAGGTACTTGAGCGTCTGGAAGGCGACGGCGCTGGTGTTCATCAGCGCCGCGAGGCCGGTGATCGCGGCCACCATGTGCGGGACGACACCCAGCGTGCAGCCGACGGCCGCGATCACCGCGGCGCGGGTGCCGCGCGAGAGCCCGGCCGCGATGGTGAACAGGACGCCGGTGCCCGGCGTCACGCAGACGACGAGGGAGGTGAGCAGAAATTCCATGCCCCGACCCTCGGGCCACAATGGCTCCATGAACAGGTCCATTGGATCTCCTTCCCACAGGTCCATAAGTGCGGGCGGGGCCGTCGACTTCCTCCAGCTCGACACCGGGGACGCCCCTCGCGGCGGGCTCTCCGACTGGCTGGCGCGGCAGATCAGGAGCGCGATCGCCGACGGCCGCCTCACCGTCGGCAGCAGACTCCCCGCCACCCGCACCCTCGCCGCCGACCTGCGCGTGTCCCGCGGCGTCGTCACGGAGGCCTACCGGCGCCTCACCGAGGACGGCCACGTCGCGGGGCGCGGCCGGGGCGGCACGGTGGTCGTCGCCGTACCGCACGTGCCGGCGACGGCGCCGGGAGGACCGGCGACCGTGCTGCGAAGCCCGGCGGCCGCGCCGCGAAGCTCGGCGACCGCGCCGCGAGACCCAACGACCGCGCCGGGAGGACCGGTGGCTTCCGGGCGGAAAGCGGTCGGCGAGGCGGCCAGGAACCTCTTCACGGACCCGCCCGACCTCGGCGTCTTCGACGCCATCCGTGCCGCGCCCGCCCGCATCGACCTGTCACCCGGCCTCCCCGACCTCGCCGCCTTCCCGCGGGCGGCCTGGCTGCGCGCCGAGCGCTCCGTGCTCGGCGGGCTCTCACCGGCGGACTTCGGCTACGGCGATCCGCGCGGCACGCCCGCCCTGCGCGGCGCCGTCGCGCACTGGCTCTCCCGCAACCGCGGCATCCTCGCCGACCCGGACGACGTGATGATCGTCAACGGCACGGCCCAGGCACTGCGGCTGCTCGTCGACGTCCTGCGCGCCGACGGGATCTCCGGCGTGGCGGTGGAGGAGCCAGGATCACTCGGCGTACGACAGCACCTGCGGCCGCTCGGCACCCCGCCCGTCCCGGTCGACGCCCACGGCATCCGCGTCGACGCGCTGCGCGCCACGGGGGCGCCGGCCGTCCTGCTCACGCCCGCCCACCAGTTCCCCACCGGAGTCGTCCTCGGCGGCGAACGGCGCCGCGAGCTGATGGACTGGGCCCGCGACGGCGGCCTCGTCATCGAGGACGACTACGACGCCGAACACCGCTACGACCGGCCCGCCGTCCCCGCCCTGCGCGCCCTGCTCCCCGAACACGTCTGCTACGCGGGCAGCGTCTCCAAGCTCCTCGCGCCCGCCCTGCGCCTGGGCTGGCTGCTGGCCCCGCCCGCGTACCGGGAGGCGCTCGTGGACGCCAAACGCCTCATCGACCTCGGCAGCCCGGCCCTGCCCCAACTGGTCCTCGCCCACCTCATGGAGTCGGGCGACCTCGAACGCCACCTGCGCCTCATCCGCAGACACCACCGCAGGCGCAGGGACGCGATGATCGGGGCGATCCGGGAGCACCTGCCGGGCGCGGTGGTGCACGGCGCCGCGGCGGGCCTGCACCTGATGATCACGTTCGGTACGGAGGCGCGCGGAGGCCCCTACGGCGGGCTCCGCGACGCGGAGCTCGCCACCGCGGCCCTCGCCCACGGAGTCAAGGTCCACCCCTTGTCGTGGCACACCCAACGCCCCCAACCCCCCGGCCTCGTCCTCGGCTACGCGGCGACGAGCACCGCGGAGATTGCGGAGGGGGTGGCGGTACTGGGACGCCTGGTGTGAGGGCCCAGCCACCTCCTCACCCCCGCCACCGCCCCCGAACCCCCTACCGCGGCCCCGCCGTAGACCCCCGCACCATCAGCTCCCCGTGCACCGTCGCCACCCCGCCCGGGGGCGGCTTCTCCTTGCTCATGGCGATGCGGCCGGCGCGGGCGCCCGCCTCGTGGAGGGGGAGGCGGACCGTCGTCAGGGCGGGGACGGCGTCGATGCTGAACGGAAGGTCGTCGAAGCCCGCCACCGACACGTCCTCCGGGATGCGCAGGCCCTTGTCGCGCAGCGCCGCGCAGGCGCCGAGCGCCACCGTGTCGTTGGCGGCGACGACGGCCGTCAGATCGGGGGCGCGGCGCAAGAGTTCGTCCGTGGCGTCGTAGCCGGAGCGGCGGTCGTACGGGCCGTGCACCGTCAGCGCCGGGTCGTCCGCGATGCCCCGCGCGGCGAGGGCGGCGCGGTGGCCCTCCAGGCGGTGCCGGGTGGTCGTACGCTCCTCCGGGCCCGCGATGTAGCCGATGCGGCGGTGCCCGAGGGTCAGCAGGTGCTCCGTCAGCTGCTGCCCGCCGCCCCGGTTGTCGAAGGTGAGCGCCACCGCGTCGGTGTCCGGCGAGGGCGGCCGGCCGCACAGCACCACCCGCGTGCCGGCCTCCGCGAGGCGCCGCAGTTTCCCGGCGATCGCGGCGGCGTGCCCGGCGTCCTCGATCGCGCCACCCGTGAGGATCACCGCGGCGGCGCGCTGGCGCTGAAGGAGCGTGAGGTAGGTGAGTTCGCGCTCCGGAGAGCCGCCGGTGTTGCAGACGACGGCCATCCGCTCACCGCCCGCGCGGCCGCCGGGCCCGCCGATCTCGGACTGCACCGCGCCCGCCATGATCCCGAAGAAGGGGTCGGCGATGTCGTTGACGAGGATGCCGACCAGGTCGGAGGTGGCCGCGGCGAGCGAGCTCGCGGGGCCGTTCAGGACGTAGTCGAGGTCGTCCACGGCGCGCAGGACGCGCTCGCGCGTGGCGGCCGCCACGGGGTAATTGCCGTTCAGTACGCGGGAGACGGTGGCGGGCGACACCTGCGCGCGGGCCGCCACGTCCGCCAGGGTCACGGTCACGTCGTACTCCTCCGGTTGGCCATCACGTAGTCCTCCGGTCACCCATCATGCGGTCCTCCGGTCGAGCACCACGTAGTCCTGCGGTCGCACGTCACGCCGCCCTCCGGCGCACGTCACGCCGCCCTGCGGTCGCACGTCACGCCGCCCTCCGGTCACCCGTTCGCCCTCGCCCCGTCACCGCGCTCGACCAGAACCCTTGTCCGAACCTTGTCCGGCAGGCTAGCTTGCCCCCGAATAGAAAGCGCTTGCTACGCTCCTACGGAGGGACTTCCGTGACACGCAAGACGGTGCGCATCGCCATGAACGGCGTCACCGGACGCATGGGCCACCGCCAGCACCTGGTCCGCTCGATCCTCGCCCTCCGCGAAGAGGGCGGCCTCGATCTGGGCGACGGCACCGTGCTGTGGCCCGAGCCCGTCCTGGTCGGCCGCAGGGAGCACGCGCTGCGCGCCCTCGCCGCCCAGCACGGCCTTGAGCACTACTCGACCGACCTCGACGCCGTGCTCGCCGACCCGACCGTCGACATCTACTTCGACGCGCAGGTCACCTCCGCGCGCGAGGACGCCATCAAGCGGGCCATCGCCGCCGGGAAGCACGTCTACACCGAGAAGCCGACCGCCACCGGGCTCGACGCCGCCCTCGGGCTCGCCCGGCTCGCCGAGGACGCCGGCATCAAGCACGGCGTCGTCCAGGACAAGCTCTTTCTGCCGGGGCTGCTGAAGCTGAAGCGGCTCATCGACGGGGGGTTCTTCGGCCGGGTCCTGTCCGTACGAGGTGAGTTCGGATACTGGGTCTTCGAAGGCGACTGGCAGCCCGCCCAGCGCCCCTCCTGGAACTACCGCGCCGAGGACGGCGGCGGCATCGTCGTCGACATGTTCCCGCACTGGGAGTACGTCCTGCACGAGCTGTTCGGCCGCGTGCGCACCGTTCAGGCGCTCACCGCCACCCACATCCCGCAGCGCTGGGACGAGCGCGACAAGCCCTACGACGCCACCGCCGACGACGCCGCCTACGGCATCTTCGAGCTGGAGGGCGGCGCCGTCGCGCAGATCAACTCCTCCTGGGCGGTGCGCGTCAACCGCGACGAGCTCGTGGAGTTCCAGGTCGACGGCACGGAGGGGTCGGCGGTCGCCGGGCTGCGCAACTGCCGTGTGCAGCACCGGAGTGCGACGCCGAAGCCCGTCTGGAACCCGGACCTGCCCGTCACCCACTCCTTCCGCGACCAGTGGCAGGAGGTGCCCGACAACCAGGCCGACGGCTTCGACAACGGCTTCAAGGCGCAGTGGGAGCTCTTCCTCAGGCACGTGTACGCCGACGCGCCCTACCACTGGGACCTCCTCGCGGGCGCCCGCGGCGTGCAGCTCGCCGAACTGGGCCTGAAGTCCTCCGCCGAGGGCCGCCGCGTCGACGTCCCGGAGATCGCGCTGTGACCCGGCCCCCGCAGGTGCTGCTGCCCGCCGCGGGAGGCGGCACGCGCGCGTACACCCCCCGCGAGGTGCCGCCGCGCACGACCGCCGGCGGCCCCCCGCTCACCTCCCGCACGGTCTTCTCGGCCGCCCACGTGGTCGCCGACCCTTACGCGGACGTGTCACCGGACGGCCCCGCCGCCGTCGACTGGGACGCCACCCTCGCCTTCCGCCGCCACCTCTGGGCGCACGGCCTGGGCGTCGCCGAGGCCATGGACACCGCCCAGCGCGGCATGGGCCTGGACTGGGCGGGCGCGGCCGAGCTGATCCGCCGCTCGGCCGCCGAGGCCAAGGGGGTCGGCGGGCGGATCGCGTGCGGGGTGGGAACCGACCAACTGACCATCCCCGCAAGCCTCCCGCAGGTCAGGGACGCGTACGAGGAACAGCTCGCCCTCGTCGAGTCGGCCGGCGCGCAGCCGATCCTCATGGCGTCCCGCGCCCTCGCCGCCGCGGCCACGTCGCCGGGCGACTATCTGGAGACGTACGGCCATCTCCTGCGCCAGGCCACCGAGCCGGTGATCCTGCACTGGCTCGGCCCCATGTTCGACCCTGCCCTGGAGGGCTACTGGGGATCGGCCGACCTGGACACGGCCACGGACACCTTCCTGGAGGTGATCGCCGCCCACCCCGACAAGGTCGACGGCATCAAGGTCTCCCTCTTGGACGCGGACCGCGAGATCGCCCTGCGCCGCCGCCTGCCCGACGGAGTGCGCTGCTACACCGGCGACGACTTCCACTACCCCGAGCTCATCGCGGGCGACGACCACGGCTTCAGCCACGCCCTGCTCGGCATCTTCGACCCGCTCGGGCCGGTCGCCGCGGAGGCCGTGCGCGCCCTGGACACCGGCGACGTGAAGCGCTTCCGCGCCCTTCTCGACCCCACCGTCGAGCTGTCCCGCCACCTCTTCCAGGCCCCGACCCGCTACTACAAGACCGGCGTCGTCCTGCTGGCCTGGCTGGCCGGACACCAGACGCACTTCACCATGGTCGGCGGCCTCCAGTCGGCCCGCTCGCTGCCCCACCTCGCCCGCGCCTACGAACTCGCCGACGGCCTCGGCCTGTTCCCCGATCCGGCCCGCGCCGCCGCCCGCATGCGCTCCCTGCTCACCGTCCACGGAGTCCCGCAATGAGCCCCGATCCCGCCCCCGCCGCCCCCGCCCCTGCCCCCGTGTCGCTGTCACGGCTGAGCATCAACCAGGAGACCATCAAGCAGTGGTCGCTCCCGGAACTCGCCGAGGGCTGCGTCAAAGAGGGCATCGGAGCGGTCGGCCTGTGGCGGGCGCCCGTCCAGGAGTACGGGGTCGACCGCACCGCCCGCCTGATGCGGGACGCCGGGCTCACGGTGACGAGCCTGTGCAGGGGCGGCTTCCTCACGGACACCGAAGAGACGGCACGCGCGCGTGCCCTGGACGACAACCGCGCGGCCGTCGACGAGGCGGCGGCCCTCGGCACGGGCACGCTGGTCCTGGTCTCGGGCGGCCTGCCGCCCGGCGGCAAGGACCTGGCCGGCGCCCGCGAGCGCGTCGCGGACGCGCTCGCCGTCCTCGGGCCCTACGCCGAGGAGCGGGGCGTGCGCCTCGCGATCGAGCCGCTGCACCCGATGTTCGCGTCGGACCGCTGCGTGGTCTCCACCCTCGGCCAGGCTCTCGACATCGCGGAACGCTTCCCCGCGCACCAGGTCGGCGTGGTCGTCGACACGTACCACGTGTGGTGGGACGACCGGGCGCCCGAGCAGATCGCGCGGGCGGGGGAGACCGGCCGCCTGCACGCCTTCCAACTGGCGGACTGGATCACGCCGCTGCCCGCGGGTGTCCTGCTCGGACGCGGGCAACTGGGCGACGGCAGCGTCGACTTCCGGGCCTTCCGCGGCCTCGTGGACGCCGCCGGGTACAACGGCCCCATCGAGGTGGAGATCTTCAACGAGGGGCTGTGGGCGCGTGACGGGAGCGAGGTGCTGAGGGAGACGGCGGAACGCTTCCGCGCGCACGCGTAGCGGTCTGCTTCCCGCGGCCCCGGTCTACTTCCCGCGGCCGCTGCCCGTGGGGCCCGCGCCACCCTTGCCCTTCGTGCGCGCGGCCCGCTTGGAGAGCACGGTCAGGACCACAGGAATGGCCACCTCGATCGCACGCGTGACCGTCGGCGCGGGAATACCGGTCTTCTTGGAGACCGCCTTGGCCACCGGCTTGCTCAGCTTCGCGAGGACACCGAACATCATTCCTCCTCACTCATGCGTCAAACGCTACCTATGCCCCGCTCTGTCAGCACCTGGAAGCCTGCCGAAAAATTCTCGCAACACCGTGCAACCCTTCGGGCACGACGCGTGTCGTATATGGCGTCAGGGCTTCTGAGGGGGGAAATCCAGGATCTGGGGGGATCCGGGGGATCCGGGGGGATCGCGAGGTTCTGGCAGGGGAGGGGAAACCCGAAGGGGTCTGGTCCACGGGGCCAGGCCCCTTCGAAGCTCCCGAGGGCCGGAGTTGTCCACAGGCCCCGCCCGGCGTGCGGAAGTTGTCCACAGGCCCGCCGCGTTGTCGGTGCCGGGCGGTAGCGTCGGATCATGTCGAGTCCAGCTGCAGCGATGGCGGTGCTTGAGGGAGTCCTTGAGCGCATCACGTACGCCAATGAGGAGACCGGGTACACGGTCGCGCGTGTCGACACCGGCCGCGGCGCCGGTGATCTGCTCACCGTCGTCGGCGCGCTGCTCGGCGCACAGGTCGGCGAGTCGCTGCGGATGCACGGCCGCTGGGCCTCCCACCCGCAGTACGGCAAGCAGTTCACGGTGGAGAACTACACGACGGTGCTGCCCGCCACCGTCCAGGGCATCCGCCGCTATCTCGGCTCCGGCCTCATCAAGGGCATCGGGCCCGTGATGGCCGACCGGATCACCACCCACTTCGGCGTGGACACCCTCGACATCATCGAGACCGAGCCGAAGCGGCTGGTGGAAGTCCCCGGGCTCGGGCCCAAGCGGACGAAGATGATCGCCGCCGCCTGGGAGGAGCAGAAGGCCATCAAGGAGGTCATGGTCTTCCTCCAGGGCGTCGGCGTCTCCACCTCCATCGCCGTCCGCATCTACAAGAAGTACGGCGACGCGTCGATCTCCGTCGTGAAGAACGAGCCCTATCGCCTCGCCGCCGACGTCTGGGGCATCGGCTTCCTCACCGCCGACCGCATCGCCCAGTCCGTCGGCATCCCGCACGACAGCCCGGAGCGCGTCAAGGCCGGTCTGCAGTACGCCCTTTCGCAATCCACCGACCAGGGCAACTGCTATCTGCCCGAGGAGCGCCTCATCTCGGACGCGGTGAAGCTGCTCCAGGTCGACACGGGCCTCGTCATCGACTGCCTCGCCGAGCTGGCCGGGGAGGAGGAGGGCGTCGTCCGCGAGTCCCTGCCCGACCCGGACGGGGGCGACGACATCGTGGCCATCTATCTGGTCCCCTTCCACCGTGCCGAACTGTCCCTCGCGGGACAGCTGTTGCGGCTCCTGAAGACCGCGGACGACCGCATGCCCGCCTTCCGGGACGTCGCCTGGGACAAGGCCCTCGCCTGGCTGTCGGACCGCACCGGCGCCGAGCTCGCGCCCGAGCAGGAGGAGGCGGTCCGGCTCGCACTGACCCAGAAGGTCGCCGTCCTGACCGGCGGCCCCGGCTGCGGCAAGTCCTTCACGGTCCGCTCCGTCGTCGAGCTGGCCCGCGCCAAGAAGGCCAAGGTCGTCCTCGCCGCCCCCACGGGCCGCGCCGCCAAGCGCCTCGCCGAGCTCACCGGCGCGGAGGCCTCCACCGTCCACCGCCTGCTCGAACTGCGGCCCGGCGGCGACGCGGCGTACGACAAGGACCGGCCGCTCGACGCCGATCTGGTCGTCGTCGACGAAGCCTCGATGCTCGACCTGCTGCTCGCCAACAAGCTGGTGAAGGCCGTGCCGCCCGGCGCCCACCTGCTCTTCGTGGGCGATGTGGACCAGTTGCCGAGCGTCGGCGCGGGCGAGGTGCTGCGAGACCTGCTCAGTGAGGACAGCCCGATCCCCGCCGTCCGCCTCACCCGCATCTTCCGGCAGGCCCAGGAGTCGGGCGTCGTCACCAACGCCCACCGCATCAACTCCGGCGTCCCGCCCATCACCCAGGGCATGAAGGACTTCTTCCTCTTCGTCGAGGAAGAGACCGAGGACGCGGGCCGCGTGACGGTGGACGTCGCCGCGCACCGCATCCCGAAGAAGTTCGGCCTCGACCCGCGCCGCGACGTGCAGGTGCTCGCCCCCATGCACCGCGGCCCGGCCGGCGCGGGCAATCTGAACGGCCTCCTCCAGCAGGCCATCACCCCCGCCAGGCCCGACCTGCCGGAGAAGCGGTTCGGCGGCCGGGTCTTCCGCGTCGGCGACAAGGTCACCCAGATCCGCAACAACTACGAGAAGGGGCAGAACGGCGTCTTCAACGGCACGGTGGGCGTCGTCACCGCCCTCGACACCGACGAGCAGCGGCTCACCGTCCGCACCGACGAGGACGAGGAAGTCCCGTACGACTTCGACGAACTGGACGAGCTCGCCCACGCGTACGCCGTGACGATCCACCGCTCCCAGGGCAGTGAGTATCCGGCCGTGGTGATCCCGGTCACCACCGGTGCCTGGATGATGCTGCAGCGGAATCTGCTCTACACCGCCGTGACACGCGCCAAGAGGCTGGTCGTCCTGGTCGGTTCGCGCAAGGCTCTGGGACAGGCAGTGCGCACGGTCTCCGCGGGAAGGCGCTGTACGGCCCTGGATTTCAGGCTTTCGGGGCCTCAGGGACGCCGCGGAGCAGGCCCTGGAACATTTTGATCGATCAAACGAGTAGGAAACCTCACACAGCACTTCCGGAACCGGGGCGAAGGGGGCAGGATGAGCAGGTTGGCGGCACTGAGTGCCGCCAATAGGCCCAATGGTCGACCCCGAGTGCACTCTCCAGGGCCAAATGGGGGATGGTAGAGACAGTCAGGGCACCTCGAAGAAGAGGCACAACGTCGGTGAGGGATGACGTGAGCGAGAACGCTAACAACGGTGTAGTACTGCGGTACGGCGACGACGAGTACACCTACCCGGTGATCGAGTCGACCGTCGGCGACAAGGGCTTCGACATCGGGAAGCTCCGCGCCCAGACCGGTCTGGTGACCCTGGACAGCGGCTACGGCAACACCGCCGCCTATAAATCCGCCATCACCTATCTCGACGGTGAACAGGGCATCCTCCGGTACCGCGGCTACCCGATCGAGCAGCTGGCCGAGCGCTCCACCTTCACCGAGGTGGCGTACCTCCTGATCAACGGCGAGCTGCCGAAGGTCGACGAGCTGGCCACCTTCAAGAACGAGATCACGCAGCACACCCTGCTGCACGAGGACGTCAAGCGGTTCTACGACGGCTTCCCGCGTGACGCCCACCCGATGGCGATGCTGTCGTCCGTGGTCAGCGCGCTGTCGACGTTCTACCAGGACAGCCACAACCCGTTCGACGAGAAGCAGCGCCACCTCTCGACGATCCGCCTGCTCGCCAAGCTTCCGACGATCGCGGCCTACGCGTACAAGAAGTCGCAGGGCCACCCGGTCGTCTACCCGCGCAACGACCTGGGCTACGTCGAGAACTTCCTGCGCATGACCTTCTCGGTGCCCGCCGCCGAGTACGAGCTCGACCCGGTCGTGGTCAACGCGCTCGACAAGCTCCTGATCCTGCACGCGGACCACGAGCAGAACTGTTCGACCTCCACCGTGCGTCTGGTCGGCTCCTCGCAGGCGAACATGTTCGCCTCGATCTCCGCCGGCATCTCGGCCCTGTGGGGCCCGCTGCACGGTGGCGCCAACCAGTCGGTCCTGGAGATGCTCGAAGGCATCCAGGCCTCCGGCGGCGACGTCGACACCTTCATCCGCAAGGTGAAGAACAAGGAAGACGGCGTGAAGCTCATGGGCTTCGGGCACCGCGTCTACAAGAACTTCGACCCCCGGGCGAAGATCATCAAGGCGGCGGCGCACGACGTCCTCTCGGCCCTCGGCAAGTCCGACGAGCTGCTCGACATCGCGCTGAAGCTCGAAGAGCACGCGCTGGCCGACGACTACTTCGTCGAGCGCAAGCTCTACCCGAACGTGGACTTCTACACGGGCCTCATCTACCGCGCGATGGGCTTCCCGACCGAGATGTTCACCGTGCTCTTCGCCCTCGGCCGCCTGCCGGGCTGGATCGCCCAGTGGCACGAGATGATCAAGGAGCCGGGTTCGCGCATCGGCCGTCCGCGCCAGATCTACACGGGCGAGGTCCTGCGCGACTTCGTCCCGGTCGAGGGTCGCTGACCCCCGGGCGAACAAGCGGAAAGCGCCCCGCCGCCGATCCCCCCACGGGTCGACGGTCGGGGCGCTTCCCTTTTTCCCGGTGCGGATTCCCCCCACGGGATCCGGCCGGGCGTCTGTGGTTGCCCTGCGGTCTGCCGGGACGCGTACGTACGGGAGGGCCGCTCAAAGCTCCCCGGTGCACGTGCCCCGGCAACGCAATTTCCAGGAACATCCCCCAAGATGTCCCCTGATGTCAGAAGACGTCCCCCAAGACATCTTCCTGCATCGCCCCATTAGACTCTCGTCCCCCCTCAATGGTTACGTTCGGATCACTGTGATCTGCGTCTCTTGCATATGTCCCGTACATGCGCAAGAGCCCCGATATGGGGATTTCGGGAGTGGCGTGAGGATGCTGAAACGACCTTGTGAAGGGGTTATGTGAACGTCCTCAGACGGAGACTGTTGGTGACCACGAAGACCGAGGAGAACGCCATCGCGGCGCCCGCGATCATCGGATTGAGCAGACCGGCCGCCGCGAGCGGCAGCGCGGCCACGTTGTAGCCGAAGGCCCAGAAGAGGTTGCCCTTGATGGTGGCGAGGGTCTTCCGGGAGAGCCTGATGGCGTCGGCCGCGACCCGCAAGTCCCCGCGCACCAATGTCAGGTCGCTCGCCTCGATGGCCGCGTCCGTGCCGGTGCCCATCGCAAGGCCCAGATCGGCGGTGGCGAGCGCGGCCGCGTCGTTCACACCGTCCCCGACCATCGCCACGACTCGACCCTCGCCCTGCAGCCGTCGTACGACATCGACCTTGTCCTGCGGCAGGACCTCCGCGTGGACGTCGTCCGGCGCGATGCCCACCGCGCGGGCGACCGTGTCGGCGACGGCCTGGTTGTCGCCGGTCAGCAGCACCGGCACGAGGCCGAGCGCACGCAGCTCGCGCACCGCTTCCGGGCTGGTCTCCTTCAGGGCGTCCGCGACCGCGAGGACCCCGCGTGCGGTGCCGTCCCAGGCGACCAGGACCGCCGTGCGCCCGGCGGCCTCCGCGTCGTCCCGCAGCTTGGCCACCACCTCCAGGCCCGTCACCCCCGCGTCCACGAGGAGCCGCTCCCGGCCGACCAGCACCTCGTGCCCGTCCACCGTGCCGCGCACCCCGGACCCGGCGACGTTCTCGAACCGCTCCGGCGCCGGCAGCTCCCCGGCCGCGATCCCCAGGCGGTCGGCGGCGCCCGCGGCGACGGCACGGGCGACCGGGTGTTCCGAGGCGTGCTCCAGGGCGCCCGCGAGCCGGAGCAGCAGCTGCTCCTGGGTGTCCCCGGCGAGGTGCACGTCGGTCAGCTCCATGCGGCCCGTCGTCACCGTGCCGGTCTTGTCGAGGACGACGGTGTCGACGCGGCGGGTGGACTCCAGGACCTCCGGGCCCTTGATGAGGATGCCGAGCTGGGCCCCGCGCCCGGTGCCGACCATCAGGGCCGTCGGCGTGGCGAGGCCGAGCGCGCAGGGGCAGGCGATGATCAGGACGGCGACGGCGGCGGTGAACGCGGCGGTCGCGTCGCCGGTGGCGCCCAGCCAGCCGCCGAGCGTGCCGATCGCGATGAGCAGCACCGCCGGCACGAAGATCCCGGCGATCCGGTCGGCGAGCCGCTGCACCTGGGCCTTGCCGGTCTGCGCGTCCTCGACGAGCCGCGCCATCCGCGCGAGCGAGGTGTCCGAGCCGACGCGCGTCGCCCGCACCACGACGCGCCCGGAGACATTCACGGTGCCCCCGGTCACGACGGCGCCCGGGACGGCGTCCACCGGCACGGACTCGCCGGTCAGCATGGAGGCGTCGATCGCGGACGCGCCCTCGACGACGGTGCCGTCGGTGGCGACGGTCTCCCCAGGGCGTACGACGAAGTGGTCCCCGACGGCCAGCTGCCCGACCGGCACCCGCTTCTCCGTGCCGTCCCGCAGCACCGCCACGTCCTTGGCGCCCAGTTCGAGGAGGGCCCGCAGCGCCGAGCCCGCCTTCCGCTTGGAGCGGGCCTCCAGCCAGCGGCCGAGCAGGATGAACGTGACGACGCCCGCGGCGACTTCGAGATAGATCGTCGAGGCCCCGTCGCCAGGCGAGGCCGTGAGATCGAAGCCGTGCCGCATCCCCGGCATCCCGGCGTCCCCGACGAACAGCGCCCACAGCGACCAGCCGAAGGCGGCGAGCGTGCCGACGGAGACGAGGGTGTCCATGGTCGCGGCCCCGTGCCGAAGGTTGGTGAACGCCGCCCGGTGGAAGGGCAGCCCGCCCCAGACGACGACGGGCGCGGCCAGCGTCAGCGAGAGCCACTGCCAGTAGTCGAACTGCAGGGCGGGGACCATCGCGAGCACGACGACGGGCAGCGACAGGACGGCGGAGACGATCAGGCGCTGCCGCAGGGTGTCGGGCTCGGTGATGTCGGCGGTGGTGGGGGCCGGGGTGCCGTCTCCGGCGGGTGAGAGGGGCTCGGGCGGGGGCGGCACGATCTCCTCGGCCGTGTAGCCCAGCTTCTCGACCAGGGCGATCAGCTGGTCGACCGCGACCCCTTCGCCCTCGTCGTACGAGACCTTCGCCTTCTCCGTGGCGAGGTTGACCGTGGCGGTCACGCCCTCCATGCGGTTCAGCTTCTTCTCGATGCGCGACGAGCAGGAGGCGCAGGTCATCCCGCCGACGGCGAGTTCGACTTCGGTCATGACTCTTTGTACTGCTTCCGGGTGGGGGTACGGCGGCGGGCCCTGCGGTGTCGGCGCCGACACCACAGGGCCCGGGGTACCCGGCGGACCGCCGGGCAGACGTCGCGGCGGGCGCCGCGGGCCTCAGGCCTTGGCGCCGACGAGCTCGTAACCCGCCTCGTCGACGGCGGCGCGCACGGCGGCCTCGTCCAGCGGCGCCTCGGAGACCACGGTGACCCGGCCCGTGGCGGCGACGGCCTTGACGGAGGTGACGCCCGCGATCGCCGAGATCTCCTCGGACACCGCGCCCTCGCAGTGCCCGCAGGTCATGCCCGTCACCTCGTACTCGGTGGTGACGGCGCCCTGCGGCGTCTCGGCGGTGTCGGAGTGGCAGGAACCGCTGGGGGAGCAGCAGGAACCGGTCGACTCGGACTCGGCCTGCGGGAGCTCGGTCTGGGCGCTCATGTCGTTCTCCTCGGGGAGGGATGTGTACGTATGCGGCGTAGCGTGCTGGAGGGGGCCCCGGGAGCCCCGGTGGCCTCCTCGCCCCACACTCCGAGACTATACCCCTAGGGGGTATAACTCAACGAGGAGGGGCCGCGGCGGCGGACGCGGCCCCGTGAAGTCAGCCTCTGCGGCCCCGGTTGCCGGGCCGGGCGGCCACCCAGGCCCGGACGGTGTCCGCGTACCAGTAGGGCTTGCCGCCCTCGACGTGGTCGGGGTCCGGCAGCAGACCGTGCTTGCGGTAGGAGCGGACGGTGTCGGGCTGCACACGGATGTGCGCGGCGATCTCCTTGTACGACCAGAGCCTGCGGTCGGTCATCGGTGGCACCTCCCTGCGCGCACCCAGGGCGGCCGGAGAGGCCGACGGGGGAACTGGGTGCGACGCGTGGCGATCACTCAGCCTGTGCCCCGTGCAACGACACAGGGTGACCACAGGGGGGCGACTGTCGACCGCCTGTGACGCAAGCCCCGCGTACGTGAGACATGTGTGACAGGACGGGAGTGTTTGTGACAGAAGAGACGCAATGAGGCTGCTGCTACGCGCCGCACGACCGCAGGTACGAGCGGGTGCGGCGGGCGACCGGCAGCGGCCTGTCCGGGGCGCACGGGTACATGTCCTGCTCCACGATGGCGAACAGCTCCACGCCCAGCTTCTGGGCCGCGCCGAGTACGGGCCCCAGGGCGGGCACCCCGGCGGGCGGCTCGCACATCACGCCGCGCGCCACCGCGGGCCCGAACGGCACCTCCTGGGCCCGCACCTCCGCGAGGATCTCCGGGTCGACCTGCTTGAGGTGCAGATACCCGATGCGTTCGCCGTACGTCTCGATGAGCTTGACGCTGTCGCCGCCGCAGTAGGCGTAGTGGCCGGTGTCCAGGCAGAGCGAGACGAGGTCCGGGTCGGTGGCGTCGAGGAAACGGGTGACGTTCTCCTCGCTGTCGATGTGGGTGTCGGCGTGCGGGTGCACCACGACGCGCAGGCCGTACCGCTCGCGGACCTCGTGGGCCAGCCGCTCGGTCTGGGTGGTCAGTTCGCGCCATTGTGCGGGCGTGAGGACACGGTCCTCCAGGACCTCGCCGGTCTTGTCGTCGCGCCAGAAGGAGGGGATGACCACCAGGTGCTCGGCGCCCATGGCCTGCGCGAGCGCGGCGTTGTCCGCGACGTGGGCCCAGGTCTTCTCCCAGACGGCGGGCCCGTGGTGCAGGCCGGTGAAGACCGTGCCCGCGGAGACCTTGAGGCCGCGGCGGGCCGTCTCCGCGGTCAGTTCGGCCGGGTCGGTGGGCAGATAGCCGTACGGGCCGAGCTCGATCCACTCGTACCCGGACTCCGCGACCTCGTCGAGGAAGCGCCACCAGGGGACCTGCCGAGGGTCCTCGGGAAACCAGACGCCCCACGAGTCGGGCGCCGAACCGATCCGGATGCGGGACAACGTCGTCATTCGGCCAGACTCCAGGCCGTGTCGGAAGAGTGTCAAGCAGTAGTCCGAATGTAAGGACAAAATGTTGACAGGGTTGCTGGGGCGGGATTAGACCTGGGGGCACACGGACGCGACGAAGGGGCGTGCAGGGTGACCGATCCGTACGACGTCATTCCGTACGACGTCATCACGATGGGGCGGATCGGGGTGGACCTGTATCCCCTGCAAGCCGGGGTGCCCCTCGCCGAGGTGACCGCGTTCGGGAAGTTCCTCGGCGGCTCGGCGAGCAACGTCGCGGTGGCCGCGGCCCGCCTCGGACGCCGCGCCGCCGTCATCACCCGCACCGGCGAGGACCCCTTCGGCGACTATCTGCGCGGCGCCCTGCGGGAGTTCGGCGTCGACGGCCGCTGGGTGAGCCCGGTCGCGGACCTGCCGACACCGGTGACGTTCTGCGAGATCTTCCCGCCGGACGACTTCCCGCTGTACTTCTACCGGCTGCCGAAGGCGCCCGACCTGGAGATCCACGAGGCCGAGCTCGACCTCGACGCGATCGCCGCGGCACGGATCTTCTGGATGACCGGGACGGGCCTGTGCGCGGAGCCCAGCCGGTCGGCGACGCTGGCGGCGCTCGCCCACCGCGCGCGGTCCGGGACCACCGTCTTCGACCTGGACTGGCGGCCGATGTTCTGGGCCGATCCGGCCGACGCGCGGCCGCACTACGCCGCCGCCCTCGCCCACGCCACCGTCGCCGTCGGCAACCTCGACGAGGTGGAGATCGCCACGGGGGAGCGCGAACCGCTCGCCGCCGCAGGGGCGTTGCTCGACGCCGGGGTCGACCTTGCCGTCGTCAAGCAGGGCCCCGCCGGAGTCCTCGCCATGAACAGCGCGGGCGAGGCGGCGCAGGTGCCGCCGCTCCCGGTGAAGGTCCTCAACGGCCTCGGCGCCGGCGACGCGTTCGGCGGGGCGCTGTGCCACGGGCTGCTCGCGGGCTGGGAGCTCGAACGGATCATGCGGTACGCCAACGCGGCGGGGGCGATCGTCGCCTCCCGCCTGGAGTGCTCCTCCGCGATGCCGTTTCCCGGCGAGGTCGCCCTGGCAGTGGAAGAGGGGGCCGTCGGATGAATGTGTACGCCCGCCGGAGGCACCGTTCACGGGACTCCGCCCCGGACCCCGCTCCTCAATCGCCGGAGGGGCTGTCCTTGTGGGCACTGTAGACATCGGCTCCCTTGCCCGTACACGGGCCCTGCACCCCGAAGCCATCGCCGAAGCCGCCGCCCGGCGGCGACGGCGGCCGCTGCTCGGGCGGACCGGGCGGCTGATGATCGTCGCCGCCGACCACCCCGCCCGCGGCTCCCTCGGCGCGGGCGGCGTGCCCTTCGCCATGGCCAACCGCGCGGACCTGCTCGAACGGCTCTGCCTCGCACTGTCGCGGCCCGGCGTCGACGGCGTCCTCGCCAGCGCCGACGTCCTGGACGACCTGCTGCTCCTCGGCGCCCTCGACGGCAAGGTCGTCATGGGGTCGATGAACCGCGGCGGCCTCGCGGGCGCCGCCTTCGAGCTGGACGACCGGTTCACCGGGTACCGGGCCGAGGACATCGACCGGCTCGGCTTCGACGCGGGCAAGCTGCTGCTGCGGGTCGACTACGACGATCCGGGGTCGCTGCGGACCCTGCACTCCGCCGCCCGGGTCGTCGACGCCATGGCCGAGCGCCGGCTGCCCGTCTTCGTCGAGCCGTTCCTCACCCGCCGGGGCGGGCGCGACGGCACGGGCCCGCCCCGCAACGACCTGGGCGCCGAGGCCGTCACGCGGTCCATCGCCATCGCCTCCGGCCTCGGCGGCACCTCCGCGTACACCTGGCTGAAGGTGCCCGTCACCGAGAACCCCGACGACATGGCGCGCGTCATGGAGACCTCGACGCTGCCCGCGGTGCTGCTGGGCGGCGACGTCGGGGGAGAGGGCGGGGACGCGGACGCCGCGTACGAGAAGTGGCGCGGCGCCCTGCAACTGCCCACCGTGCAGGGACTCGTCGTCGGCAGGGCGCTGCTCTATCCGCCCGACGGCGATGTGGCGGGGGCGGTCGACACCGCCGTAGGACTGCTGTAGCGGGGCAGACAGGCCGTGGCGGCGCAGGCAGGCTGGGCAGAGAGGCCGAGGAGGCCCACATGACGTACGTACCGAAAGGGAGTGCGGCCGACGGTCCGTACGCCCTGGACATCGATCCGAAAAGGGCCGGGTGGACCTACTCCCACCTGCGCGTCGTCGAGCTCGGACCGGGCGGGCTGCACTCCTTCGCCACCGGGGAGAGTGAATGGATCGTGCTCCCGCTGACCGGCGGCTGTACGGTGCAGACAGCAGACGGGATCATCGAACTGCTGGGCCGCGAGAGCGTGTTCAGCGGAGTCTCCGACTTCGCTTACGTGCCCCGTGACGCCCGGATCCAGATCGCCTCCGGCGCGGGAGGCCGCTTCGCCCTGGCAGGAGCGAAGTGCGAGCGTCGACTCCCCGCCCGCTACGGCTCCGCGCCGGAGGTACCCGTCGAGCAGAGGGGCAGCGGCGGCTGCGCCCGCGAGGTCCGCAACTTCGCCTCCGCGGACGCCTTCGACTGCGACCGGCTCATCGCCGTCGAGGTGATCACGCCCGGCGGCAACTGGTCCTCGTACCCGCCGCACAAGCACGACGAGCACCGCCCCGGCGTCGAGGCGGAGCTTGAGGAGATCTACTACTTCGAGATCGAGGCGCCGGACGGCCGCGACGGATTCGGCTACCAGCGCGTCTTCCCGTCCAGGGAGGGCGGCACCGACGTCCTCGCGGAGGTCCGCACCGGCGACGCCGTGCTGGTGCCGGACGGCTGGCACGGCCCGTCCATCGCCCAGCCGGGCCACGCGATGTACTACCTGAACGTGATGGCGGGGCCCGGCCAGGAGCGGGAGTGGCGGATCTGCTTCCACCCCGACCACACGGAGGGATACCGATGACCAGGCTGACCACGGCCCAGGCCCTTGTGCGCTTCCTGTCCCGGCAGTACACCGAGCGGGACGGCACGCGGCAGCGGCTGATCGGCGCGACCTGGGGCATCTTCGGACACGGCAACGTGGCCGGCATCGGCCAGGCGCTCGTCGAACACGCCGAGGAGATGCCCTTCCACCAGGGCAGGAACGAACAGGCCATGGTGCACGCCGCCGTGGGGTACGCCCGGCAGTGCGGCCGTCTCGCCACCCACGCCGTCACCACCTCCATCGGCCCCGGCGCCACCAACCTCGTCACCGGCGCCGCGCTCGCCACCGTCAACCGGCTGCCCGTCCTCCTGCTGCCCGGCGACACCTTCGCGGCCCGGCCCGCCGACCCCGTCCTCCAGCAGCTCGAAGTGCCCTACGCGGGCGACGTGTCGGTCAACGACTGCCTGCGGCCCGTGTCGAGGTACTTCGACCGCGTGACCCGCCCCGAGGCGCTGATCCCCGCCGCGCTCGCCGCGGTGCGGGTGCTCACCGACCCCGCGGAGACCGGCGCCGTCACGCTCGCCCTGCCGCAGGACGTGCAGGCGGAGGCGTACGACTGGCCGGACGAGTTCTTCGCCGAGCGGACCTGGACCGTCCGGCGGCCGGCCCCGGACCCGCGCGAACTGTCCACCGCCGCGGCCGTGGTGCGCGCGGCCCGCCGCCCCCTGGTCGTCGCGGGCGGCGGCGTCCACCACAGCGCCGCCGAGGACGCCCTGCGGGACTTCGCCGACGCCACCGGGATTCCCGTCGCCTCCACCCAGGCGGGCAAGGGCTCGCTGCGCCACGACCACCCCTCGGACGTCGGCGGCATCGGGCACACCGGCACGGCCACCGCCGACGAACTCGCCCGCGCCGCCGACCTGGTGATCGGCGTCGGCACCCGCTACAGCGACTTCACCACCGCGTCCGGCACGCTCTTCGAGGCGCCCGGAGTGCGCTTCCTCAACCTCAACATCGCCCCCTTCGACGGCCACAAGATGGCCGGCGACACCCTGATCGCCGACGCCCGCGCCGGCCTCGAAGCGCTCACCCAGGCGCTGGACGGCCATCGCGTCGAGCCCGCGTACGCCGTCGAGTACACGGACGGCAAGGAGCGCTGGGAGCGGCGCGTCGACGCCGCGTTCCAGGCGGACGAGCCGGACGCGCGCCCGACCCAGGTCCAGGTCGTCGGCCTGCTCGACGCGTTGGTGACGGACGATGACGTGATCATCAATGCCGCCGGATCGCTCCCCGGCGACCTGCACAAGCTGTGGCGGGCCCGGTCGCCGCGGCAGTACCACGTCGAGTACGGCTACTCCTGCATGGGATACGAGATTCCCGCGGCCATCGGCGTCGCGCTCGCCGCGCCGGAGCGGCCCGTGTGGGCGCTGGTCGGCGACGGCACGTACCTGATGAACCCGACCGAGATCGTCACGGCCGTCCAGGAGAACCTGCCGATCAAGGTCGTCATCCTGCAGAACCACGGCTACGCCTCCATCGGCGGGCTCTCGGAGTCCGTGGGCGGCGAGCGGTTCGGCACCGCGTACCGCTTCCGGGCGCCCGACGGGTCGTACACCGAGGGCCCGCTGCCCGTCGATCTCGCGGCCAACGCGGCCTCGCTCGGCATGCGGGTCCTGCGCGCCGGGACCGTCCGTGACCTGCGCGAGGCGCTGCGCGAGGCGCGCGGTGCAGACCGTCCCACATGTGTCTATGTGGAGACGGAAACGGCAGACACAGTGTCGGGGCCGCCCCCGGCACAGGCGTGGTGGGATGTGCCCGTGGCCGAGACGGCGACCCGGATGTCCGCGGTCAAGGCCAGGGAAGAGTACGACCGGCACGTCGCAGCCCGGCGCCGCCACCTGTGAGAGTAGGGATGCTTGTCATGACGAAGACCGTCAATCACTGGATCGGTGGAAAGCCCGTCGAAAGGGCTGAGGGAGCGTCGGGTGCGTACGGCCCGGTGACCGATCCGGCGACCGGCGTCGTCACGACGCGGGTCGCGTTCGCCTCGGTCGACGAGGTGGACGCGGCGGTCGGCGCGGCCCGCGAGGCCTTCGCGACCTGGGGCACGTCCTCGCTCGCCAAGCGCACGGCGATCCTCTTCAAGTTCCGCGCGCTGCTCGACGCCAACCGCGACGCGATCGCCGAGCTGATCGTCGCCGAGCACGGCAAGGTGCACTCCGACGCGCTCGGCGAGGTCGCCCGCGGCCTGGAGATCGTCGACCTGGCCTGCGGCATCACGGTGCAGCTGAAGGGCGAGCTGTCGACGGAGGTGGCGTCCCGCGTGGATGTCGCGTCGATCCGCCAGCCGCTGGGCGTCGTCGCGGGCATCACGCCCTTCAACTTCCCGGCCATGGTCCCGATGTGGATGTTCCCGCTGGCCATCGCGTGCGGCAACACGTTCGTGCTCAAGCCGAGCGAGAAGGACCCGTCCGCGTCGATGAAGATCGCGGAGCTGCTGAGCGAGGCCGGTCTGCCGGACGGCGTCTTCAACGTGGTGCACGGCGACAAGGTGGCGGTGGACCGTCTCCTGGAGCACCCGGACGTCGCGGCCGTCTCCTTCGTCGGCTCCACCCCGATCGCCCGCCACATCCACGCCACGGCCGCCGCCAACGGCAAGCGCGTGCAGGCCCTGGGCGGCGCCAAGAACCACATGCTGGTCCTGCCGGACGCCGACCTGGACGCGGCCGCCGACGCCGCCGTCTCCGCGGCCTACGGCTCCGCGGGCGAGCGCTGCATGGCCATCTCCGCCGTCGTCGCGGTCGGCTCGATCGGGGACGAGCTGGTCGCCAGGATCAAGGAGCGCGCCGAGAAGATCAAGATCGGCCCGGGTACCGACCCGACGTCGGAGATGGGCCCGCTGATCACCGCCGCCCACCGCGACAAGGTCGCCTCGTACGTCACGGGAGCGGCGGCCGAGGGCTGCGAGGTCGTCCTCGACGGCACCGGCTACACGGTCGAGGGCCACGAGGACGGCCACTGGATCGGCCTCTCGCTGCTCGACCGCGTCCCGACGACCGCCAAGGCCTACCAGGACGAGATCTTCGGCCCGGTCCTGTGCGTGCTGCGCGTCGACACGTACGACGAGGGCGTGGCGCTCATGAACGCCTCGCCGTTCGGCAACGGCACCGCGATCTTCACCCGGGACGGCGGCGCGGCCCGCCGCTTCCAGCTGGAGATCGAGGCGGGCATGGTCGGCGTGAACGTGCCGATCCCGGTGCCGGTGGGCTACCACTCCTTCGGCGGCTGGAAGGACTCGCTCTTCGGCGACCACCACATCTACGGCAACGACGGCACGCACTTCTACACGCGCGGCAAGGTCGTCACCACGCGCTGGCCGGACCCGTCGGACGCGCCGGCCGGGGTGGACCTGGGCTTCCCGCGCAACCACTGAGGCCCGCCCGCAGGGGCGGCAGGGGTGCGGTTCTACGATGCGTGTGCACTGCATGAAAGGCCGTGAGCATGCCGCACATCGACATCGACTACGCCGACACCCTGTCCGGCGTCCTGGATCTGCCCTCCCTCGTGGCGGAGCTGCATCCCCTGGTCGTGGAGCGGGTGGACTCGGTCGGGGTCGGCAAGACGTTCTGCCGCTCCTCGGAGGCCTTCGTGGACGGCAGGCCCGACGCGCCCTTCGTGCACGTCACCGTGGGCCTGCTGCCGGGGCGCGGGCCCGCCGTGAAGGCGGAGCTCTCCGACGATGTGCTCGCCCTGCTCGGCAAGCATCTGTCGGGGGTGGAGGGCGCGACGTACTCGGCGGAGGTCCGTGACCTCGATCCGTCCTACCGGCTCCATCCGATGCACTGACCGGTGCCGTTCGGTGACAGTACGTACAGCAGGGCCGTCCGGATTCCGGACGGCCCTGATTCTTTTTTGACGCTCCGCTTGCGGTTCCCGTGCACAGGGTGCAATTCGGGCAGCTAAAGCCCCCGCGTTCATACGCCTGCAATATGAAGGTCATCTTCGGTGGCGGCATGTTCATTGAGGCCCGCCTCGGCAAACTCTTGGGAATGCGAGGCGACTTGGAGTGGGGCCGTGCTGCGGATTCCGTAGGTAAGTGACCGTTGACGTTCCGGTTGTCCCCGGGGTTCGATGACGCGCCGGGAGCCACAGAAAGACGCAGCTCAACCAGGTTTCGGAGGCGATAGGGCTCCCGCCGCACCCCTCACGCATCTCCTGCCGCACGAGTCGATCGGAACCGCGCTCCATGACCGATACGCTTCGCCCGCCCCAGTCCGCCACCACCGAAGCCCTTCCGGTGGCCCCTCCGGTGCCGGTGGCCGTCCCGGGCGATCCCCAGAAGCTCAAGCGTTCCATCGGCGTCGTCGGCGGCACCCTCCTCACGCTGTCGTGCGTGACGCCCGCCTCCACGCTCTTCGTCGTCGTCCCCGACCTCTTCTCCTCGCTCGGCACCGCCACCGCCCTCACCATCGCGATCGGCTCGCTGCTCTGCGTGGGCGTCGCGTTCTGCTACTCCGAACTGGGCACCCTCATCCCCAGCGCGGGCGGCGAGTACGCGATGGTCTCCACGATGGCGGGCCGCCTCGCCGGCTGGCTCGTCTTCGTCCTGTCCCTGCTCGTCGTGATGATCGTGCCGCCCGTCATCGCCATGGGCACGGCCGACTACCTGGCCCCGGTCGTCCACCTCGACCCGTCCTACGCGGGCGCGGGCGTCATGATCTGCGCGACCCTCGCGGGCCTCCTCGACCTGCGCGCCAACGCGTGGATCACCGGCATCTTCCTGGTCCTCGAAGTCGTCGCGGCGGGCGTCGTGGCCGTCCTCGGCTTCGCCCACGCCGAGCGCGGCCCGGGCAGCCTGGTCGACCTGACGGTGGCCTCCGGCTCCGGCTCGGGCGGCTCCGGCGGCGTCGACACCGTCACCGCCATGCTCATCGTCTCCGGGCTCGCCATCGCCCTCTTCGTCACGCAGGGCTTCTCCACGGCCGTCTACCTCTCCGAGGAGATGGAGAACCCCCGCCGCAACGTCGCGCGCACCGTCCTCGCCACCCTCGCCATCTCCGCCGTGATCATCCTGGTGCCGGTCATCGCCATCACCATGGGCGCGGAGAGCCTCACCGCGCTGACCGAGGGCGACATCAGCGCCATGGTGGCCGCCTGGTCCAACTCGGCGGTCGGCACGTTCGTCAGCCTCTGCGTCGCCCTCGCGATCATCAACGCGGGCATCGTCATGGTCATCCAGAACTCCCGCGTCCTGTTCGCATCGGCCCGCGACAAGGCCTGGCCCTCCCCGGTCAACAAGGCCCTGTCCAAGCTCGGCGCGTCCGGCGCCCCCTGGATCGCCACGCTGCTCGTCGGCGTCCCCGGCGCGCTCCTCTGCTTCGTCAACCTGGACACGCTGTACGGCGTGACCGGCGTCTCCGTGACCGGCATGTACCTGCTGGTCGCCGTCGCCGCGCTGCTGGCCCGCCGCGGCACGCACGGCCATGCGGCGGCCTGGCGGATGCCGCTGTGGCCCGCGGTGCCGGTGGTGCTGATCGCGGTGCTCGCGTACGTACTGAGCCGGCAGGAGATGGCGTACCTCGGCTGGACCGGCGGGATCGTGGTGGCCGCCACCCTGTACTGGGCGCTGTACCTGCGGCCGCGACGCGACACGCGGTGGCTGGTGAGCGTGCCGGAGGACGGCCAGGGCTGACCCGGAGCGGCTGCGCGGCGCACCTCATCCGCCCACGCGCCGCTCCACCTCCGCCCAGTCCGCCGGGTCCAGCTCGACGGAGGCCGACCCGCCGAGCAGGTCACGGTCCTTGAACCCGCTGGACGTGGAGACGCACACCACGGGCCCCTCCACGGCGGTGGCACCCAACTGCCGGTACCCGGCGAGCCCCGCCGCGGCGGACAGCTCCGGCCACAGCCCGCCCCGCGCCAACTCGTCCCGCGCGGCCACCATCTCCGCGTCCGTCACGAGCAGCGCCGCGCCCCCGCTCTCCCGCACGGCGACGACCCCGCGGTACCCGCCCACCGACGAACTGATCGCGTACGCGGCCGTCTCGCCGACCGGCACCGCCGTCGCGGGCACCCCGTCCCGCAGCGCCGCGGCGAGCGGGCCGCCGACCGCCGGCTCGCAGGAGTACAGGCGCGGCACCCGGTCGGTCACGCCGAGAGCGACCAGCTCCGCGAAGCCCTTCCAGACGCCGAAGAGGAGCTCGCCGTACCCGGTGGGCAGGAACACCGCGCCCGGTACGCCGAGTTCGAGGTAGATCTCGTACGCGAGGGTCTTGTACCCCTCGGGTCCGAACGCGTGCCCGGTGTGCGTGGGCGTCACGTTGCTGACGGGGTGGTAGCCGAACCGCTCCACGATCCGCCGCAGCAGCGGCCACCGCGCGTCCACGGGCACGGGCAGCACCACGGCGCCGTACGCCCGCAGGAACGCGTCGACCGCGGGCGGCGTGTCCGCCGAGGTGAGCACGGCACAGCGCAGCCCCGCCCGCGCCGCGTACGCCGCCGCCGAGGCCCCGTGGTTCCCGGACGAGGCGACGACGACGCCCTCCGCGCCCGCGCCGACCGCCGCGCTCACGGTGACGCGGTTGATGCGGTCCTTGTGGCTCCAGGTCGGATTGCGGGACTCGTCCTTGATCCAGAGGCCGTCTCCGAAGGGCACGAGGGGCGTGCCGCCCTCACCGAGCCCGGGCGCGTGCAGCGGCGGCAGGAGCGGGGCCCACCGGTCGTGACCGTGCGCGGGGCGGGGCGCGGCGGTGAAGAGGTCGGCGGGCACCTGGTCGTAGGCGTAGTCGACCTCGACCGGATACGACACGGTGTCCGTACTGGTGACCGGACACCCGGCCGTGAGCGGCGGCCACAGCGGGAAGCGGACGGCCGGATCGCCCAGCGAACGCTGGCCGGTGGCGAGAGAGGCGGAGCCCAGGGATGTCATACCACCATGGTGGTACGCGGGGCGCGGAGTCTACTCCCCGGGGAGGCCGGGGGGTTCAGACCGGTGGCTGCCGCCAATGTCGGTCCGCGCCCGTACGGTGGACGGCATGGATCTACGACTGCCCAGGCCCAGGTTCCCCGTGCCGCGCGGTCCGCGCCGGCTGCTCGCCACCGCGGCCGCCGTCGCGGTCCTCGCCGGCGTGGGCACGTGGTCGGCGGTCGCCTCGGACGACGGCCCCGCCGTGCGCAGGGCGGACCGCGTGGTCGACACCGGCGGCGCCCGGATCGACACCTCGTACTTCACGGCGGGTGACCCGGACGAGAAGCGCCCCGCCGTCCTCATCGGCCACGGCTTCGGCGGCAGCAAGAGCGACGTGCGCGAGCAGGCGGAAGACCTCGCCAAGGACGGGTACGCCGTCCTGACGTGGTCCGCCCGCGGCTTCGGCCGGTCCACCGGCAAGATCGGGCTCAACGACCCCAAGGGCGAGGTCGCCGACGTGTCGAAGCTGATCGACTGGCTCGCGACCCGCCCCGAGGTGCGGCTCGACAAGGACGGCGACCCCCGCGTGGGCGTCACCGGCTCCTCGTACGGAGGGGCGGTGTCACTGCTCGCCGCAGGCCACGACAAGCGGGTGGACGCCATCGCCCCCCAGATCACGTACTGGAACCTCGCGGACGCGCTGTTCCCCGACGACGTCTTCAAGAAGCTCTGGGCCGGCATGTTCATCAACACCGGTGGCGGCTGCGAGAAGTTCGAGAAGCGGCTGTGCGCGATGTACGAGCGCGTCGCCGTGGCGGGCAAGCCCGACGCGGAGGCCCGCGAACTGCTCGCCGAGCGCAGCCCGGCCGCCGTCGGCGACCGCATCGAGGTGCCGACGTTCCTCGCCCAGGGACAGACCGACTCCCTCTTCCCGCTCGGCCAGGGCGACGCCATCGCCAAGGCGGTACGCGCGAACCACGCACCCGTGGCCGTCGACTGGATCGCCGGCGGCCACGACGGCGGAGACCGCGAGCGCGACCGCGTCGAGCAGCGCATCGGCACGTGGTTCGACCGCTATCTGAAGGACGACAAGGGCGTGGACACCGGCCCGGCGTTCCGCGTCACCCGCACCGGAGGGATGGACTCCACCGACGGTGCGGCGCGGCAGCGGGGCGCGAGCGACGACCGCTATCCGGGCCTGCGGAGCGGGCCGCGCGCGGTGCCGCTCGGCGGGCGCGAGCAGACCTTCGACAACCCCGCGGGCGCGAGCCCGCCCGCGATCTCCGGGCTCCCCGGGGCCGGCGGCGGCTCGCTCTCCCGGCTCTCCTCCCTCGGCGTCGGCGTCTCCCTGGACTTCCCCGGCCAGTTCGCCAAGTTCGACTCGAAGCCCCTCGACAGCGACCTCCGCATCACCGGCACCCCGACCGTGCGCGCCCACGTGAAGTCCTCCAACGGCGACGCGGTGCTGTTCGGGAAGGTCTACGACGTGGGGCCCGACGGCAAGCAGCAGGTCCTGCCCTCCCAACTCGTCGCCCCCATGAGGGTGACGGACGCGAAGGACGGCAAGGACGTCGAGCTGACCCTGCCCGCCGTCGACCACGAGGTGCAGAAGGGCCACCGCCTCCGCCTCGCCCTCTCCTCGACCGACCTCGGCTACGCATCGCCCGTCGAGCCCGCCAAGTACACCGTCTCCCTGAAGAGCGACCTGAAGGTGCCGACCGCGCCCGGCGTGGAGACCGCCGCCGCACCGCTGCCCTCCTGGGTGTGGTGGCTGCCCGCGGCCGGGGCGGTCGTCGCCCTCGCCCTGCTCGCCACCGCGCGCAGGCGCACCACGGCACCGGCACCCGACCCGGAGCTCGCCGAAGTCCCCCTCCGGATCACCGACTTGAGCAAGCGGTACGCCAGGTCCAGCGACCGGTACGCGGTCCGCGACGTCTCCTTCACCGTGGAGAAGGGCCAGGTCCTCGGCCTCCTCGGGCCGAACGGCGCGGGCAAGACCACCACCCTGCGCATGCTCATGGGCCTCATCAGGCCCGACGCGGGCGAGATCCGCGTCTTCGGCCACGCGATCAGGCCCGGCGCGCCCGTCCTCTCCCGCGTCGGCGCGTTCGTCGAGGGCGCCGGATTCCTGCCCCACCTGTCCGGCCGGGAGAACCTGGAGCTGTACTGGAAGGCCACAGGACGCCCCGCCGAGGACGCCCACATGGAAGAGGCGCTGGAGATCGCAGGGCTCGGCGACGCCCTGGCCCGCGCCGTGCGGACGTACTCCCAGGGCATGCGGCAGCGCCTCGCCATCGCCCAGGCCATGCTCGGCCTCCCGGACCTGCTGATCCTCGACGAACCGACCAACGGCCTCGACCCGCCGCAGATCCGCGAGATGCGCGAGGTCATGATCCGGTACGCGCGCGGCGGCCGCACGGTCATCGTCTCCAGCCACCTCCTCGCCGAGGTCGAGCAGTCCTGCACACACCTCGTCGTCATGGACCGCGGACGGCTCGTCCAGGCCGGCCCGGTCGCCGAGATCGTGGGCTCCGGAGACACGCTCCTCGTCGGCATCGCGACGGACATCCCCGACCCGCTCGTCGAGAAGGTCGCCGCGCTCCCCGGCGTCGCGTCGGCCGTGCGCGCCGACGACGGCATCCTGCTGCGCCTGGACGGCACGGAGCACGCCAGTGCCGTACGGCTCCTGCCCGAACTGGTCCGCCTCGACGTGCCCGTGGAATCCATGGGCCCGCACCGCCGCCTCGAAGACGCGTTCCTGACCCTGATCGGAGGCACCGCATGACCGCCCCCACCCTGGAGCGCCCGACCGCGCCCGGCTACCGCGCGGGCCGCACCCTGCCCCTGCGGGTCGAGGCGGCCCGCCAGCTGAAGCGCCGCCGCACGCTCGTGATGGGCGGCATCATGGCGCTCCTCCCCGTCGTGCTGGTCATCGCGTTCGCCGTCGCGGGCGGCTCACCGGGCTCCCGCAGCGGCGAGGTGACGCTGATGGACACGGCGACGGCGTCCGCCACGAACTTCGCCGCGACGTGCCTGTTCGTGTCGGCGGGCTTCCTCCTCGTCATCCCCGTCGCGCTGTTCTGCGGGGACACGGTCGCCTCCGAGGCGAGCTGGTCCTCCTTGCGCTACCTGCTCGCCGCGCCCGTGCCGCGGGCCCGCCTGCTCTGGTCCAAGATGGCCGTCGCCCTCGGCATGAGCGCCGCCGCGATGGTGCTGCTGCCGCTGGTCGCGCTGGCGGTCGGCGCGCTGGCGTACGGGTGGGGGCCGCTGGAGATCCCGACCGGCGGCACCCTCCCCGCGGGCACGGCGACCCGGCGCCTCCTGATCGTCGTCGCGTACGTCTTCGTGTCCCAACTGGTCACCGCGGGGCTCGCCTTCTGGCTGTCGACGAAGACCGACGCCCCGCTCGGCGCGGTGGGCGGCGCGGTCGGCCTGACCATCGTCGGCAACGTCCTGGACGCGGTGACCGCCCTCGGCAGCTGGCGCGACTTCCTCCCCGCCCACTGGCAGTTCGCCTGGGCCGACGCGATCCAGCCCCGGCCGGAGTGGGGCGGCATGATTCAGGGCTCGGCGGTCTCGGTGGCGTACGCGCTGGTGCTGTTCGCGCTGGCGTTCAGGGGGTTCGCGCGGAAGGACGTGGTGAGCTGAGGCGGACGGGGTGAGCTGAGGCGGACGTGGTGAGCTGAGGTGGGGCCGCCGGGCCCCGGGGACGCCGTGCCCCTCACCCCTCCCGGCCCCCGCACAGCTCCCGCTCCGCCCGTACCGGGTCGTTCGGGAAGCGGAAGGAGGTGAGGTCGGCGGCTCCCGTCAGGTTTCGCCAGAACCGGCCCGCCGTCAGTGGCGCGCGCGTGGCCGCACGCAGTTCTGCGAACGGGGCGCAGCGCAGGGCGCGCCGGGCGGCGTCGACGCGGGCGGGGTCCAGCCCGGCGGGCAGGTCGCCGGGGACGCCGCGCTCGGCGACGATCCACTCGTCGGGGAGCCGCTTGTCGTGTCCGACGCGGCCGACGAAGCCCTCGGAGTGGGCCGCCAGCGGGTAGGCGAGCCCGATCGGGTCGAGGGCGGCGCCGGTCAGCGGGATCACGGAGCCGCTGAAGCCGAGCGTGTTGTAGACGCCGGTCACACCGGGCTGCCGGGCCGTGACCGGAGTCTGGGCCAGGAGCAGCGTGGGCGCGCCGGCCCGCACCCGGTCCCGTACGAGTCCGGCGTACGACTTGTTGCCCGGATGCCCCGCGAAGTCGTGGTGGAGGGGGTGCGGCGCGGCGTTCTGCCGTACGTACACCCCGCGTTCGTCCGCGACACCGCTCCGCCCGATGTACCCCTCGTACGGCACCCGCAACGCGCCCGCGCACACCGCGGCCCACACGCCGGCCACCACGGCGACGACGCTCCACGCGCGCGTGACGGGCACGAGGAAGACGGGCAGCAGCATCAGGAACAGCCCGGGCAGGAACATCCGCCCGTGCATGAAGTCGCCGCCCACCTTGATGACGTACGCCCAGCAGAGGGCACCGGCGACGAGGGGCGCCACGAGGGGCGCCACGAAGGGCGCGGCGAGAGGGACCGCAGCCGGAGGAAGTGCTGTGCGGCGCCGCCCGGCGACGAGCGTGGCGTACACGGCGCCTCCGCCGATGGCTACCAGCGGCACCCACAGCACGTAAGGCCCGGCGAAGTCCGAGAGGTAGTCGAATCCCCGCCCCCACAGGCTCCGTGACGCCTCCTTCGTGACACCGGGCAGCGGCATCAGATGCCCGTAGTACCCCATGCGGAAGATCTCGTACGAGACGGGCAGCGCACCCGCGACCCCGGCCCCCGCGAGCACCCCCCGCCGCGTGGTGGGCCGCACGGTCACCCACTGGGCGGCGAGGAAGACGGCCGACACCAGCGCGAGATCGGGCCGCACGAGGGGGCCGAGCCCCAGGACCGCACAGGTCACCGGCGAGCGCGGCCGCGTGACGAGGGCGAGCCAGGACCCCGCGATCCAGCAGGTGGCGAGGCCGGTCTCCAGACCGGAGGTGGCGAAGTCCCAGACGGGCGGCAGCGCGAGCAGCACGAGGGCGCCACAGGGCAGCAGGAACCCGTTCCCGCCGCGGAGCGGCAGCGTCCCGTGGAGCCGGAGGACCGCGAGCGAGGCCAGCGCGAACCCGGCGACGGTGAGCAGCAGCCCCCCGTACATCGCCACCGTCGCGATGTCGGCCCCCGTCGCCCCACCGGCGACGAGCAGCCACTGCCACAGGGTGCCGGTGGACGATTCGGCGCGTTCCCCGGGGTTGAAGACGGGACCGTTGCCCGCCAGCACCTGCCGGACCGTACGGACGTAGATGTGCCCGTCATCGGACATCCACCGCCGCTGGAACCCGGCGACGCCGATGACGAGGGCCGGCAGCAGACAGGCGGCGAGCCGGACGCGGCCCCGCCATCGCTCGGGCGCCGCTCCGGGCGACGGCCCGGCGACGGTTTCGGACCCACGGACGGACGCATACGCAGAGGTCGTCATGACCGCTACATCGGCGCAGGTCAGCGACGGCTTGAGCCACGCACACCCGTCCGCACATCCGTCTGCTCGACCGCCCGGACGCTCAGGTGCGCGGAGCGGAACGTGTCCACCCCATTGAGTTTTCCTTACGTGTCAGTAAGTTGACCGACGAAGCACGCGCCGAGCACCTGCACATCCGCTGAGAACCGGAAGCCGGGGAGCCGTCATGGGCGTACGCAAGGACCTGAAAAGGGCACAGCGCCGCAGCGACCTGGCGGACCGTGCCGAAGTCGAACTCATCAGGGACGAACACGGCACCGTGCGCGAGGCCCGCACCGCCCCGCTCGTGGCGCCCGCCACCACGGGCAGCACCGCCGACATCCCGTTCACCAACGCCGTCGAGGCCCCCGACGCCGTGGTCCTGCGCCGCAAGGAGGGCGGCCAGTGGCGCCCCGTGACGGCCGCGGCCTTCGCGCGCGAAGTGACCGACGCGGCGAAGGGGTTGATCGCGGACGGCCTCGAACCGGGCGGCCGCGTGGCGCTGATGTCCCGCACCCGTTACGAGTGGGCGGTCCTGGACTTCGCGATCTGGGCGGCGGGCGGCCAGACCGTACCCATCTACGCCACGTCCTCGCCGGAACAGATCGAGTGGATCATGCGCGACTCGGGCGCCCGCTTCCTCATCGCCGAGACGGCGGAGAACGCGGCGACGGCCGAACAGGCGCTGGCCGCCCTCCGGTCGTCGACGGCCACGGACGTCGCGGCCGCCGACCCGCCGCGCATCCGGCACCTCGACGGCGGCGCGATGGCGGAACTGACCGCCCTGGGCAGGGCATTGCCGGACGAGGAAGTGGCCAAGCGCAGAGCGGCACTCACCCCGGACTCCATCGCGACGCTCGTCTACACCTCGGGCACCACGGGCCGCCCCAAGGGCTGCGTCCTCACGCACGGCAACCTGCACGCGGAGGCGGCGAACACCGTCGACCTCCTCCACCCCGTCTTCAAGGAGATCACGGGACAGGTCGCCGCCACGCTCCTCTTCCTGCCGCTCGCGCACATCCTGGGCCGCAGCATCCAGATCGCCTGCATGCTCGCCCGCATCGAGCTCGGCCACTGCCCCAGCATCAAGCCCGAGGAACTCCGCCCGGAACTGCGGGCGTTCAGACCGACCTTCATCGTCGGCGTCCCGTACCTCTTCGAGAAGATCCACGAAACCGGCCGGGCGACCGCCGAGAAGATGGGCCGCGCCTCCTCCTTCGACCGCGCGGAGCGGGTCGCGGTGCGCTTCGGAGAGGCCTACCTGAACAAGTTCCTGGACAAGAAGGGGCCGGGCCCGTCGCCGGCCCTCTACGCCGGCTGGGCGCTCTACGAACTCCTCGTCTACCGCCGCATCCGCAAGGAGGTCGGCGGCCGGCTGCGCTACGCGATCAGCGGCGGCTCACCCCTGGACCGCGACCTCAACCTCTTCTTCTACGCCGCCGGAATCATCATCTACGAGGGGTTCGGCCTGACGGAGACCACGGCCGCCGCCACCATCACCCCACCGCTCAGGCCCCGCCCCGGCACGGTCGGCCTGCCCGTCCCCGGCACGGCGGTACGCATCGCGGACGACGGAGAGGTGCTGATCAAGGGCGGCATCGTCTTCGGCTCGTACTGGAACAACCCGGCCGCGACGGACGCCGTCCTCGCGGACGAGTGGCTCGCCACCGGCGACCTCGGCGCACTGGACGACCACGGCTACCTCACGATCACCGGCCGCAAGAAGGACATCATCGTCACCTCCGGAGGCAAGAACGTCTCACCCGCCGTCCTGGAGGACCGCCTGCGCAGCCGCGCCCCGGTCGGCCAGTGCATCGTCGTCGGCGACAACCGCTCGTACGTCGCCGCGCTCGTCACCCTGGACCCCGAAGCGGTGCGGCACTGGCTCACTGTCCGCAAGCGCCCGGCGGACACACCACTCGCGGAGCTCGCCCACGACCCACACATGATCGCGGAGATCCAGAAGGCGGTGGACCACGCGAACTCAGCGGTCTCCAGGGCCGAATCGATCCGCAGGTTCGCGATCGTGGAAGGCGAGTTCACGGAGGACAACGGCCTGCTCACCCCGTCCCTGAAGATCAAACGCCATGCGGTGACGGCGGCGTACGCGACGGAGATCGAGGCCCTCTACGGCGGCCGCGGCGGCTGAGGCGCACGGCGAGTTGGTGAGGCCAGCGGCGCCGCTGGCCTCACAGGGGCAACGCCCGGGCGGGCGGCCGGAGTTCCCGCAAAAGGGACGCCTCTCGATGCCCCCTGCCGGGTGGTGCGGCTTCAGCACGGGACCAAAGTCCCGTCCTTGATCTCATTCGCGTAACCCCGGACGATCACCTTTGGTCGACTTCTACACGTGTGTAAAAGTATGCGCGGCACCCCGGGCGGGGATCCCCTTCGAGGGCTCGGGGTGCCTTCGTATGCACAGAAACGGGAGGGACCCATGAAGAAGAGCACACGGACGGCGCGGCGCACGGTCGGCGGCCTCATCGCGGCGGTGACGGCCGGAGCCGTACTCGGGGCCACGGCCCCCGCGGCCGTCGCAGGCGAGGCGCCGTCGACGGCGGCACGGGCGGCCGCCGTGGTCGAGAAGGCGACCGGAACCGCGGATCTGACCGCGCTCGACGGCCGCCGGGGCAGCGCGCGGACCGACGAGGGGAACGTCACGGTCACCGCGCCCGCGAAGGCCGACGGTGACGTGCTGATCGACGCGCCGAACGCCGACGTGTCACTCGGCGTCACGAAGGCGGGGGGAGTCACCGGCGTCGCGGCCGGCGCGGGAACGGTCGTGTACCCCGACGCCGCACCCTCGACGGACATCGCCGTGCAGCCCACGGCGGACGGCGCCGCCCGCACCCTGGTGACGCTCAAGGACCGGAAGGCCCCGACCACACACGACTTCTCGCTGACGCTCCCCGACGGGGCGCGGCTGATGGAGGACGGAGAGGGTGGCTTCCTGATCGCCAAGAGCCACGGCGAGGACACCGAGGTCCTGGGCGCGATCGACGCCCCGTGGGCCAAGGACGCCAACGGCAGGGCCGTGCCCACCCGTTACCGCCTCGACGGCGACAGGCTGACGCAGACGATCGACGCCGACGCCGACACCGCGTTCCCGGTGGTGGCCGACCCGAAGGTCTCGCTCGGCTGGTCCATCTACCTCCGCTTCAGCAAGAAGGAGGTGAAGGACATGGCCAAGACCCCCATGTACCACTTCGCGGCGACGGCCACCGTCATGGCCTGCGCCAAGATCCCCAACGCGGTGGCGGCGGCGGGCTGCGGCGCCGCCCTGACCGCCCAGGCCGGCTCACTGCGCGGCCAGATGCAGGACGCCGCCAAGGCCAACCAGTGCGTGGAGTGGAAGGTCAGC
The DNA here is from genome assembly GCF_040654255.1 of Streptomyces sp. NPDC050732. Taxonomy (NCBI): domain Bacteria; kingdom Bacillati; phylum Actinomycetota; class Actinomycetes; order Kitasatosporales; family Streptomycetaceae; genus Streptomyces; species Streptomyces sp. NPDC050732. The sequence continues at coordinate 330,911 of NZ_JBFAHP010000001.1, forward strand.
TACGTGGGCGTCATCACCAACTGGAAGCGCTACAAGTGCTGACGGCGAACGAAGAGAGGAACAGGAACACAGAGATGGCCCCGAAGGCGAGCATGAAGACGAGCACGAAGATGAGCGCGAAGAAGGACCTGCTGGTCCTCACCGTCACGTACCTCGCGCTCGTGGCCGTCGCCTGGGCAGTCATGGACTGGAACACCGCCCGCTGGATGCTCCTGCTGCTCCCGGTACTGCTGGCGGCCCGCGCCCTCACGCTCCGAGGCCGGGGGAGTCACCACACCCCGAGGTGACCGACCCCCGCACGCTGCCCGGGGGACCCGGGGGGCGTGCAGGGACGGCACCCATGGCCCGGCCGAGGGCGGCGCCCAGGACCGTCACTGCCCGTACGTCATGGCCGTACGCCCTGGGATGGAGCGGGCCTCCCCTGGGGTGGAGCCGCCCTCCGACTCCCAGGCCTCCGTACCGGTTCCGGTGCGGAGGCCCGCCCCTGTGGCGGCCGTGAGCTGTCCCGCCGCCTCGGCCGCCATGAGGGCGCTGCCCGCGCGGCGGTCCTGTGGGTCGCAGGCCGCGGCCATGAGCCGGGCGGCGCCGTCCGCGTCGGTCTCGGGAGGGATGATCAACAGGTCCCAGCGCCCTACGCGGTAGGAGCGCAGCATGAGTTGGTGGGCGTCCTGCTCGTCCAGGAACCACCCGACGTTGACCGTATGACCGTGGACCGGCACCCTGTGCGGGATCACCGGCCAGTGGGTGGGATTGACCGTGACGCGCGTGATGCGTCCCCACGGCGCGTCCAACCGGTCGCACAAGGCGGGCAGTTCACGGTTCAGATCCCGCGAGCGGGGCCACCAGGCGCCGTCGACCAGCCCGGACGAAGGACCCGGTGACGGCCCCGTCGGCCCCGACGGCTTCAAGGAGAGGCGGGCGGGCGCGTCGTCGGCGGTGAGGGTGCCCAGGGGGGTGGGCGGGGAGCGTCGTTCGGTGATCACCATCATGGTGTCGACCTGTCCCCGGGCCCGATGCACACGACCCGGTGCTTGGCCGAGGGAGATACCGGCAGAGGAAGCCGGTCAAGAAATGCCCTCGGTACTGTCAGCGTACTCCGGTGGAAGCCCGGATCACGGGTGCGCGACGGCTCCCTGGCTCCTCGGCTTGCCAGGCCCTGGCTCAGGACGCTTTCCGCCCGTCTTCGGCCCGGGCCTCCGCTCCCGTCTCCGCAGGCCACCGGACGGGCATCCGATCACGGCCGCGTCGGGGCTGGCGGGGGAGGCGCGCCGCGTGGCGAAAAGCCCTCGCTGCCTCCTGTCTCCGGCCGTGCGGTGTGCTTCGCTGGCGAGCCCCGAAGGCGGAGCCCGTGGGGCCGGTGGAGGCCGTGGAGACCGCGGAGACCGTGGAGCTCGCGACTGAGCCGGGCCCGGAGATAAGGAGGAGGGCCGTCAGCATGTCCCTGTCGCCCTCGTCGCTCCTCACGCCCCTGCTGGCGGCCGCGTCCTGGCTGACCAGCCCGCTGTCCCCGGACGACTATCTCGGCCTGCTCGACCCGCTGCTGTCGGCGCGGCATCCCGCGGGCCGGGTCACCGCCGTGCGGGCGGAGGGCCCCGCGGCGGCCACCCTCGTGATCCGGCCCGGACGGGGCTGGGCGGGACACCGCCCCGGCCAGTACCTGCCGGTGGGCGTGGAGATCGACGGCGTACGACATTGGCGTACGTACTCCCTCACCTCCCCACCGGACGCGCCGGACGGCACCGTCGCCGTCACGGTCAAGGAGGACCCGCGCGGCCGGGTCTCCCCGCACCTGGTGCGCCGCACGCCGCCCGGCACGGTCCTGCGACTGGGCCCGGCCCAGGGCGAGTTCGTGTTGCCGGACCCGCCGCCCGAACGGGTGCTGTTCGTGACGGCCGGCAGTGGCATCACGCCCGTGATGGGGATGCTGCGCACCCTGGCCCGTCGCCGTCAGGCACAGGCCCCCGACGTCGTACTCCTCCACAGCGCTCCGACACCCGAACAGTGCCTTTTCCACGCCGAACTGACCGACCTCGCGGCCCGGTCGCGCCGGCTCACGCTGCACCTGACGTACACGCGCACGGACGGCCGGCTGACCCCGGACCGTATCGCCGGGCGCTGCGCCGACTGGCGTGACCGGGACGCCTGGGTGTGCGGTCCACCGGGGCTCCTGGCCGCGGCGGAACGGCACTGGGCCGAGCGGGGAGACCATGAGCGACTCCGCCTGGAGCGCTTCCGTCCGGCTCCGCTGCTCCCGCCCGGCCCCGGAGCCACGGGCGGCCGGGTGCGGTTCGGCCGCACCGGCGTCGAGGCGGACGCCCCGGCGGCCGTGCCTCTGCTGGCGCTCGGTGAGGCCGCGGGCGTGGTGCTGCCGTACGGGTGCCGTGCGGGCGTCTGTCACGGCTGTCTCGTCCCGCTCGTGGACGGGAGGGTCCGCGATCTGCGGACCGGTGAAGTGCACGGCGAACCGGGCGGCTTGATCCAGACCTGTGTCAACGGAGCCACGGGCCCACTCGTCCTGGACGTATAGGACCTCCCGAGGAGGCAACTCCCATGGCCACCACCACCCCGACAACAACGACCATCCCCGTCACCGCCGAAGAGACCCCGGAAGGGACGGAAGAGGCAGGCGAAGCGGCACGGGAATACGCCGCACCGCACGCACCGCACGACGCGCACGCAACGCACGCCGCGCGCATCGAGGAACCAATCGAGGAACTGGGAGCGGAACTGGACCGCCTCCGCGCCGAGATCATCGCGGCGCGCGGCAAGGACGACGCCCGCTACATCCGCAAGGTGATCGCCGTCCAGCGCGGCCTGGAGACGGGCGGCCGACTGGCCCTGGCGGTCTCCCTGTTCCCGCCCGCCTGGCTCGCCGGCACCGCCATGCTCACCGTCGCCAAGACGCTGGAGAACATGGAGCTGGGCCACAACGTCCTGCACGGCCAGTGGGACTGGCTGGGCGACCCGGCCATCCACTCCACCACCTGGGAATGGGATTTCCTCACCCCCGCCGACGCCTGGAAGCACACCCACAACCACCTGCACCACACGTACACGAACGTCGTGGGCCGCGACCGGGACCTCGGCTACACCGTCCTGCGCATGAGCCCCGACCAGCCCTGGCGCCCGTTCCACCTGCTCCAACCGCTGTACGCGGGGCTGCTGGCGCCCGTCTTCGAATGGGGCATCGCCCTGTACGACCTGGAGGCCGACGCGGTGCGGGACGGCCGGAAGAGCCCGCGCGCGTTCCTCGTCGACCTGGCGGAGCTGCTCGGCAAGGCGGCACGCCAGTCCGCCAAGGACTACGTCCTGTTCCCGCTGCTCGCCGGCCCGTCCGCGCTGCCCTGCCTGCTCGGCAACCTCACCGCCAACAGCGCACGCAACATCTGGGCGCACACCATCATCTTCTGCGGCCACTTCCCGGGCGAGGTGCGGACCTTCACCGAGGAGCAACTGGAGGGCGAGAGCCGCGCCCAGTGGTACCTGCGGCAGATCCAGGGCTCGGCGAACATCGAGGGCGGCCCCCTGTTCCACATCCTCACGGGCAACCTCAGCCACCAGATCGAGCACCACGTCTTCCCGGACCTCCCCAGCAACCGCTACGCCGAGGTGGCCCCGCGCCTGCGCGAACTGTGCGAGAAATACGGCCTGCCCTACGTCACGGGCCCTCTCCGGAAGCAGTACACATCAATGTGGCACCGCATCCTGCGCCACGCGCTGCCCCGCTGACACGCACTGCCCCGCTGAACCGGCACTCCCTCAGCGCCGGCGACCACCCCCGCGGCCGGACCATCCGGACCCCACACCGGCCGAGTGCGCGGCGAGGAGCGCGAGCCCGACCAGCATGAGACTCGTCGGACTGAAGACCGCCTCGGTCGACGTCTCGGTCGCGTGGATGACGAAGGCGATGACAAAGAGCACGGCCGCACCGAAAGCCAGCATGTGTGTCCTCCTGCCGATGAACGGCGAACCACAGGCCACTCCGGTGGCTGCACCGCTGGCAGCCGTGTACCCCGCCGCCCGGTGATCAGGCAGCCGAAACCCCACCCCCGGACAAACGGAAATCTGTCCTGACTGGGGTAGACATTCGGCTGTGGTGTGGTTACGTTTATCTCGTAGCTGAGATCGACCCGGGCCCGGCAGACACGAACTGCCGGGCGGTAGTACAGGCAGTACCAGGCAGTACCAGTAGTACGCAGGACGGTGCGGCGGTGGAGTCTCGAAGCCAGAGCGTTGCAGGACGGCGACGGGGCTGACGGCCGGACCGGGTGGCCCGCAGTGATCAGGGGCCGCCGTGAACAGATAGTTGATCAAGAGGGAAGAACGGAGGAGCTGAAAGCCATCAGGATCGCCCGGGCGGAATGTAGGCCCGGGTACCGCAGGACATCGTTAGTGAGGTGGTCTCCGGTCACGCAACCGCGATCCCCGCAGTGCCCATCCGTTCTCGGACGGTCACGCGGACACAGAAGGCCGGCGCAGCACTAGGGCCGGCAGATGGTGTGAGCAGTTCCTTCGGGGCCCGGGTGCCAGTACGGCACCCGGGCCCCTCGACGTATGCCCAGAGAGGCGTGATGACAGCAGACCATTCCTTCGGCCGTCTCGACGACGATGATTACCCCGCCTACACGATGGGCCGGGCCGCCGCCATGCTCGGCACCAGCCAGAGCTTCCTGCGCGCCATCGGGGAAGCCCGCCTGATCACCCCGCTCCGATCCGAGGGCGGCCACCGCCGCTACTCCCGCTACCAGCTGCGCATCGCCGCCCGCGCCCGGGAACTCGTCGACCGCGGCACCCCCATCGAGGCCGCCTGCCGCATCATCATCCTTGAGGACCAGCTCGAAGAAGCCCGGCGCATCAACGCCGAATACCGCCGCGCCGCCGAAGCCTCCCCGGCAGCCGCGCTCTGAGGCGACCATCGAGCCACGCACACGCAATGAGGCCCGACCGGCACACGCGCCGGTCGGGCCGCCGCGCGGAGGCGCTTGCTGTCGCAGCGACGTGCCCCCGGACATGAAGAAGCCCCTCACGCGTTTCCGCAGGTGAGAGGCCATGTGCGCCCCCGGCAGGACTCGAACCTGCGGCCAAGCGCTTAGAAGGCGCCTGCTCTATCCACTGAGCTACGGGGGCCGGGTGTGGCCGGGTGGCAGGGGGTTCGGATGTGGGGGTGATCCGTGACCTTGCCGGGGACAAGGATAGGGCTCCCGGGGCCCTGTCCCTGGTGCTTCGCCTCCGCGCCGTGATGTGGAGGTTCGGTGAAGCGGTCCTGATAATCGCAGGCAGGTGCGAATCTCGCATCGCTTTTGGCGTCTCGCGCCCCGGGTGTTGTGCACTCGTTATGCCTGCGCCCCAGTCGCCCCTTCCATCCCCTGTGTCCGATCGGCGCGCAGAGACGCCCATATGCTTCAGAAAGCCGCCAAAATTGGGCATTCTTCGCATGTGGTGACCTTGGACGTACGGCCTCAATTGCTTGACGCACTCTCCGCCCTGCGCGAGCGTGTAGCCGCCGCACGCTTTCCGCTCCCCCTGCCAGGGGCGCCACGCGCGCGTGCCAACCGGGACGAGTTGCTGGCACAGCTCGATGACTATCTGGTGCCCCGGCTCAGGGCACCCGAAGCGCCCCTGCTCGCCGTCATCGGCGGATCCACCGGCGCCGGCAAGTCCACCCTCGTGAACTCCCTGGTGGGGCGGCAGGTCAGCGAGGCGGGTGTGCTGCGGCCCACCACGCGTACGCCGGTGCTCGTGTGCCACCCGGACGATCACCACTGGTTCTCGGGGATGCGGATCCTGCCCGACCTCACGCGCGTGTGGGTGCCCCGGCAGGACCCCGGGGAGGGCGGCGACGGGGACGACGAGGGCGACGGCGAAGAGGACGTACAGGCGCTCGTCGGCGAGGACGAGCGGGCCCTGCGGATCGAGACCGCGCACAGCATGCCACGCGGCCTCGCCCTCCTCGACGCCCCCGACATCGACGCGCTCGCCGCCGACAACCGCGTCCTCGCCGCCGAACTGATCTCCGCGGCCGACGTGTGGGTCATGGTCACCACCGCCTCGCGGTACGCCGACGCCGTGCCCTGGCATCTGCTGCGTACCGCCAAGGAGCACGACGCCACCCTCGTCACGGTCCTCGACCGCGTGCCGCACCAAGTGGTGACCGAGGTGTCACGGCAGTACGGGGCGCTGCTCGCCAGGGCGGGCCTCGGCGACGTGCCGCGCTTCACCGTGCCCGAGCTGCCCGAGTCCGCGGGCGGCGGCGGGCTGCTCCCCGCCACCGCCGTCGCCCCCCTGCGCGCCTGGCTCACCCACCGCGTCCAGGAACCCACGGCCCGCGCCCAGGCCGTCGCACGCACCGCACGGGGCGTCCTGCGGTCCCTCGACTCCCGGCTGCCGGAACTGGCGAGCGCCGTCGCCGCCCAGCACGCCGCCGCGCTGCGGCTCACCTCCGCCGTCGACGACGCGTACGAGAACGAGCACGCGCGCGTGCACCGGCGGCTCCAGGCGGGCGGTGTGCTGGCCGGTGGCGCCCTGAAGCGGTGGCGCAGCTACCCGCTCGACTGCGGGGCCGGGGAACTCCTCGACGCCATCGCCGAGAGCCTGGAAGCGCTGCTGCTGTGCGCCGTCACCGCCGCCGACGAGCGCATCGACGAGGCCTGGCGGCGCGAACCTGCCGCGGGCGCCCCGGGCCTCGCCGACCGCGACCCGGAGGCGGAGAGCGCCGAACACCGCATCGGGATGGCCGTCCGCAGATGGCGGCGCGTCCTGGAGGAGTACGCCGAGGACGAGGTGCGCGGGCTGGAAAGGGTCGACAAGAACGCCCTTCCCGACCCCGAAGTCGTCGCCGCGCTGCTCGCCACGGCGCTGCTCGGCGGGCGCCGGGCGCGTTCGGCCGGCGAGGTACTCGCCGAGCGGATCGGCGCCCAGGGTGCGGTCCGGCTCCTCGACCGCGGCGGGCGCCTGCTGACCGAGTACCTGGAGAAGGTCCTCGCCGCCGAACGGGAGCGGAGGCTCGCCCCTCTCGACGCCCTCGAAGTGCACTCCGAACCCCAGGCGGAGCTCATTGCCGCCCTGTCCGTACTGCAGAAGGAGAGGTGACCGCGGTGACCGCTGTCACTGATCACGCCGATCGCGCCGATCACCCCGGCCCCGGCGACCGGACCGACCACGAGAGGCGCAAGGAGTCCCCCGGCAGCGAGGGCGGGGGGGAAAGGGCCTGGGACGACGGACTGATCGCGCGGCGCGTTGCGGGCGGCTCACGGGGCTCCCGCACGGGCGCGGACAGCGGTACGAGTACGAGTACCGGTACCCGCAGCGGCACCAGCATCAGCACCGGTACTGGCACCGGCGCCGACACGGGAATCCGCTCGTACGCCCCCTCAAGCACCCCCACTTCTTATGAAGCACCCCTGCGCGCCCGGCTCGACGCGCTCCGCGAACTCGTCGGGCTCTCCCGCACCCGCCTCGACAGCGGCACGCTCGCCGAGGCCGGCCGGATCCTGGACGAAGCGGCCGCCCGGCGCAGGCTCTCCGAACGGCACACCGTCGTCGCCATCGCGGGCGCCACCGGAAGCGGCAAGTCCACGCTCTTCAACTCACTCGCCGGTGTGATGATCTCCGACACCGGCGTGCGCAGGCCCACCACGGCCGCACCCATCGGATGCAGCTGGACGGACGGTGCGGCGGGGCTCCTCGACCGGCTCGGGATCCCCGGGAGGCTGCGCCGCCGGCCGCTCCAGGGTCCCGGCGCCGACGAACTCCAGGGCCTCGTACTCATCGACCTGCCCGACCACGACTCGGCGGTCGGCGAGCACCGCGAGCAGGTCGACCGCATCCTGGCCCTCGTCGACGCCGTCATCTGGGTCGTCGACCCCGAGAAGTACGCCGACGCGATGCTCCACGAACGCTATCTGCGGCCCATGGCCGGGCACGCCGAAGTCACCTTCGTGGTGCTCAACCAGATCGACCGCCTCCCCGGAGACGCCGCCGACCAGGTCCTCGACGATCTGCGGCGGCTCCTCGACGAGGACGGCGTCGCGCTCGGCGAGCACGGGGAACCGGGCGCCACAGTGCTCGCGATCTCCGCGCTGACCGGCGCGGGAATGGGCGAACTGCGCGAGACGCTCGGCCAGTTCACCCAGGAGCGCGGCGCGGCGGCCCGCCGCATCTCCGCGGACCTGGACGCCGCCGCGGAACGGCTGCGTCCGGTGTACGTCTCGGAGGCGCGCGGCGGCCGGAACCGCGGGCGGATCGGGCTCAGCGAGGAGGCGCGCGACGAGTTCGCCGACCAGCTCGCGGAAGCGGTCGGCGCCACCGCCGCCGGGGACGCGGCGGAGCGCGCCTGGCGCAGACACGCGGGCAAGGCGTGCGGCGACCCCTGGCTGCGGCTGTGGCGCCTGTACGAGGCCCGGCGCTCCCCGCAGGGCGTCCTGACGCCGACCGCCCACGTCCCCACCGACGAGGAGGCGACGGCGCGTCAGCGCGTGGAGCAGGCCGTGCGCACGGTCGCCGACCAGGCGGCGACGGGCCTGCCCGCGCCCTGGGGCCAGGCGGTGCGGGAGGCGGCGGTGCGCGGCGCCGAAGGGCTGCCGGAGGCGCTCGACGAGCTGGCGGTGACGGCGGGCGTGCCGACCGGGCGGCCGCCGCGGCCCGGCTGGTGGCCGGTCGCGGTCCTCGCCCAGGCGGCGATGACGCTGCTCCAGATCGTGGGCGGGCTCTGGCTGGTGGGGCAGATCATCGGGATCGCCGCGCCGAACCTGGGTGTGCCGGTGCTGCTGATGCTGGCGGGGATCGTGGGCGGCCCGTGCGTGGAGTGGCTGAGCCGGATGGCGGCGCGGGGGCCCGCGCGCCGGTACGGCTACGACGCGGAACGGCGGCTGCGGGATGCGGCCGCCGGATGCGGGCGGGCGAGAGTCCTCGATCCGGTGGCGGCGGAGCTGCTGCGGTATCGCGAGGTCAGGGAGCAGTACGTGCGGGTGACGGGGGCGCGTTCCTCGATGGGGTGACGGAGTTTTCCACAACCGGGTGGTTGCCCACAGGGCTCAGCGGGATCGGCGGGACCGGTGCAGTCTGAGATCGCGGCCGTGAGAGCGCGGCGGCGGACACGGACGAGCGGGGGAGAGGTTCGACGATGAACGAGACCTTGGTGACGGTGGTGGGGAACGTGGCGACGACTCCGGTGTACCGGGAGCTGCCGTCGGGACCGGTGGCGCGGTTCCGGCTCGCGGTGACGTCGCGGTACTTCGACGCCGCGAAGAACACGTGGAACGACGGACACACCAATTTCTTCACGGTCTGGGCCTGGCGGGCGCTCGGCACGAACGTGCAGGGATCGGTGTCCGTGGGTGAACCGGTCATCGTGCAGGGCCGGTTGAAGGTCCGCGACGAGGAGCGGGGCGGGCAGCACTGGACGTCGGCGGACATCGAGGCGGTGGCCGTCGGACACGATCTGTCGCGCGGCACCGCCGCGTTCCGCCGGGTGGGCCGGGCCAACCCGACGCTGACGGAACCGACGACCGGTCGGGACGAACGCACCGCCGGGGAACGGGAGAAGGAGCCGGCGCCGACGGGGTGACGGATCGGCGAACCGATGGCGTTGATTTGTCGATAAGCCCAGCTCGGAGCGGTTGTTGGGGATAACGATTCCGAGTCGGATCCGCTGTCCCATGAGATGCGTGGGGTTCGTGATCCACCGCTTCCTTAGGATGCCGGACGTAGCTCACGGGGCAGTCGGCAGGAGATGCCACGCAGGTGGCAGGCGCTCCTGCCCCTTTCAGTCTGCTGGCGGGACCACCCCCCACGTTGTGAACGGGTCCCGCCCGGAGGGGAATTCAGTGTTTTCTGCGTTGTCCATACGTAGCCGACGCGTCGTTCGGTTCGCCGCGGTGACCGTGTCGGCGGGCCTGGCCGTGGCGGGCGGAGTCGCCCTCGCGGGCCCGGCCGCGGCGGAAGAGGTGCCACAGCACCGGGGCGGCGCGATCGCGACGCTGGGCGGGCTGCAGACGTACGACCAGGCGGTCGTCCGTGACAACGGCAGCTCGCAGCAGGTGCCCGCCGGACTCTTCGAGATGTCCGTGGAGGGCGGCGGCACCCTGCAGACGTACTGCATCGACATCCTGAACCCCACGCAGAAGGACGCCAAGTACCAGGAGACCCCCTGGAGCGGCACCTCGCTGAACGGCAACCGTGACGCGGGCAAGATCCGCTGGATCCTGCAGCACTCCTACCCGCAGGTGAACGACCTCGCGGCGCTGGCCCGCAAGGCGGGCGTGGGCTCCCTCACCGAGCAGACCGCCGCGGCCGGCACCCAGGTGGCGATCTGGCGGTACTCCGACGGCGCCGAGGTCGACGCCCTCGACCCGCAGGCCGAGAAACTCGCCGACTACCTGTACAAGAGCGCGCGCGGCAGCGCGGAGCCCAAGGCCTCGCTGACGCTGGAGCCGCCCGCCGTGTCGGGGCGTGCGGGGGAGCGGCTCGGCCCGGTCACCGTGCGGACCGACGCCGAGTCGGTGACGGTGACGCAGCCCGCGGACTCCGCGGCGAGCGGCGTGAAGGTCGTCGCCAAGAACGGCAAGGCGGTGCAGTCCGCCGGCGACGGCAGCCGCCTCTACTTCGACGTCCCGAAGGACGCGCCGGACGGTTCGGCCGCACTCTCCGTGCAGGCGTCGACCACCGTGCCGGTCGGCCGGGCCTTCGCCTCCGAGACCAGGAGCCAGACGCAGATACTCGCGGGCTCCAGCGAATCGACGGTGTCCGCGACGGCGACCGCGGACTGGGCCGCCGAGGGCGCGCTGCCCGCGCTCTCCGCGGAGAAGAACTGCGCCGAGAGCGGCATCGACATCACCGCGGTCAACAAGGGCGACAAGCCCTTCACCTTCCGCCTGATGGGCTTCAAGCACACGATCAAGGCGGACTCCTCACAGACCGTGACGATCCCGCTGCAGGAGGACCAGCCCTACGACTTCACGATCAAGGGGCCGAACGGCGTCGAGAACCGCTTCAAGGGCGTGCTCGACTGCCGGACGGCCGGCGACACGACAGGCACCAAGGCCCAGCCCGTCTCCGAGCCGAGCCCCGCGTCGGCGGGCGGCACCTCCGGCGGCGGCGACCTGGCCGAGACCGGCAGCTCCACCAACACCCCGATGATCCTCGGCATCGCCGTGACACTCGTCGTGCTGGGCGGCGCAGCGGTCTTCCTCCTCCGCAAGAAGGACGACCCGGCCCGAGCGGCGGCCCCCTCCACCTCGCCGGAGGAGTGAGGCACCGGCGGCCCCGCAGTCCCGGCGGACAACCATCCGGTTTCCGCCGGGGGGTGGACGTCAGGCAAGATGGGGTGTTTTTGCCGAGCCCGATCATGCAACTGGCCCCTGACCAGCGGCAGAACCGCTAACCAGGGGCCAAGTGCGGGCCATGGGCCGTCTGTGGGCCGTCAGGCCGCCGAGGCGAGGACCAGAGCGGGCCTTCGCAGGAAGACGGCGGACACGGCCGTCCGCGTCCGGGCCTCACTGCTCGGCATCAGGTGCGTATAGATCCGCAGCGTGAAGCCGGGATCGGAGTGCCCCAGGTAGACACTCAACGCCTTGATGCTCTCACCGGCATCCAGAAGCACCGAGGCGTAGAAGTGCCGCAAGGCGTGCATGCCGTCGTCCGGCGCGGCCGCATAGCGCTTCTCGCCGGGACCCTTGGGCGGGATGACGCCCGCGAAGGCCAGAGCGGGCTTCCAGACGTAGTCATCGAAGTAGCTGCGCCAGATGGCCTTTCCGACACCGCTGGTGAAGACGAGCCTTCGCGTCACCAACGGCCCGTCCGGCGTCTTCCACGGCAAGGCGACTTCGACCGGCGGGAAGCGCTCCATGTGCTCGCGAAGCCCCGTCGCCACAACAGGGCTGAGCGGCGTATCCCGGAGCTTGCCCCGCTTAGGCGGAGCGAAGACCAGCGTGCCGCGTACGCGCTTGATCTGCTGGCGGACGTGCACCCAGCCGGTGTCGAAGTTGATGTTCTCCTCAGCGAGGCCGAACACCTCTCCTTGGCGGAGTCCGCAACCACCGCCCGCGTCCACCGTGGCGGCATACCGGTCGGGCAGCCCCGCACGAACGGCGAACACCCGCTCTTCGGGCCAGGGCTGGATCAGCCGGGGTTCAGGCTCGGGAGCCTTGACCGATTGGGCGTGGCAGGGATTGGCCCTGATCACTCCGTCATCAACCGCAGCGTTGAACAGCGACGACACCGAGTCGTAGATGGCCCGGCGGTACGTGGCGTTGGGTAGTGCCAAGGTGAGCGTGTTCAACCAGGTGCGCATGTGCTCGGGCTTGAAGGAACCCATGGGCCGCGTACCCAGGTAGGGAATCGCATGCAGCCGGATGCGCCTGTCCACGACTTCCTGACTGCCCAGGTCTGTGGTCAACCCCGCTAGCCACTTCATGGCGTACTCACGAAACGTGATCTGCCCGGCCTTCGGGTCAATGAACTGGCCCGTGTCCATGTCGGCCTTGACCCGCGTCAACCACTTCTCGGCGAGTCCCTTTTGCCGGTCGGGGAAGCTCTTGGACTGTTCCGTGCCGTCGGGGCCTACGTACCGGGCGCGGTACCGCAGACCAGTGCCGTAGCGGTCAGACTTGACCTTGCGGGTACGGCCGTCAGGACCCGTTTCGACCTTGTACCAGCGGTCTTGGATGTGTCCGGCCATCAGGCAGCGGCCCCCTTGATCTGGGAGTCCACCCAGGCGCGTACGTCGTCGGGGTCGAATCGGAGATGCCGACCAACGCGGAAGCCGCGGGGGCCCGTACGCTTACGGCGCCATTGATAGACCGTCTCAACGCTGGGCAGCTCGAACATCTCCACCAGGTCGTCAGGAGTCAAGAAGCGGCGGGGAAGCGGAGTCGCCATGGTCACTCCTCCCCCTCGGCACCGCCATTGGCCTGCTCTTCGCGGGCCAGTTCACGGTTCTGTTCAATGTCGCGGCGGATGTTGGCGGCCAGCCAGGATTCACCGGGGGTGTGGCCATGCCCAGCGTAGGTCCAGTGGGCGAGGGTGAGCACGGTCGCTTCGGGGTGGTCGTCGGGGTCGGGCAGGCCGAGGGTTTCGCGTTGCTGTGCGGCGCGGTAGTCGGCGCGGACCTGTCGGAGGGCGCCGAGGGTGGTGGAGTAGTAGCGGGACTTCGTACTGAAGTGGCCCCGGAAGCCGAGCATGTGAGCCCAGCGGGCGAGCCCGCGTTCTGGGTAGGCGGCATGTAGGTCGGCGCAGGCATGTATGAGGCGGCGTGCGTGGTCGGGTACGTCGAGGGTGCGCAGGTCGGCGCCGATGCCGGTGCCCTCGCAGGAGGTGCACAGGACGGGCGTGCCGTCCGTGCGGCGGACGTGCGGATAGCCCCCGCTACCGCCGCAGGCTCGACAGCACACGGACCGGTCCACGGTCCCGGTCGTTTCGGCGGCCTTGGTGGCGTACTTGGCCACGTAGGAGGCCACCGCCTGTTCGGTGAGGTCTTCGCCGTGGCCGAAGGCGCCGATGGGCTGCACGTCGAGCTGGGTGCCCCAGCGCAGGGTTCGGGCCGGTTGGTCACCGGACGGGGGCACGTCGACCTGGACGCGGGCCGCGGCGGCCCGGATCGCGTCATCGAGCAGGGCGAGGGTGGCCCAGGCCGGGGGCGGGGAGTCGGGCCCTTCGGGACCGTCGAAGCGGATGACGGCATGGAAGTGCACGGCCCCGCGCTTCTGGTACTCGGCGACCTTGCCGAAGGAGACCCGGCAGGCTTCGCGGGCGGCTTTCAGGGTCAGTCCGGCCCGGCGTGCGATCTCGCGGCGGAGGTAGATCGTGAAGTAGCGCCACAGGTCGGAGGCGTGGTTGTTCCACAGCACCGCCCCCGCGTAGTCGTAAGTGGCCGTATCCAGGGCGGTGCCGAGTTCCGGGGCGTCTTCACCGTGGTGTTGTCCGCAGCGGCAGGGCCGGTTGCCGGGCCGGTTGTGGACGGGGCCGAAACTGGGGGCGGTGAGGGTGACGAAGACGCGGGGGTGTTCGCGGATGGTGGGTGGGGTGCCCTTGGCCGGGTCTCCGACGAGTCCGGCGCGGATCAGGTGGTAGGTGTCGCCCGCATAGGTCCAGGCGCAGGAGGGGCAGCGTGAGGCACGGCGGTTGCCGCAGGCCACCCGGAGCATGCCGCCGGGTTCGTGGTCGGTGGTGTAGGCGTGCAAGACGGTCTTGGTGGCCGGGTCGATGGTCTTGGTACCGCCGGTCAGCCGGATCGGGTCGGCGCATCCCCCGGTGCGGCGGATCTGCTCTTGCCAGCGGTCGAAGCCGTCGGCCGCGGCCACCCTCAGCACGTCGGTGAGGGTGGCCGGGTCGAGGCCCGCCAGGGTGGCGGTGTCGGTCATGCGATCACCGACCGGCCTTGGCGAGCGTGGCCGGGGCGGTGTGGCCGGTGCCGTTGCAGGTACGGCAGGTGGCGCGGACGGTCACGCGGGAGCCGTCGCGGTGACGGTCGCCGGTGGTGATGGCCACCACGGGGAAGCCGTCACAGTTGCGGCAGACCGGACGGTTCGGGGCGTGCTGCGGCATGATGGAGGAGCCCTTTCGGATCGTTGATCAGGAAAGTGGTGGAGCCGTCCGGGGCGGCGGAAGTTTGGCGACCGAGGCCGCCCCGGAGGGCCGTTACTTGTAGCGGCGGGCCTTGGACCGCGCGGGCCGGGGCCGGGGCCGGATCGGGTGTCGGCGGGGCGATCGGCCTTTGGTGATCGGCCGGGCACTGCCCCTCTTCGAGCTGCGATTGAGGGTGTAGCTCAGGCCGCACGTGGCCGACAGGACCGCGATGATCGATGCGGCGATGACTTGGACGACGAAGGCAATCACCAGCAGGATGAGCACGGTCCCCGCGGTGATGACCAGGGTCAGCAGGATCGGGCCCTTGTAGGAGCGGGGCGCTTCCTGCACGAGCACGATCGACTTGGGATCGGTGCCGGGCGGACAGCGCTGGTAGAGCTCGGTGGGGATGTGTCCGGCGCGGAACTGTTCGTCGGGCAGTTGCATGGGACTGCTCCTTGTCAGACCGTGCAGCGGTGCGTACGGGCGGCGAGCTCAGCGGCGGAGCGGTCGTGGTATTCCGCGGAGAAGCCGCAGCGGGGCGCGGTGCAGGCCGCGGAGTGCCTGTCGTGGCCGCGTCCGTCGTGGAAGGTGGCGACCTTCGCCGGACCGAACCGGCGGACGTCGCGGAAGCGGCGGTGAACGGGCATGGTGGATCTCCTCTCAGCTCAGGCGAGTTGCGTGACGATGGTGGTGGCGAGTGCTTCCGGGACGCCCAGGCGGGCGCGCAGGGTGGCCGCGTCGATCCGGTTTCCGGTCCGGGCGTGGTGCTCGGTGGCGACCTTGCGGGCGTGCTCGATGAGCGCCGGAGGAACCTCAGGAGCCGATGCTTCGGGCAAGGCCGGGGCCGGGTCCGGTACAGGGATCTCTTCGGGTTCCGGAGCCGGGTCCGGGGAGGGAATGTCGGGTGCGGGGGACGGGGCTGCGGGCGCCGGCGGAACCGGCACCCGGTCCCCGGCGGGGATGGGTGGGTGGGCCAGGAGTGTGCCGCCGAGGAAGGCCAGCGCGGGCCATCCGGCGACGCCGAACCGCAACCAGGCCGGGGGATGCTGCATGTCGAGGAATCCGGCGGTGGCGACGTTGGCGCCGAGTGAGGCGACCAGGGCGACCAGGAACCAGCACCAGGCCAGCCGGGACGGCCCACCGCTACGCAGCCGACGCCAGGCGGCGACCAAGAGCAGGTCGACCGAGATCGGGTAGGCCCAGGCCTTCCAGCCGTCCTGTCCGGCGGCTGCGGCCAGGTCATGCAGGTGGGCGAAGGACAACGCACCAGCGATCACGGCTTGCACGAGCACCGCGTCCAGACGGATCGAGCGGGTCATGTCCTCACCTCCTTCCGCGGGGTTGAGCCGGGGGTGGGGCGGGGCGTCGTGTCCGGCCGCCCGGCCCCGGCAGGCTTCATTGGGTGGCTTCGCCCGAGCCCCAGCACGTCGTGCACAAGGCGGTTTGTTCGTCGGTGGTGGCGCGGCCCTTACGGGTGCCGACCCGGACGGCTTCGGTGATCTCGCCTTTGCCCTTGCAGTCCGGACACTTCTTCACGCGGGGCCTGCGAGCGGCCATGAGGTGATCTCCCAACTGGCGTGCGGCATGGGTGGGGTAGGGACCTGGCGTGAGGCGGTCACGCCGACCGGGGAGGCGGGAGGGGTCGTTACTCGGTGACCGGCCGCGGAGCGACTCGCGGCGTCGCGGGCTCCGGTACGGGCTCGGAACGAACGACCGGCCGGAATGGGGCCAAGAAAGCCAGCTCAGGAGTGAGGTGAGCAAACTCCTGGCAGACGGCCGCAGCCTCAGCGGGGGTCATGGCAGGGGTGCGGATGCGGGACCAGCCGCCGGAGGAGTCCCCGGCCACCGCGACGCCGGGACGGTCCGGCGGGATCGTCGTCACGGCCTGAACCGCTTCGGGGGCGATATCACCCAGACCCATGTCACCGGTCTGCTTGTCATTGACGCGATGGACGACGCGGCCGGTGAGCTGGGCGCGGAGCGTGGTGGCGCCCCTGCCTAGTTCGGAGCCGAAGCGCTGCCCGCAGACCTCCAGGTAGATGCCGATCGCCCGGGCCATCTGGGAAAGGCGAACCATTTGCATGACCATGCGGTCCCGGCGTTCCTCATCCCTCTTCGCGGCCACCAGGAAGAGTTCGGCTACCTCGTCGACCAGGACCACCAGCGGCACCGGCCGGACCCGTTCGGGGAGGTCCCACAGGTCCGAGACGCCGTGCAGGCTGAGCAGGTCGAAGCGGTCTTCCATCTCGCAGACCAGCACATCCAGCAGTTGCCCGGCTTCTTGCGGGGTGGTCGCCAGGGCCGACAGGCGAGGCGCGTACCGGCTCTGTTCCACACCGCGCTTGCAGTCGATCCCGACCAGGCCCACCGGCAGTTTCGCGAGCCCGGCCACCAGATTGCGCTGGTACATCGACTTCCCCGACTGGTTGGCGCCCAGCGTCAGGCCGTGCGGCACCTTGGCATAGTCCCGGGCGAACACCGAGCCGTCCTCCCGTAGTGCGACGGCGACGACCATCGGGCCCTCAGCCTTGGAGCGGCGCGGCATGCGTACCCGGTTGAGCACGTCATAGCCGGTCATCCGCAGTTCGACGAAGCCCGGTCGGGTCTCTCGCACGATCACCGAGCGGACTCCCCAGGCGTGCCGCAGCCGTTCCGAGGAAGCCGCCACATCCGCCGGTTCCAGCCCCGCGGGAAGTCGTAGCAATATCCGCAGTCCGGTCGAGGTGGGCCGCACCCGGCGGACCTTCGGAGGCTGAGGCCGGACCTCCCGGCGGGTCAGGTTCCGTGTCATGAACGCCCGCATGCCCGAGGGCTGCACCGTCAGCCCGCATACCTCCATCGTGGACCGGTAGGTCAGGATGAACCGGCCCCAGGTCAGCGGCAGGCCGATCAGTGACCAGTACACGCGCGGCGCACAGGCCTTCGCGAAGGCGAGTCCACTGACGCTGGCCGCGACTACGGCGAGCAGTAACCAGGTTCCAAGGTCCATGGTCAGGACCCCGCGGTAATCGCGACCGCACGGAAGCTGATCCCGTGCCGCTTCTGGCCGTTGAACTCGTTCTCCCAGTCACGCGCCTTGAGGCCGACCACCGAGACCGGCGTGCCCGGCGTCAGGTCCTGCGGGATCCCCGTTTCGGGCACGGTCACCTGGTAGAGGTTGCCCTCTCCCTCGTCCGAGACCAACAGGCCCACGGTCGACATGCCCGCGCCGGTCTCCCGGTCCACGGCCCGCTCCCCGGTCTTCTTGTTGACCATCTTCGGCTCCGGCGCGGTCGCCACGAACACGATGGCAGTCGAGAGATCGATCTTGAAGGACGGCATAGAGCACTCCTTGAGTCAGACCCAGCGAGAGCATGGGTCGCAGCTTCTCTACGAAAGTAGGCGCAGAAAAACTGTGAGTCAAGAAGTTCTGCGAGTAGCAGTGCGGCTGCATCTCTGCGACTCTGAACGTGACACTTAAGGAGGACCACATGACCAGCGGTTTCGGCCTCGTCGTCCGGTTCGAGCTGCGCGACGCAGAGGCGGCAAAAGCCTTCGATGCTCTGGTAGAGGAGACGCTGAAGGGCATCCGAGCGCACGAGCCGGGCACGCTTCTCTACGTCGTTCACGCAGTGCCGGACGAGCCCAACACCCGGTTGTTCTACGAGCTGTATGCCGACCGAGCCGCGTTTGACCAGCACGAGCAGCAGGAGCACACCCGCCGCTTCCTGGCAGAGCGGGAGAAGTACGTGGCCGAACTGTCTGTCACCTTCGTCCAGAGCCAAAGCTCAGCCGGGGTGTGGACGTGACGCCAGAAGAGCGACGAGCCTTCGGCGCACGGGTCGCTGGTCTGCGCGAAGAGCGCGGCTTCACTCAGAAGCAGTTGGCGGCCGAGATCGGACGCACCGCAAGTTGGCTATCCCAGGTGGAACGCGGCATCCAGCCGGTCAACCGACTGGATGTGTTGCGCCTGTTGGCGGATGGCCTCGGAGTCTCCGTACAGGAGTTGCGAGCCGACGCACCGGCGGAGGCGCCTGTGGAGGAACCCGCTGTCGAGATTCCCAACGATCTCGACCAGGCCCGGTTGGTCATCTCGGGGCATCCCGTTCCAGAGGTCATTCTTGATCCAGCCACCCCCGGACCCGCCAACGTGGAGGAGCTGCAACTCGCGGTGGACAGGGTGTGGGAATTGACCCACGCGAACGAGTTCGCGGAGTTGAGTTCAATGCTGGGGCCGCTAGTGCCGCGAATCGAGCGTGCCGCGCGGACTTCCGCACTGAGTGAGCAAGGGAGGCTCTGGGGTCTGCTGAGCCGGACTTATCAGGCTCTCGCCGCAGCATTCGTACGACAGGATGAGGCGGATGCCGCGTGGGTAGCGGCTGACCGTGCCATCCGAGCGGCCGAGCAGTCGGGTAACCACCTGGACGTGTTTGCGAGTGTCTTCCGACTGTCTCAGGCTTTCGTACGGCTCAAGCACCTTGACCAGGCCGAACACTCCGCAACCACAGCCCTCAATGCGCTGGAACGGCACTACGACGAAGCCGCAGAAGAGCCCAAGGCGCTGTCGGTCATCGGGGCACTGCACCTAGCGTTGGCTCTTATTCACGCAAGAGCAGGAGAGCGGGCCCGGGCACGGCAGGAGATGAAGAGAGCGCGAGAGGTTGCCGCCAAACTGGGGGAGGATCGGAACGACTTCAATCTGGAGTTTGGGCCGACCAACGTAGAGATCCAAGCCGTCTCGATCGCAGTCGAGCTTGGGGATGCTGGCGAAGCCATTGAGGTCGGCACTGCGCTAGACACGTCTGCCCTGTCCTTGGAGCGCCGAGCCCGACTGAACATGGATCTTGGCCGCGCTTATGGGCAGAGGCGTCAAGTCGGCGAAGCCTTGGGGGCGCTGCTGGACGCGGAGGCACTGTCTCCCGACCTGATCCACACCCACGTAGCAGCCAGGGACACAATCCGAGACCTTCTTCTTTTCGCCGGTCGCACAGCGCCCCCGGAGCTGAAGGAGCTTGCCGAACGGGCGGACGCACGTCCCTGAGCTGTTACAAGTTTCTCTACCTCATCAAGTTTCTCTACCTCATCAAGGCCCCGCCCGATGGGCGGGGGAGGGTGTCCCGCCCTTGCTCCCGGGGGCTCCGACCCGTGAAGTCCGGCCGATGCCTCAGCCGTGGCGCACCCTTAGATGAACAGACGCCCTTAACTACCGCACGGGGGCCTACAGCCCTCCCACGCTCCACCTTCCCCTAGGTCAGCACCACAGCGGCGGCACGGCACCTTCGGCCCGTCGAGGCCCAAGGCCCAGGCCTGCCGGGAAGGGGATGGGAGTCTCTTGGCCTTCGGCCATCCGGAGCGCTGGCCCCACAGCTCTTCCGGCCGCCGCTACAGGGATCACACCCCACCGGCCCACACGCGGGCCGGTGGGGGCTCGGGGGCTCGGGGCTTCGCTCCTGCCTTCGGCCCGCGCCGCCCCGGCCCCCGGCCCCCACCACCTATCGATGCCTTGGGATGATCCTGTTCCACGCTCTGGCCCGCCGAGGGCCGATGCCCCGGATCGAGCCTGATTCCCCATCCCACCCCAACGCCCTGTCCTTGTGCCCCACAGCGCCAAGGTCCCGGCACGAGCAGGTACCGCCCCGGTGATCGGCAATGCAAGGTTGGCCACGGGCCCCTACAAGACGCTTTGGGGATCAAAAGCAGGTGCGCCACGGCTGAGGCATCGACCGAACCCCCAGGCCGCCGTAGGGAGGGGCGGTGGGGGCTGGGGCGGTCGGCTCCACGGCTTTAGGCAGCCACTTTGGGGCGAGCCTCTAAGATCATGGCCCCGATTCGGACCTTGCGGGCAGGTCCACTGACTGCCCGAATCGCGATGAGCTTAAGGGGCCATGATCACTCGCCCCAAAGCAGCTCCCGCCCAAAGCCGCTCCACCAGCCACGTAGTTCGGGCACCAACTAGAACTGAGGCCTGCTAGGAATCCAGCATGGATGCAGCTCTTGTAGGACTGCTGGGCACGAGCATCGGTGCTGTCACGGGCTTCGGCGGTGCATGGCTGGCTCAGCGCGGCCAACTACGGCTCTTCCGCGAGCAGCGCTCGTATGAGTCCGAGGTCCGGTGGGTGAACGAGAAAAGGGAGCTGTATCGCGATCTCTTGATGGCTATGTATGGCTGGCGCGATGCCCTGATAAGCATCTGGCGGGATGAGGGCTCGGACGCGCTCTTTGACACTCGGGACGAGGCGATCAAACTGAGCCTTGAAGTCGCACTGATCGCTAGGTTTCCTGCAAGAACCGCTGTGCAGGAGGCTCATGCAGCACTGCTAATGGCCCAGCTGGGGATCTTGCCACGTGCACAGCGAACGCCTGGGCCGCCACCGCTTGGCGACGTCTGGCGCAAGCTGACAGCCATGGAGGAGGCGCTACGGTCGGAGCTCATGCAGGTGTGACCTCTTCCGGATGGCCGTGCCGCAGGCATGCCAGACACAGCGAAGAGCTGCACACCGCCGGGCCGTCTGTGGGCCGTGCGAGGTGGCTCAAGAGCACCTACCGACGACAAGCAGTGACAGATCAACTACGGAAGCTGTTCGCGAACGCACAGGTCACGGGCCCCCGACCATACTGGTTTCCTCCGGGGGGTGGCCGTCAGGCAAGATGGGGTGTATCTGCCCACTCACTGATTGCCGGACGGTTTCTCTTGGCTGAGTACATCTACACCATGCGCAAGACGCGCAAGGCGCACGGCGACAAGGTGATCCTCGACGATGTCACCTTGAGCTTCCTTCCTGGCGCGAAGATCGGTGTCGTGGGCCCCAACGGCGCCGGTAAGTCCACGGTGCTGAAGATCATGGCCGGCCTGGAGCAGCCGTCGAACGGCGACGCGTTCCTCTCGCCGGGGTACACCGTCGGCATCCTCATGCAGGAGCCGCAGCTCGACGAGTCCAAGACCGTCCTGGAGAACGTCCAGGACGGCGCCGCCGAGATCATGGGCAAGCTCAAGCGGTTCAACGAAGTGGCCGAGCTCATGGCCACCGACTACTCCGACGACCTCATGGAGGAGATGGGCAAGCTCCAGGAGGACCTGGACCACGCCAACGCGTGGGACCTGGACGCCCAGCTCGAACAGGCCATGGACGCGCTCGGCTGCCCGCCCGGCGACTGGCCCGTCACCACCCTCTCCGGTGGCGAGAAGCGCCGTGTCGCGCTCTGCAAGCTCCTCATCGAGGCGCCCGACCTGCTGCTCCTCGACGAGCCCACCAACCACCTCGACGCCGAGTCGGTGAACTGGCTGGAGCAGCACCTCGCGCAGTACGCGGGTTGCGTCATCGCCGTCACCCACGACCGGTACTTCCTGGACAACGTCGCGCAGTGGATCCTGGAGCTCGACCGCGGCCGCGCCATCGCCTACGAGGGCAACTACTCCACGTACCTGGAGAAGAAGCAGTCCCGTCTCAAGGTCGAGGGCCAGAAGGACGCCAAGCGCGCCAAGCGGCTCAAGGAAGAGCTTGAGTGGGTGCGGTCCAACGCCAAGGGGCGGCAGGCCAAGTCCAAGGCGCGTCTGGCGCGGTACGAGGAGATGGCCGCCGAGGCGGACAAGATGCGGAAGCTGGACTTCGAGGAGATCCAGATCCCGCCGGGCCCGCGACTGGGTTCGATCGTCGTCGAGGTCGAGAACCTGTCGAAGGCTTTCGGTGACAAGGTCCTCGTCGACGACCTCAGCTTCTCGCTGCCGCGCAACGGCATCGTCGGCATCATCGGTCCGAACGGCGCGGGCAAGACCACGCTGTTCAAGATGATCCAGGGCCTGGAGCAGCCGGACTCCGGCAAGATCAAGATCGGTGACACGGTCAAGGTCAGCTACGTCGACCAGGGCCGCGCCAACATCGACCCGAAGAAGACCCTCTGGGCCGTCGTGAGCGACGAGCTCGACTACATCAACGTCGGCCAGGTCGAGATGCCCTCGCGGGCGTACGTCTCCGCCTTTGGATTCAAGGGCCCGGACCAGCAGAAGCCGGCCGGGGTGCTCTCCGGCGGTGAGCGCAACCGCCTCAACCTGGCGCTGACCCTCAAGGAGGGCGGCAACCTGCTCCTCCTCGACGAGCCGACGAACGACCTGGACGTCGAGACCCTGTCCTCGCTGGAGAACGCGCTCCTGGAGTTCCCGGGCGCGGCTGTGGTCATCTCCCACGACCGGTGGTTCCTGGACCGAGTGGCCACGCACATCCTGGCGTACGAGGGCGACTCCAAGTGGTACTGGTTCGAGGGCAACTTCGAGTCGTACGAGAAGAACAAGGTCGAGCGCCTGGGCGCCGATGCGGCCCGTCCGCACCGCGCCACCTACAAGAAGCTCACGCGAGGCTGAGGCGGCTGTGGCTCGACACATATACCAATGCCCGCTGCGCTGGTCGGACATGGACGCCTTCGGGCACGTCAACAACGTCGTCTTCCTGCGGTATCTGGAGGAGGCACGCATCGACTTCATGTTCCGTCTCGCGCCCGGTGACGGGTCGCCGTCGTTCTCCGGCGGGTCGGTCGTGGCCCGGCACGAGATCGACTACGTACGGCCGTTGGTGCACCGGCACGAGCCGGTCACCGTCGAGTCGTGGGTGACGAAGATCGGTGCGGCGTCGCTGACCATCGCGTACGAGATCAAGGACGCGGACCAGGTGTATGTGCGGGCCTCGACCGTCGTCGTGCCCTTCGACCTGGAGGCGCAGCGGCCGCGGCGGATCACCGCCGAGGAGAGGTCGTTCCTCCAGGAGTACGTCGACGACGGTGCCGACAGTGGCTCGGGGGCGCTCGCCGCATGACCGCGCGGCTCCACTTCGCCGATGCCGGGGAGGCGGCGGACCTCGCCGCCTTCCTGGCCAGGCTGATCCACTACGACAAGGCAGCCGCCGTACGGCTGCAGGCCGCCGGGGACACGCTCGCCGTGTTCGGGCGGCCGCCGTCGTTCGAGGTGCTCGTCGTCCGGACGGCGCGGCTCGCCAAGCCGTACGAACACGGGCTCGACACCGCGCTGGACGTCACCGTGTCGGCCGGTGAGTTCCTGGAGCGCGTCGGTGAGGCGGCGGAATCCGCGGGGGCGGCGGGGATCGCCGGCGTCCCGGAGGCCGTCACCGGGCCGCCGTGGGCGGGCGTGCTGCCGCCGCGCGGCGGCTGGCGGCCCGAGCCGGGGCTGCCGGCTCCGGACGCGGTGCGGTCCCTGGTCAAGCAGGCCGTGGCCGAATTCCGGTCCCGCGTCGAGGAGTTGCCCGCCGAGCGGCGGGTGCGGTCCGAACTCGACCGGGTGGGGCGGGAGATCTGGTCCCGGCCCGTCGGCGACACGGAACTGCCCGTACGGGCCGCGCACGCGGCGCAGACCCTGGGATTCCTGCGCGGAGAAGCGCTGGCGCTGCTGTCGTCCGGGGCGTGGCTGCGGTTGCGTACGGCCTATGGATCCGTCGTCGTGCGCCGGGCGGGTGCTTCGGGGCTCTCCGTCACACCCGCCTAGCCGCTGTTCCCGGGCCGGAGGTCAGCCCTCGGAGTTGACCATGGACGCCGCCGCGTACGTCAGATAGTTCCAGAGCGTGCGCTCGTGCTCCTCGGAGAGGCCGAGCTGGTCCACCGCCGCGCGCATGTGCTTCAGCCAGGCGTCGTGCGCGGCCCTGTCGACCGTGAACGGCGCGTGCCGCATGCGCAGCCGGGGGTGGCCGCGGTTGTCGCTGTACGTGCGGGGGCCGCCCCAGTACTGCATCAGGAAGAGCGCCAGGCGCTCCTCGGCGGGGCCCAGGTCCTCCTCCGGGTACATCGGTCGCAGCAGCGGGTCCTCCGCGACCCCCTGGTAGAAGAGGTGCACCAGGCGTCGGAAGGTCTCCTCGCCGCCGACCTGTTCGTAGTAGGTCTGCTCCTGAAGCGTGCCGCGCGGGATCTCGTTCACGCGTTCCATGGTCTCAGACGGGACGGCCGAGTACGGAAGGCTTAGGACCATCGCCTCGCATCGGCGGCGACGGCGCAGCACAGTGGACCCATGGAACCCGATCCTGTGCTGCTCGCCGAGGCCCGGACCGCCCTCGTGCGCGAGATCGAGGCGAGCGGGGTCTGGCGGGACGACCCCGGCTGGCGGGAGTCGTTCAGGGCCGTGCCGCGGCACCTGTTCGTGCCCTACTACTACCTGGGCGTGGTCGGCGGATACGAGCGGCTGTGGGGCGAGGACCCCGACGACCGGCGCCGTACCCGCTGGCTGCGCGGCGCCTACGCGGACGCCCCGCTCGCCACCCGGGTGCGCGACGGGGAACTCGTCTCGTCCAGCAGCCAGCCGTCCCTGATGGCGAAGATGCTCGTCGAACTGGACGTACGCGAAGGCGACAGCGTACTGGAGATCGGCGCCGGCACCGGCTACAACGCCGCCCTGCTCGCCCACCGCCTCGGCGACGACCACGTCACGACCGTCGACCTCGACCCGGAGATCACGGAGTCCGCGCGGCGGCACCTGACGGCCGCCGGGTACCGCCCCGCCGTGGTGACCGGCGACGGCGCGGCCGGCTGCCCCGAGCGCGCGCCCTACGACCGGATCATCGCCACCTGCACCATGAGCTCGGTGCCCGGGGACTGGCTCGCCCAGTGCCGCCCCGGCGCCCGCATCCTCGCGCCCCTGGCCACGGGGCTGGTCGCGCTGACCGTACGGGACACGGAGCACGCCGAGGGGCGCTTCCTGCACACGCCCGCCTACTTCGTGCCGCTGCGCGGCGGCGGCGCGAGGGCCCCGCAGGAGCAGCACATCGGCGGACTGCCGCGCAAAGCGCTGCAGAACGAGCTGTTCCGCTTCCTCCTGGAACTGACCGCGGGCAGCCTCGATCCGCACGAAGCGCTCGCGCTGTGGCAGCGCGAGGGGCGGCCGGTGCGCGAGCGCTTCGGGATCACGGTGAGCGGGGCGTACGAATGGGCCTGGCTGGACGACCCCGAAGGGCCGTACGTCTGGCCGCTCTGACGGCCGTCCCCGACGGCTCGCCCCTGTCCCGCCCTTGTCTCGTCTCAGTCCCGGCGGATCGTGATCGTCGTCCAGGCGCCCACGTGCACCTGGTCGCCGTCCTGGAGCTGGACGGGGACGAACGGCTGGATGGGGTCCTCGCCGCCGTTGACCGTGGTGCCGTTCGTCGAGTTCTGGTCGACGACCGCCCAGCTGCCGTCGGGCTGCTGGACCAGGACCGCGTGCTGGTGCGAGACGCCCGGGTCCTCCGGCGGCACCGACAGGTCGATGTCCGGGGTGTCGCCCGTGGAGTGCCGACGGCGGCCGATGCTGATCTGGTTGCCGGACAGCGGGCGCTGCTGCTCGGGCGAGTACGCGGGCAGGTTCAGCCCCGACGCCTCGGGGCCGCTGCGCTGCATCATCGCCATGAAGTACTCGCGGTCGGGACCGATCGTCACCGTCCAGGTGCCGGGCCCCTGCTGGGCCTGCGGCGGCTGCGCGGCGCCTTGCTGGAAGGGCTCCTGCTGCTGGAAGGACTCCTGCTGGGACGGGGCGGGGGACGAGGAGGGCGGCGACAGCACCCAGTCGTCGTCCCCGCCACCGAACGACGGGCCACCGGTGCCACCGGTGCCGCCCTGGCCGGGCGGCGGGGGCGGACCCTGCGGGCCGCCCGTCTCCTGCGGGAACGCGGGGGGCGCGGGCGGGCCCGGCTGCTGGAAGGCCTGGGGGGCGCCGGGGGGTGCCTGGCCCGGGCCCTGCTGACCACCGGGCTGGTGTCCGGGCTGACCGTGGCCCTGCGGGCCGGGCTGGCCCGGCTGACCGTGGCCCTGCGGACCCGGCTGCCCCGGCTGACCGTGGCTCTGAGGGCCATGTCCCTGGGGGCCGTGGCCCTGCGGACCCGGGCCGGGCTGGCCCGGGATCGGCTGGCCGTGGCCCTGGGGGCCCGAGCCCTGCGGGCCGGGTCCTTGCCGGCCAGGCCCCTGAGGACCGGGACCGTGCGGACCGGAATTCTGGGGGCCGGGGCCTTGCGGGCCGGGGCCGTGCGGACCGGAATTTTGGGGGCCGGGGCCCTGCGGACCGGGCCCGTGCGGACCGGAATTCTGCGGGCCAGGACCCTGGGGACCGGCACTCTGAGGCCCCGGCCCCTGCGGACCCGGACCCTGCTGGCCGCCACCGGGGCCACCAGGACCACCGGAGCCACCGGGACCACCGAGCCCCCCGGGACCCCCACCATTCCCGAACGGCGGGATCGGTTCCGCGGGGCGGTTGACCTGTGAGGGGCGCGAGCCCTGGTACTCGTAGCCGGGCGGCGGCTGCTGCTGGAACTGCTGCGGCGGGTTGGGGCCCGACGGCATTCCGGGGCCGGGGCCGGGGCCCCGCCCGGGACCGGAGCCGGGGCCGCCGTGCGTGGCAGGCAGCGGCGGGTTCGGCGCGGCGGGCGTGTACGACGTCGCCGTGTTGGTGAGGAAGTTCCAGCGGCACTCCTCGCAGAACGGCGCGTTCGCCTCGCGGGGCGTGCGGCACTGCGGGCAGAGCTGTCCCTCAGGAGCCGGGTCGGGCACCGCGGCCAGATGCGGGCGACCGGGCGCGGCCTGCGGGAAGCCGGGGTCCTGGCCGGGCGGCGGCGGAGGATAGCCGTACCCGGCCGGGGGCGGCGGCGGGGGAGGCGGCGGTACGGCACCGGCCATGCGGTGACCGCAGACCTCGCACCAGTCGTCGGAACCCGACTGGTGTCCGTTCGGGCAGGTCGGCATGTCGGCGCTTCCCCCTCTCCTTCTCCGGCCCGAGGGCCGTACGTACTGCTTCTGTACCGTCCGCGACGCCGGAGCGCCGCGCTGCTGCTCCGCCGCGAGCGGCTAGTGCTTCACGAGCGGCTACTGCTTCTTCACGCGAACAGTTTTCGTCGACCGGGTCTCAAGTGTCATCTCGTCGGCCTCGGCGACCTTCGCCTTCAATCGAACAGTACCTGCCGCGGCATCCACGACGTCCACCACCTTCGAAAGCAGTTTCGCCGTATCGGCGTTGCCCGAGGCGCTCGCGAGCTGGACGGCACGGCCCAGTTTGGCCGTCGCCCCGTCGACATCTCCCGATTTGCGGGCGTCCAGTCCCTGCTGGATGACTTGCGCCAGTTCGGCCTGGCCGGTGTAGTGCGCGACCTGCGGATTCATCGAGGTGGAGGCCGCCATGTCGTCCGTCCACACCGCCCGCACGAGGCCCTGCGACAGCGTCTGCGCGCTGCCGTCCCCCTGCGGCACGACCAGCGAGACGCGGGCCGCGAGCATCTCCTGGCCCAGCGCGGCGGCCGGCACCTGCACACAGATGTGGTAGTCGCGGGACTCGTCGCCCCAGGACCCCGTGGGGTAGTCCCCGGCGCGCGGTCCCGACTCCGTGCGGCGGTCCGTCAACTCCTCGACGCGGGGCGCGACTTGCTTGACGAACTTGATCTCCACGCCCATCGGCGTCCACAGCCGCAGGCTGACGTCGGCGACCTCCTTGCCCATCGCCGTCTCCATCATCCGCGTGAAGTCGGCGGCGAGCCCGGCCGGGTCGGCGACGATGTCGGCGGTGCCGAGCAGCGCGGAGGCTATCCCTGTGACCTCCTTCACCTCCCAGTCCGTGCCGACGCCGCGGGCGTCGCAGGTGAAGCGGCCCACGCAGGAGTCGAGCGCGGCCTTGAGGTCGTCCGGCGACTCGTGTTCGTTGCGCCCGTCGGTGAGCAGGATGCCGTGCCGCACCGCGGACGGGGCGATGTCGGCGGAGGCCAGGAGCCGGTCGGCGAGGCGCAGCCAGGTGCCGATCGCCGTGCCGCCGCCCGCGCTCAGCCTGCGCAGCGCCTGCTTGGCCTGCTCACGGGTCTGCGGTCCCGCCACCGCGAGGCGGCCGCCGCCCGGATAGACCTCCTTGGCGATGTGCGTGCCGCCGATCACCGCGAAGTGCACGCCGTCGCGGAGCGCGTCGATGGCGGCGGCCGTGGCGTCCCGCGCACCCCGCATCTTCGTCGGCGGGTAGTCCATCGAGCCGGAACAGTCGACCATGATCGCCACGGCGGCGTCCGGGCTCTGTCCCGCGGAGTACAGGTGCGGTGCGCGCACCGCCGATCCGATCGTCCCGCCACCGGTCGACGTGACCGTGGCGATGGCGTTGACCTCCCGGCCGCCCTCCGGGAGGTACTCGTTCTGGTAGACCTCCACCGAGAACTGCGGCACGTTCGGTTTCGAGAAATTGGCCATGGAACTGCTCCCCCTCAGATCCTGAAAACCTCACGACCTCACGAGCCGGTACGGCCCCCCGCCCGGCTCCGGGTCGCTCCTGCCTTCTGTCTAGGCCGATCCTGCCCCTTGCGGCACGTACGGGAACGGGACGACGGCCACTGTTACGTTGTCGTGGCCCCCGCCGTCCAGCGCGTGACCGACAAGGACCTGGGCGCTGTGCAGCGGCCGGTCCGCGGCGTCGGCGGGCACCGCGTCAGCCATCTCGTCGACGGCTTCCGCGTAGTTCCACAGCCCGTCCGTGCACACCACCACTACACCCGCACGGTCCGGCTTGAAGGAAGCGGTGTGCGGCTCCAGTTCGTACGCGTCGGCGCCGAGCCAGCCCGTGATGGCGTGCGCGCGTTCGTCGGCGTAGGCCTCGGCCTCGTTCATCAGCCCCGCGGCGACCATCTGCGCGGCCCACGAGTCGTCCTCGGTCAGGCGGACGGTGGGGCCGCTGCGGTCGTCGGGGACCCAGTAGGCGCGGCTGTCGCCGACCCAGCCGACGACGAGCAGGCCGCCGGCGACGACCGCGCCGACCAACGTGCAGGCCGGCGCGTTCTGATGGGGGCTGTGCTCGCGGGCCGAGGCGGGCTCGGCGGCGAGCGCGTTGACGGCGTCGGCCGCGGCGAGGATCGCCTCGTGCATCGCCTGCTGCGGGTGGGTGCCGCGCGGCAGCGCGGCGAGCAGCGACTCGTTGGCGGCGCGGGACGCGGCGAGCGAGGCCTCGTCCGGGCGGGTCGCCGAGGAGACGCCGTCGCAGACGATCGCGACGACGGCGGGGGAGCCGTCGGCCAGCGCGGCCGCGGAGATCGCGAAGGCGTCCTCGTTGCGGTGGTGGCGCAGGCCGCGGTCGCTGACCGCGGCGACCGCTTCGAGCTCCTGCTCCATGTGGTCGCGCTCGCGCGGCTGGGCGTGCCCGCAGTTCTCGCAGTACCCGTCCGGGTCGACCCGCCCCGAACGGCAGGCCACGCAGAGCTTGGTGCCGGCGGAGGGCGTGGGGTCGGGCGCGTCCGTACGAGGGTCAGGGGTGGCCGGGGTGCCGGGGGCGGCCGCGGTCCCGGGGGTGGCAGCCGCGGCCTCCGTGGCGGACGGGGCGGGGGCGGGCAGCGGGTACTCGTCCGGCTCGCTCATGCCGTCCGGATGCTCCGGGGGGGCCGCCCCGGGGCCGGCGGGCAGTTCGCCGCCCGTCGAGTCCGTGCCCCGCAGCTCCGTCGGGAGGTGGGTCGGCACCGGCGTGTCGGAGCTGTCGACCTCGGGCGCGACGGGCCACTCCGACGGGTCCCCGTCGGGAACGGCGGGCCCGGACCGCGCGGATCCGTTGGGGGAGACGTCCGGCCGCGGTGGCACCGCCGACAGGTCGAACCCGCACGCACCGCAAAACAGGTCACCCGACTCCAGCGGCTCCTCACAGCTGGGGCAGGCAGACAGCTGGGGCATCTGCGACATACTCACACCCACGTCCGGGGGCGGAAACGGTTGGCCCGCTCCACCAGTTCGATCCTCTCATCGCCACCCTGTGCGAGCCGGGCCAGCGTCCGGTACGAACGCTCCAGACCGAACCGGAGTCCGCGCTCGTCCAGGTCGCTGCCGAGCAGTACGGTCCGCGCCCCGGCGGTGACCGGTGGTGCGGAAACGTGACCAGAGTGCCTACCGGAGAGTACCCAGTCGAGCGCCGTCCCCAGAACCTCGGTCGAGAGCCGCTCCCTGCGCACCGCGTCGAGTCCGAACCCGGCGAGCGCCTCGATCTGGCCCGCGGCCGCCCTCAAGTCGTCCAGGAGGGCGAGGTCCGAGGAGGCCGCCGCCGTGCCCGGAGCCATCCGCTGCCGCAGCCGCGCCCGCACCGCCGCGACCCGGGCCGCGGTGTAGTGGATCGACGACTCCGGCACCGACTCCAGGGTGCGCACGGCACCGGCCCTGTCGCCGGCGGCGAGCTGCACCCGGGCCAGGCCGAACGCGGCGCTCACATAGCTGGGGTCGGTCGTCCACACCAGGCGGTAGTACTCCGCTGCGTTGTCCAGCTGGCCGAGGACCTCCGCGCAGACGCCGAGCGCCAGCTTCGGCGCGGGCTCGCCGGGGAACGCGTCGTAGACCGCGTCGAAGGAGAGCGCCGCGCTCTCGAAGTCGCCGGTCGCCAGGGCCGCGACGCCCCGGTACCAGACGACCCGCCAGTCGTCCGGGTGCTGGAGTTCGAGCTCGGCGAGGGTCTGGGCGGCGGGCGAGAGTTCACCCATGGCGAGCCGGGCGCGCAGACCGCGCAGCCGCAGTTCGAGGGAGTCGGCGGGCGCCGCGCCAAGCGCGGTGATCAGCTCGGCGGGCGCGGACGCGATGAGACCGGCGAGGAAGCCGGCGTTCGGGTCGTTCGGGTCCACGAGGGGGACGGGCAGCGCGAGGGCCGTCGCGGTGGCGTCGATGGCCCGCACGATCCCGGTGGCGCCGGCGCCCTCCGGCAGGGCCCTGCCGTTGTCCGGGCCGGTGGCCTCGGCGCGGGCCCCCAGCCGCGACACCTCCCCGCTCAGCTCCGCGAACAGCTCCGTGTCCGGGACCTTCACCTCGGGCCCGAACAGCGTCGAGAGCGCGGGCCGCGGCAGCCCCGTCTGCAGCGCCACGACCTCCCGCAGGACGCCCGTCAGCTGCTCGGCCATCTCCTGCGCGGAGGCGAAGCGACGGGCCGGGTCCGGGTCGGTGGCGCGGACCAGGAGGCGGTAGAAGGACTCGTACTTCCGGAAGACCTCGATGTTGTCGGGGTCGGGCAGGGAGTCCACGAACACGTTCGTATAGCCCTGGAAGTCGAAGGTCAGGACCGCGAGCGTACGCGCCACCGTGTAGAGGTCGGAGGCCACCGAGGGGCCCACTTCGGCGACTTCGGGGGCCTGGTAGCCGACGGTGCCGTAGATCGCGGACTCGTCGTCGTCCATCCTGCGGACCGCGCCCATGTCGATGACCTTGAGCTGGCCCTCGGTCTGGATGGCGTTGTCGACCTTGAAGTCGCAGTACAGGAGATTGCGGCTGTGCAGGTGGCCGAGGGCTTCGAGGGCCTCGATGCCGTACGCGCACGCCTGCTCGACCGGCAGCGGGTCGCGCCGGCCGTCCGGGGTGCGGCGGCCGTTGGCGATCTCCTTGAGGGACTTGCCGCCGACGTACTCCATGACGATGTAGCCGTCCATGGAGCCGGTGCGCTGGTCGAGGTGTTCGACGAAGTTGTAGATGCGGACGATGTTGGAGTGCTCGATCTCGGCGAGGAAGCGGCGCTCGGAGATCGCCGCGGCCATCGCGTCCTGGTCGCCCGTGTCGAGGAGGCCCTTGAGGACCACCCAGCGGTCGGACACCGCGCGGTCGATGGCGAGATAGACCCAGCCGAGGCCGCCGTGCGCCAGGCAGCCGACGACCTCGTACTGGCCGTGGACGATGTCGCCGGTGTTCAGCTTCGGTACGAAGGAGTAGGGGTGGCCGCACTTGGTGCAGAACCCCTCCGTGCGCCCCGGCCGGTCGCCGCGCGCACGGCCCACCGGTGCCCCGCAGTCGGAGCGGGAGCAGAATCGCTTCCGCTCGGGCACCTCGGGGTTCTTCTGCACCGCCCCGCGCGGGTCGGGGCGCGGCACGTCCGGCACGGTGACCAGGCCGACGCCGAGCCGCCCGCGCGCCGAGGACGAGGCCGCCGAACCGGAGCTGCGCACCGACACCGAACGGGACGTGGAACCACCCGAAAGGGACCGTGAGAGCCGGCCCGAGACCGACCTGCGGGACGACTGCGAGCGGGACGAGCGCGAGGACGACCTCGAAGACGAGCGGGACGAGGAGCGTGCGCTGGAGCTGCCGGAGCTCCGCGAGCTCTTGCCGCCCGCCGTGATACCGGTCGGCGGCGACCCCACCATGCCGTTCGGCGCGACGACCGGGGCGAGCCCGCAGGTGTCGCAGTACAGCTCACCGCCGCCGAAGTCGTCGTAGCTGCCGGTGCATGTGGGGCGCTGACACTGACGCTCGCTCACGATTCCCCCGTACGGTCGGCGGGCCCGCCCTGCTGCGGGACCCTCGGCACGAGCACTTCGGCGGCGGCCTGCTGATAGCGCAGGACCGCCTGCTCCGCCACGCGGAGGTCGCAGGGCGCGCTCCACAGCATCCGGCGCGCCGCGTCGTACCGCTCGATGAGCAGGGGGTCCTCGGCGTGGCCGTGCCGGGCGACCTTCGCCTTGTACGCGTCGAGCCGGCCGCGCAGCTCGGCGCGGACCGCGAGCGGCGCCGTGACGGCCCCCAACGACTCGCGGGCGCGCAGCAGTTCGTCCTCGGCCTTCTGCTCCAGGGACTCCAGGAGCGGGGAGAGGCGGTGCCACTGGCCGTGTCTGCGGTACTCGGCGGCGGTCGCCAGCTGTTCCTGCAGGGCGGTCGGCGGGCCGCTGACGGCGGGCACCTCGGAGGCGGCGATCTTCGCGAGGACCTCTCCGCGCGCGGAGCGTGCCTCGGCGAGGGTGCGATCCGCGCGGGAGAGCACGTCGCGCAGCTTGCCGAGGCGGGCCTCCGCGTCCTGGCGGACGGTGAGCACCGCGTCGATCTCGCGGCGCACCTCCTCCAGGGCGCGTGCCTCGCGGTCGTACCGGTCGGTGGCGGGGCGGCCGCCGCCGGGCGCCGAACTGCCCTGCGCGGGCCGCCAGAAGGCGAGCGGGTCGGAGACCACCTGTTCGCGCAGCGCGGTCAGGGCGCGCGTGATCCGCTCCAGGTCGTCGCCGGAGGGGTGCTCCCCCGGCCGTACGCCGACGGAGTGCGCGAGCTGGCGGGTGCGGGCCAGTTCGGCGGCGAGCAGGTCGATGCGGGCGGGCAGCGCGGACCACACGGCGTCGGCGGCGACGACCATGTCGAGGGAGTGCGCGTACAGGTCGTTCATCCGGGTCACGAGCTCTTCGAGCGTGAAGCGCTCGGTGAGCCTGGCGGGGCCGGTGATCGACGAGGACGCGCCCGACGAGGTGCCGCCCGCGACGGTCACGGACTCGCCGCGCAGCAGTTCGGTCAGCTCGGCGAGGTCGTCCCTGCTGGGCCAGCGCCTGCGCTCACGCACCTCGTGTGCCGCGCGCAGGGCGCCCGCGTAGGCGTCGAAGTAGGCCCAGAGCAGCGTGATCCGGCTCTCGGTGGCCGCCCAGCGCTCCTCGGTGACGCCGGTGAGCCGGGCGCCTTCGAGGAGGCGGCGGCCGGCGTGGTCCTGGAGGGCGAGGAGCGAGGTCTCGATCGCCTCGTGCTCGGCGTCGAGCCGCGCCAGCGCACGGTCCACCTCTTCCCGGTCCATCACCGGACCCGGGGGTCCCGTGACGCTCATCGATCACCTCTCCGCTGTGCGGTGCTGTAACTCTTCAGTCGTACCAGGTCGGTTGTCGGCTCCGGGTCAGTCCCGGTACGCGGGGTCCGGCGGGCCCGGCGACTCGCCGAGGCCGCCCTTGAGCCACTTGTCGTAGGACTTCTCCCAGCCGTCCTTCGTGTCCTTGCGGTAGTCGTCGAGGACCTTGTTGACCCGGCGGACCAGATCGTCCGAGCCCTTCTTCATCGCCACGCCGTAGTGCTCGGTGGTGAACGGCTCCTCGCCCTTGAGTTCGACCGTCGGGTCCTGCGCGGCCTGGCCCGCGGCGAGTGCGCTGTCGGTCACCACGGCGTCCACCTCCCCGAGCTGGAGCCGCACGAGGCAGTCGAGCTGGTTGGGCACCGTGGTGGAGATGTCGGCGCCGTAGGCCTTCTTCTTGAGCTCGTCCTCGGCGATGGAGCCGGAGGCGGTGCAGATCTTCTTGCCGGCGAGCGAGGAGTTGTAGCCGGTGATGTCCTTCCGCTTCTTCGGGGCGAGGACCTGCTGGCCCGTCTCGAAGTACCCGGTGGAGAAGTCGACGTCCTCCAGGCGCTCGCAGTTGACGGTCATCGTGCGGACGACCATGTCGACCTGACCGCTCTGGATCGCCTCTATGCGCTGGTTGGTGGGTATGGCGCGGAAGACGATCGCGTCGCGGTCGCCGAAGATCTCCTCGGCGATCTCCCGCGCGAGGTCGATGTCGAAGCCTTCGAGCTCGCCGCCCGCCTTGTTCGGGTCGCGGTAGCCCCAGCGGTAGCTGTTCTGGTCGACGCCGACGATGAGCTTCTTGATCTCGCGGTTCTTGATCCTGTCGATCGTCGGGCCGTCCTTGGGCGAGGGGCGCAGGCTGCGGTCGTTGCAGTCGTCGGCATCCGCCCGCGCGGGCGCGGCCACGGTGGTGCCGGGACCTTCGCGGTCCGCCGCGCCCCCGCCGGCGCCGCGGTCCGGGAGGGCCAGGACGAGCGAGCCCGCCAGGGCGCAGGCGAGGCCCATCGCGCCCACGCCGCCCCAGCCGCGCAGCCTGGCCGTGCCGCGCAGCCCCGCCGTGCCGGGTCGTGTCCGCATCGTCTGCGCGCCCCCTTCCACCTCTGGCCCCATCACCTCTGGCTCCATCACCGGTACTCCGAAAGCCTGCGGCCGATGCCGAGCACGGCGCCCGCCGCGGCGAGGACCGCGAGGACGGCGGCACCGACCGCGAGGCCGCTCATGGCGCCCCTGCCGTCCTCCGCCGCCCGCTGGAACTCGCGCTGCTCGTGCGCCAGGGCCCGGTCGAGGGCCGCGTCCACGTTGTCGAAGCACTCGCCGGTCGGCTCGTCGGCCCTGGCGCCGATGACCTTGTCGAGGGCTCCCTGATAGTCGCCGGAGTCGTCGCTGGAGCGGGCCACCTTGTGGCGGTCCTTCCAGACGCCCACGTTCTTCGCGGCCTCGGCGACCGGGTTCTCCCCGGCGTCGTCGTCGGCGAGCTCGGCCGCCCTGCCGAGCAGTCCGCTGTCGGCGCCGCCCAGCTGCTTCATCTGCGCGCGGTACGCGACGTCGAACTTGTCCTCCGACTCGCCGCGCACCTCGGTGGTCTCGGCGCCGCGGCTGACCAGGGTGAGGTTCTCGTTGCCCCGGGCCTTCAGGGAGCTGATGCGGGCGTCGTTGAGGACGTTCAGGGACCGGACCCCGTCGTCGTACGACTCGTTGAGCCCGGAGCGCGCGAAGGTGTGGCCGACGACGAGCCAGAGCAGCACGACGGTGGCGGCCGCCGTCGCGGCGAGCAGGCCGTGGTTGAACACCCGGTTCGTACGCCGGTAGTTGCGGCGCTGGGCCCAGCCGAGCGCGGAGAGCGCGAGGACGCCGAGGGCGATGGCGAACCAGGGGTACGGCTTGGCGTTTCCGTAGTCGGAGCTCAGCCGTGCGTTCTCCGACTTGTAGAGCTTCTCGGCGGCCGGGAGCATCTGCGTCTGCATCTTGTCGTTCGCGTACCGCAGATAGGCGCCGCCGAGCGGGAGGCCCTGGCGGTTGTTTGCGCGGGCGCGCTCGATCAGGCCGGTGTACTCGGGGAGGAGCTTGTTCAGCTTGCCGACGGAGGCCGCGGACGACGAGTCCGAGCCCGCGTTCGACGCGGCGGTCGCCAGCTTCTCCGAGGCCCGCTTGATGTCGCGCTCGTACCGCGCGCGGACGGCGGCGGGCTCCTGGCCGCCCGCGAGGAAGCCGCTGGACGCCGCGGTGTTGGCGTCCGCCAGCGAGCGGTAGATCGCGGCGGCGTCGGCGCTCAGCGGCTGGCTGCGGTGCAGCACGTCGTCCGCGGCGGCCGAGCGCTCCGTCATCTGCCAGGTGGTGACCGCCCCGAACGCGACGACGAGCAGGGCCAGCACGGCACCGATGATGCGCAGCCTGCCCGGCTCCGTCGTCGCGGCGGCGCGCAGCCGGTCGACGCCTTCGGACCACGCGGTGCGGCGGCGCGCGGCGGTGGTGGCCGCGGGCGGTGCGGGCGGGGCGCCCGGCGTCTGCGGCGGCACGGTCGGCATCGTCGGCGCGGGCCGGCCCGGTGTCTGCGCGGGCGCGGTCGGTGCCTGCCCGGGCGGGCCCGGCGGCACCGCGCCGCCGTTCGGCGGATGTGTCACCTTGACCTCGACCTCCCCCTCGGTCATCGGACGGTTGTCTCCGCCCGGCGCGTGCGGAGCGGGAAGAAGTGCACGGCCGCAAGTATTGCCGCAGGGACCGACATCCGCACAGGCCTTCACTCGATCTTGTGCGTATCCCTGCTTCTGAACACGAGATTGGGGGTCGTTCGGTTCCCGCCCGCGCGCACGGCGCAGGCGGGAAGCACATCAGGCAACGCGCGCGCCGTCCTCATAATGGCCCCGCACGCGCGCGTACACCTCGGCCGGCGCCCCCACCTGGTCGAGACCCAGCAGCGCCGCGCCGAGCACCGGGCGCGCGACGACCACCCGGGGCACCGCCTTGGGCGCCCGCTCGGCCAGCAACGCCCGCACCCGGTCGTCCAGTTGCGGATGGCGCGCGGCGAGGACGCTGCCGCCGAGCAGCACCGGCGCCTCCTCGTCGAGCAGCCCGAGCCGCTCAAGCGCCACGGTCGCCATGGCCACGACCTCGTCGGCCATCCGGTCCACCAGCGACCGCGCCACGGCGTCGCCCGCCGCCGCGGTGGCGAACAGGACCGGCGTCAGCTCGTGCCTGCGCACCGGGGCGACGCGGCCCAGGTGCAGCGCCTCGATCAGCGCGTACATGGACGCCAGGCCGAAGTGCGCGGGCAGCGTCTCGCGCAGCGCCGTCGCAGGGCCGCGGCCGTCCTCGGCGCGCGCGGCGTGCCACAGCGCCTCCTCGGCGAGGCCGCCGCCCCCGCCCCAGTCGCCGGAGATGCGGCCGATGGCGGGGAAGCGGGCGGTGCGTCCGTCCGGCAGCATGCCGACGCAGTTGATGCCCGCGCCGCACACCACGGCGACACCGCGCGGCTCGGCGTCCTCCAGGAGCCCGGCGCGCAGCACGGCGAAGGTGTCGTTGCGCACGTCGACCGACGCACCCCACGCGCGCCGCCGCAGCGCCTCCGCCAACTCCCGCTCCTCGACGAGCAGATCGGCATTGGCGAGGCACGCGGACACATGTCCCACGGCGTCGACACGCGCCTCCGCGAACGCCCGCGTCACCGCGTCCGCGAGGACGTCCACGGCGGTCTCGACGCCGACCCGCGGCGGCTGGAACCCGCCGCCGCGGGCCGCGCCGACGACACGTCCGTCGGCCGCGACCACCGCGACGTCGGTCTTGCTGTTGCCCGCGTCGATCGCGAGCACGCTCGTGCCTACGCCCACGCCAGGTGCTCCCGGTTGTGCGCGATCAGGCTGTCGGTGAGCTGCTCGGCGTACGCGTACTGGCCGACGAGGGGGTGCGCGAGCAGCGCCTTGAAGACGCGCTCGCGCCCGCCGTGCAGCGCGGCCCGCAGGGCCAGGTCCTCGTACGCGGTGACGTTCGCGACGAGCCCCGCGTACAGCGGGTCGAGCTCCGGCACGGCGAGCGGCTTGGCGCCCGTGCCGTCCACCGCGGCCTGCACCTCGATGACCGCGTCGTCCGGCAGGAACGGCAGCGTGCCGTTGTTGACGGTGTTGACCACCTGGTAGGGGCTGCCGCCGTTGCCGAGCAGCGAGGCCGCCAGGTCCACGGCGGCCTCCGAGTAGAAGGCACCGCCGCGCTTGGCGAGCAGCTCCGGCTTCTCGTCGAGCGCCGGGTCGCCGTACATGTCCAGCAACTGCCGCTCCATGGCCGCTACTTCGGCGGCGCGCGACGGCTTGGTCCGCAGCTCGTCGACCACGGCGTCGTGCTGGTAGTAGTAGCGCAAGTAGTACGAGGGGACGACGCCGAGCCGGTCGACGATCGCACGCGGCATCCGCAGGTCCTCGGCGACCGCGTCCCCGTGCTCGGCGAGCAGCTTGGGCAGGACGTCCTCGCCGCCCGGGCCCCCGAGACGTACACCCGTCTCCCACGTCAGGTGGTTGAGCCCCACGTGATCGAGGTGCACCTCGGCGGGCGTGACGTCGAGCAGCTTCGCGAACTTGCGCTGGAAGCCGATCGCGACGTTGCACAGCCCGACGGCCTTGTGCCCGGCCTGGAGCAGCGCGCGCGTCACGATGCCGACGGGGTTGGTGAAGTCGATGATCCAGGCGTCCGGGTTGGTCCTGCGCACGCGTTCTGCGATGTCGAGGACGACGGGCACCGTGCGCAGGGCCTTCGCCAGGCCACCCGCTCCCGTGGTCTCCTGGCCGACGCAGCCGCACTCCAGCGGCCAGGTCTCGTCCTGCTGGCGTGCCGCCTGCCCGCCGACGCGCAGCTGCAGCAGCACCGCGTCGGCGTCCGCGACGCCCGCGTCCACGTCGGACGTGGTGACGATGCGGCCCGGGTGCCCCTGCTTGGCGAAGATGCGCCGCGCGAGGCCGCCCACCAGCTCCAGGCGGTCGGCCGCCGGGTCCACGAGGACGAGCTCCTCGATCGGCAGGGTGTCCCTCAACCGTGCGAATCCGTCGATGAGTTCGGGTGTGTAGGTCGACCCTCCGCCGACCACTGCGAGCTTCATATCGGTTCTCAGCCCTTTACTCCGGTGAGGGTGACGCCTTCGACGAAGGCCTTTTGTGCGAAGAAGAAGACGACGATGACGGGGGCCATGACGAGCAGGGTCGCCGCCATGGTCATGTTCCAGTTGACGCTGTGGGCGCTCTTGAACGACTCCAGGCCATAGCTGAGCGTCCACGCGCCGGGGTTCTGGGCGGCGTAGATCTGCGGCCCGAAGTAGTCGTTCCAGCAGTAGAAGAACTGGAAGAGGGCGATGGCGGCGATGCCGGGCTTGGCCATCGGCACGACGATCTTCACCAGGGTGCGGAACTCACCGCACCCGTCGACCTTCGCCGACTCGATGTACTCCTTGGGGATGGTGAGGAGGAACTGCCGAAGGAGGAAGATCGAATACGCGTCGCCGAACGCCATCGGGATGATCAGCGGCCACAAGGTGCCCGACAAATGAAACTGCTGAGCCCACACCAGATACATCGGGATCACGATGACCTGCGGCGGCAGCATCATCGTCGAGATGACGAGCAGCATCGCCGTGCGCCGGCCGCGGAAGCGGAACTTGGCGAGCGCGTACGCCACCGGGATCGCCGAGCAGACCGTGAAGAGGGTGCCGAGACCCGCGTACATGAGCGAGTTGCGCCACCAGTCGAGGAAGCCCGGCGTCTCGAACACGGCCTTGTAGTTCGACCAGTGCCAGGAGTCGGGCCACAGCTCGCCGCTCATCGCCTGCGAGTCGCTCATCACCGACGTCAGGAAGACGAAGACGAACGGCAGGACGAACAGCAGTGCGACGGCTATGGCGACGCTGTGCACGGCGATCCAGTGCAGGATCCGCTTGCGGCGGGCGCGGGCCGCGGCGGGCCCCCGGTGCGGGGCGGTCCGTTCGGCGGACGCCGTCGCCGACGCGGGCGCGCCGAGAGTCGTGGATGTCATCGAAGTCCTCAGTCCTCAGTCCTCAGCCGCGAGCAGCCCGGAGCGCTTGCGCATCAGGAGCATCGTCACGGCCATGGCGATGGCGAAGAGCACGAGCGAGAGCACGCACGCCGCACCGGTGTTGAAGTTCTGGAAGCCCATCTGGTAGACGAGCTGGGGGACCGTGAGGGTCGAGTGGTCCGGATAGCCGGGCTGGATGACGGACCCGGGGCCGATGTTGACGCCGGATGCGACCTTCCCCGCGACCAGGGCCTGCGTGTAGTACTGCATGGTCTGCACGACGCCCGTGACCACGGCGAACATCACGATGGGCGTGATGGCGGGCCAGGTGACATAGCGGAATTTGGCGAACGCCCCCGC
Source organism: Streptomyces sp. NPDC050732 (assembly GCF_040654255.1). Taxonomy (NCBI): domain Bacteria; kingdom Bacillati; phylum Actinomycetota; class Actinomycetes; order Kitasatosporales; family Streptomycetaceae; genus Streptomyces; species Streptomyces sp. NPDC050732. The sequence continues at coordinate 371,325 of NZ_JBFAHP010000001.1, forward strand.
GCCGTCCAGTTCGGCCGCCTCGTACTGCTCCTTCGGTACGTCGAGCAGCGCGGCCATGAAGATCACCATCAGGTCGCCGATGCCCCACAGAGAGAGCAGCACCAGGGAGGGCTTGGCGGTGTCCGGGTCGTTGAACCAGTTGGGCCCCGAGATCCCGACCGCGCCGAGGACCTCGTTCACCGGTCCCGTGCCAGGGTTCAGCAGGAAGACGAAGGCCACGGTGGCGGCCACCGGCGGGGCGAGGTAGGGAATGTAGAAGGCGGTACGGAAGAACCCGGCGCCCGTCTTGATCTTCGTGATGAGCAGCCCGAGCGAGAGCCCGAAGACCACCCGCAGCGCCACCATGATCACGACGAGCCAGAGGGTGTTCCACAGGGCCGGCCCGAACAGCGGCATTTGATCGAACACGTACTTCCAGTTCCGGAGGCCCACGAAGGTGGGCTCCTTGATCTGGTTGTAGTGCATGAACGAGAAGTAGACGGTGGCGATCAGCGGATACGCGAAGAAGACGCTGAAGCCGACCAGCCAGGGGGAGAGGAAACCGAGCGTGCGCAGTCTGCGGCGCGCGGGGTTGGAGAGTGTCATTGCCATGGCGGGGTCCTCAGCTCTTCAGCTCTTCGACTGGAGGATGTCGGCGTCGATCTGCTCGTCGAGCTTCTCCAGGCCCTTGCGCAGGTCACCGACGCGCCCGGCTTCGACGGAGTACGCGAAGTCCATCAGCGAGACGACATACGCGCCGCCGTTGACGGAGGGCGGCAGGGCCTTGCTGTGCTTGTTCTCCAGGATGTCGAAGAAGGCCCGGAAGGTCGGATCGGCGTCCAGGTCGGGCGACTTGAGCGCCGCGAACGTGGAGGGCACGTTGTGGATGGCGTTCGCGAAGCTCACGACCTGCTTCGTGTCGGCGGTCAGGAACCGCACCAGCTCCCAGGCGGCGTTCTGGTGCTTGCTGCTGTGCGCGATGCCGGCGACGGTGCCGGTGATGAAGCCCCGCCCGTACGTGTCGGCCTGGTCGTCGGGGACGGGCAGCGGCGCCACGCCCCAGTTGAACTTCGCCTTCGCCTCGTTCAGCATCAGGCCGCGCCACTCGCCGTCCAGAAGCATGGCGACCTTCCCGGTGAGGAAGGCGTTCTGGCTGGACATCTCGTCACCGAACGTGAGCCGGAACTTCTCCAGTTCCTTGAACCCACCCTGCCCGTCCGCGAGTTGGTGCGCGGTCTTGAAGAAGTCGTACGTCGCGGGCTCGTCGGCAAGCCGTGACCTGCCCTCGGCGTCGAAGTACTTCGGCCCCCACTGCGCGAAGAGCCGGTCGGGGCTGTTCTGGTAGGAACGGAAGCTGGGCATGAACCCGACGCGCTTGTACGAGCCCTTGTCGCCCCCGCTGCCGCCGCGCACGGTCAGCTTCTCGGCGGCCTTCTTGAACTCGGACATGGTGCGGGGCGGCCGCTCGATGCCGGCTTCGGCGTAGGCGTCCTTGTTGTAGTACATCCCGAAGGCGTCCGCGAGCAGCGGCAGGGCGCACTGGTTGCCGCGGTAACTGGTGTAGTCGAGCAGCGTCTTGGGGAACGTCTTGCGCTTGTCGAGGCCGGTCTTCTTCATGAACGGGTCGAGGTTCACCCACATGCCGGAGTCGCAGTACTGCCCCACGTTGTTGGTGGTGAACGAGGACACGACATCCGGGGCTTTGTCGCCGCCCGCGCGCAGGGCCTGGTTGACGGTCTCGTCGGAGACGTTCCCGGTGGCCTTCACGTCGATGTTCGGGTGCAGCTTCTCGAACCGGTCGATGCTGTCGTTGATGGCCTTGACCTCGCCGGGCGTCGCCCAGCCGTGCCAGAACTTCAGGGTGACCGGCTCGGTCGGGTCGTCGTTCGCGCTGCCGACGCTCGGGTTGGCGCAGCCGGAGAGCAACAGACCGGCTGCGGCGAGCGCCGCGGACGCGCAGGTGGGCATGCGCCATCGCGGCATGGCGGGCTTCCTTTGCGGGAGGGGAGTCGGGGGAGTCGGGTAAGTGCAGGGGCCGGCTTCAGGCTGTGTCGAACACCTGGTCGCGGGCCTGGGTGAGGGCCGAGCGCAGGGCGCCGGTGAGGATCGGGTCGCCGTCGAGTTCGCTGATGCGGATCTGCGGGCGGGGCAGCGCGAGCCCGGTCAGCTCCTCCTCGACCCTGGCGCGCAGCTTGTCGCCGCCGGCCTGGGAGACGGAGCCGGAGAGCACGACGAGTTCGGGGTCCACGACGGCGACGACGGCGGCGATGCCGGTGGCGATGCGCCGTGCGACCTCGGCGAGTGCGGCGTCGTCGGCCATGACGTCGGCCAGGGTCGCGCCGCCGCCGGCGAGTTCCCGCACGACATACGCGGAGACGAGACTCTCGAACCCCCCGTCACCGCTGTCGTCGTTGGCGCCTCTCCGTACCAGCGGGGCGCCCGGCAGCGGCATGTAGCCGATCTCGCCCGCGCCGCCGGTCGCGCCGCGCAGCAGGGTGCCGCCGAGCACGATGGCGGCGCCGACGCCCTCGTCGAGCCAGGTCAGCACATAGTTGTCGTAGTCCTGGGCGGCGCCCTCGTACTGCTCGGCGACGGCGGCCAGGTTCACGTCGTTCTCGATGTCGACGGGTGTGCCGAGGACGGCGGCGAGATCGTCGCGCAGCGTCCGCGAGTGCCAGCCCGGCAGGTGCGGGGCGTAGCGCAGCTGGCCGGTCCGCGGGTCGATGGCGCCCGGGGTGCCGATGACGGCGGCCCGCAGGTCCTCGTGGCCGAGCCCCGCCTGGCGCAGGGCACCGTCGACGGCCTCCGCGACCAGCTGGGCGGTGCGGTGGCGCACGTCCTCGGCGACGGCGTCGGCCTCGACGCGCGCCTGGCCGAGCACGGCGCCGGTGATGTCGGCGACGAGCGCGGTGATGCCGTTCGGGTCGGCGGACAGCGCGGCGACGTGGCCGGCGCGCGGGTCGATCTCGTACAGCAGGGCGTTGGGTCCCGGGCGTCCGCTGAGGCTGCCGGTGGTGTGCACGAGGCCGGCGGCTTCGAGCCGCCCCAGGAGCTGGGAGGTGGTGGGCTTCGAGAGCCCGGTCAGCTCGCCGATGCGGGTGCGGGTGAGGGGGCCGTGCGCGACGAGGAGGTCGAGCACGGCGCGGTCGTTCATGGCGCGCAGGACGCTTGGCGTGCCAGGGGTACCCGGCGTACCCGGCGTACCCGGTGAGCCCGGGGTGCTGCCTGCTGCCATGACGCCCACCTGCCTGCCTGTCGGCCGCTAACTGTTAGGAAACTTTCCAATTGGTGAGGACCGTACGGGTGGCGTGAATGGGGCGTCAATAGTGGGCGCCGCCGTGGCAACCAAGTCGTTACCTGGGGGCTTCGGTGACTTCGGTGGGCCGGTGCCTTCGATGGGTACCGGGGCCGCCCGGTTTTTTGCGGAGTGTGGCGGCTCCGGGCCGGCAGTAAAGGGCGCTCCCTGCGGTCGCGTCGGCTGCGCCGATTCCGCTGCGCTCCACCCTTGACTGTCGTCCCTGCACCGCACGTTGACTGTGACCCGGACGGCCAGGGGTGGGGCCGACGGGATCGCAAAGCTGGGTCATCGGCTTTCGCTGCCGGGTGCGGACCGGTCCAACGTGTGTCGCTGTCACGGTCGCTGCTCGGTCAGACCCGGCTTCGCTGCTCGGGTCATCGGCTTGCGCTGCCGGGTGCGGACCGGCTCAACGTGGCGTGCCCGGCACGGTCGAAGTGCCGCAGGACCTGCGGGCCACCGGGGCCGGGCACCTACTTTCAGAAAGTTGTGAACGGACAGGCCGCGCGCCCCCCTGCCACACCCCGCACGCCCTCACCCCCGGCCATCTCCTGCGGGTTCCTGCCTCCACGAGCCCGGATGCCGGGGGCGCATTCAGTGCGGATGGGGGGCGTGCGGCGAACGCATTCGCAACTTCGCGAAAGTAGGTGCCCGGGTGGGGTGGTCTCTGCCCCCGGCCAGGCGGCGCATTGGCTGCGAAGAGGGGGCGCGCGGCTACCTCATTCACCACTTCGCGAAAGTAGGTGCCCGGGTGGCGGCCTCACCCTCTCGGCCGGGCGGCGCATTGGTTGTGAAGAGGGGGCGCGCGGTCTGTCCATTCGCAACTTGTTGGAAGTAGGTGCCCGGTGGCGGGTGCCCTCGGTCTGCCCGGCACTTCGACGGTGGCGGCTGTCCACGATGGTCCGGTCCGCGCCCGGCGATGAAGGGGGATGGCCCGGCCAGCCGGGCCGCGTGGGTGGCCGAGCTGTGACCGTGACGTCGGCCCACGATGAGCCGGTCCGCACCCGGCAGCGAGAGCCGATGGCCCGAGCGGCGTGGCCGGGCCTGACCGAGCCTCGACCGTGACAGCGACACACGATGGGCCGGTCCGCACCCGGCAGCGAGAGCCGATGGCCCGAGCGGCGTGGCCGGGCCTGACCGAGCCTCGACCGTGACAGCGACACACGATGGGCCGGCCCGCACCCGGCAGCGAGAGCTGATGACCCGGCCAGCGAGGCCGCGCGGGAGGCCGAGCAGCGACCATGACAGCGACACACGTTGGGCCGGTCCGCACCCGGCAGCGAGAGCCGATGACCCGAGCGGCGTGGCCGGTCCTGACCGAGCCTCGACCGTGACAGCGACGCACGTTGGACCGGTCCGCACCCGGCAGCGAAAGCCGATGACCCATCCCAGCGATCCCGTCGGCCCCACCCCTGGCCGTCCGGGTCATAGTCAACGTGCGGTGGAGGGACGGCAGTCAAGGGTGGAGCGGAGCGGAATCGGCGGAGCCGACGCGACGCAGGAGCGCCCTTTACTGGCGGCCCGGAGCCGCCACACTCCGCAAAAAACCGGGCGGCCCCGGTGACCGGAAAAGGCACAGGCCCACCAAAGTCGCGCTCGTCCTACTTCGACAGATTCGGCGGAGGCGGGGGTATCGGGGAGGCCGCCAGGGACTGGGGGGACGTGGCGGAGGCGTAGGCGGAGGGGGGTGCCATGGAGGCGGAGGGGTCGGAGGGGTCCTCCGGGGGCGTCAGGGGCAGGCCGCCCACGATGCGGATGCCCGCCTCGTCGAACGCCCGCTTGATGCGCCAGCGCAGCTCCCGCTCCACCCCCAGTGCCTGCCCCGGCATCGTCTTCGCCGAGACACGGATCACCATCGAGTCGAGGAGGACGCTGTCCAGGCCGAGGATCTCCACGGGACCCCACAGCTTCTCGTTCCACGGCTCGTCCTTGGCCATGGTCTCGCCGACCTCCGCCAGCGTCGCCTTCACCTTGTCCAGGTCCTCGTCCGGGCGGACCGTCACGTCGACGCCCGCCGTGGACCAGCCCTGGGAGAGGTTGCCGATGCGCTTGACCTCGCCGTTGCGGACGTACCAGATCTCGCCGTTGTCGCCGCGCAGCTTCGTGACGCGCAGGCCGACCTCCACGACCTCGCCGGAGGCGACACCCGCGTCGATCGAGTCGCCCACGCCGTACTGGTCCTCAAGGATCATGAAGACGCCGGAGAGGAAGTCCGTCACGAGGTTGCGCGCGCCGAAACCGATCGCGACGCCCGCCACACCCGCGGAGGCCAGCAGCGGGGCCAGATTGATCTTGAACGCGCTGAGGACCATCAGCCCGGCCGTGCCGAGGATCAGGAACGAGGCGACCGAGCGCAGGACCGAGCCGATCGCCTGCGAGCGCTGGCGGCGGCGCTCCACGTTCACCAGGAGCCCGCCGAGCGCCGTGCCGTCCACGGCCTGCGCCGTGCGGTTCATGCGGTCTATCAGCTTGGTGATGGCGCGGCGCACCAGGACGCGCAGGACGACGGCGATCGTGACGATGAGCACGATGCGCAGACCGATACCGAGCCACGTGGACCAGTTCTGCTCGACCCAGCTGGCCGCATTCGTGGCGCTCTCCTGGGCGTCCTCAAGCGTGGGCGGCTTGGTCTGTGGCGTGTCGTCCGGGTCCGTTCCGGCTGCCGACAGGACGGACAAGAACACGGCAGGTACCTCCAGGTATCGCGGCCTGCCCGGCGAACGGAGAACCGCCATCGAAGCGGAACCGGCGGAGTGGGGGGAGCCGGGCAGACTCACCACACTAACGGGGCATCGTGTGTGGATCGTTGTCATGTTCGAGGGAGAGACGGTGCTCACTCGGGAAGAACCAGGGGGGAGAAGGCAGAGACGGCGGTCACGTCCGCTGTGGTCGAAAACACTTCAAGGCCGTTACGAGCACATGCTGGCGCTACGACCAGGCATGAGGGGAGACTGGCTTGCAGATCGTCCCGGCGCGAGCCACGCGCCGCCGGCGTACAAGGAGGCATCCGTGCCGCATGTCCTGGTCCTCAACGCGTCGTACGAGCCCCTCGGCGTCGTACCGCTCCGCCGCGCGCTCGTCCTCGTACTGGAGAACAAGGCTCTCTGCCTCGAGGAATCCGGCGCCTTCATGCACAGCGCAACGCGCACCGTCCCCGCACCCAGCGTGGTCCGCCTCAAGCGGTTCGTCCGGGTCCCTTACAGGGGGCCCGTTCCACTGACCAGGCGGGCGCTCTTCGCCCGCGACGGCGGCCGGTGCATGTACTGCGGTGGCGTCGCAACCAGCGTCGACCACGTCATTCCCAAGAGCCGAGGCGGCCAGCACGCCTGGGACAACGTGGTGGCTTCCTGCCGCCGCTGCAACCACGTCAAGGCCGACCGGCACCTCATGGAACTCGGCTGGCGGCTGCGGCACAAACCCGCGCCGCCGTCGGGTCTCGCATGGCGCATCATCGGGACCGGGCATAGGGATCCGCGCTGGCTGCCGTACTTGCAGCCGTTCGGCGCGGACGACGCGATGGCTCGGATCGACGGCATTTCCGCCTAGCGATCCGGGCCTTCGTTGTGTTTCCGGAGGCGTACGCGGTCGTCGTCAGTCCTCGGCGACCGCGTACGCCTCCACGGACCACAGCGAGTAGCCGAAACGCGTGGCCCGCTCGTCGCCCTGCACGCGGATGTAACGGGTGTCACGCGCGTCCATGCGGACCGCCTCGCGGCCGCCCCTGCCGTCCCGCACGGTGGCCGCCGTGCGCCAGGTCCGGCCGTCGGCGGACGTCTGCACGCGGTAACCCGCCGCGTACGCGTCCTGCCAGCGCAGCACCACCTGGCCGAGCCTGACCGGCTCCGCGAGCTCCACCTGCCACCACGCGCCGTCCTCGGCCGGCGACGACCAGCGGGTCCCCGGATCGCCGTCGACGGCACCCGACGCGGGGAAGTCCTTCGTCTCGTCGCCCGACGACGACGCCTTCGCGCCGCGCGCCAGGTCGGGCCCCGCGGTGCGGGGGAAGGCGCGGACCGTGACCGTACGGGTCTCGTCGCCGAAGGTGAGCGGAATCTCGTACGTCCCCGCGCGCGTGCCCGCCGGGACCGTGATGGCGACCGGCACGGCGACCTCCGTACCGCGCGGCAGGGTGGATCTTTCCGGGGCCCGCACCTCGATGCCGTTCGGCGCCTTCGCCCGGAGCCGTCCGCTGACGTCGCCGGGGCGCAGCGGGAGCAGCTTCGCGGAGATCCGCAGCGGGCCGCCGCCGATCTCCGCGTCGGCCTCGGCACGGGACAGCGACAGGCGGGCGGCGGGGGTGTCGGCGAACCAGGGGACGAGGTGGCGGACGGTGCCGTCGGCGACCACGGCCCGGACCGCGTCGGCGCGCACGCCCGCGCCGGTTCCGCCGCCCTCGCCCGCGCCGGTTCCGCCGCCCCCGCCCTTCGTGAGGCCGAGCTCGGTGAAGCCCTTCTCCGACAGGGCGCCGATCCGCTGCCAGCCCTTGCCAGGGACGTGCGCCTCGACGGTGCCCCGCGTGCCGGGGTCGGTCAGCGCCGTCACGGCGGCGAGCGTGCGGTTCCGGCCGAATTGGGCCGGCGCGCCGTCCGAGGCCCGCTTCCCTTCGGTCCCCGCCCACGCCGCGTACGCCTTCTGCGCGCGTGCGAGGAACGGGTCCAGGACGCCTTCGCCGACGGTGACGCCGCTGCGCCCGAGCTCCTTCCGGAGCTTCGCGAGGGCGCGCGAGCCGTGCCAGGCCGCCGCGCCGTCGCCGGCGGACTGGGCGGTCAGGAGGTCGACCGCCGTCTCGCCCGCCTCGCCGTAACGCGCCAACTGCTCGATCCAGGGGCGCACCTCGCCGTCGAGCGGGCTGTCGGCGAGGCGCTCGGGCGCCTCCCGCATCACGGTGAAAGCGGCGCGCAGGCGCTTGGCGGCACGGTCGTACCGCGCCCTGTCGGTCGTCGTGCGGGCGCGCCACACCTCGCTCATGAGCGGCCGCAGGTACGCCGATTCCTCGGCGCCGAGGACGGACGAGGCGTCGTTGCCCGCGAGGGCCCGCAGCGCGCCCCGCGCCTTCGGGTCGCCGCCCGCGAGGTCGTCGATGGCGGCGAGCCAGGACTCGTGGGGGCGGTAGGCGCGCGGGTTCCAGGCGTAGTCGGCGGCCGTGAAGAGGGGGATGCGGGAGGCGGAGGGCTGCTCCATGGCGTTGCTGAGGAGGGCGGCCGAGCCGGTGGCGACGGCGGGCTGGCGGCCGGTGTAGGGGCCGAGGAAGATGCGGTCCTGCGCGAAGTCGTTGACGGGGTAGTTGTCCATCGTGACCAGCGGGTGCGCGCCGAACGCCTCGCGGGCGCCCGCCAGTTCGCGCCCGGTGATGGTCCTCGGGACCACGCCGACGCCGGTCCAGGCCACCTCGACGCGGGGGTCCAGCGCGCGGGAGAGGGCCGCGCGGTACTCGGTCGTCCCCTTCTGGAAGTACTCGGTGGGCATCAGGGAGAGCGGGTTCGCGCCCGGGTGGCGGGCGGCCAGGTGCGCGGCGACCGCGTTGGCGACCCGTGCCTGCGCCTTCGCGGCGGCCTCCGGTCCCGACCCGAAGGTCTCGGCGTCCCGCTCGCAGTGCCACTCGCTGTAGCTGACGTTCTGGAACTGCAGCTGGAAGGCGCGCACCCCGAGCGCCCACATGGCGTCGATCTTGCGGGTGAGGTCCTTGACGTCCCGCTCGGACGACAGGCACATGGCCTGGCCGGGCGAGACGGCCCAGGCGAGCGTGACGTGGTTGGCGCTGGCGCGCCGGGCCAGCGCGCGGAAGTCGGCCCGCTGGTCCGCCGGGTAGGGCTCGCGCCAGCGCGCCTGGCGGTAGAGGTCGTCACCGGGGGCGTAGAGGTACCGGTTCTGCTTGGTGCGGCCCATGAAGTCGAGCTGGGCGAGCCGCTGCTCGCGGGTCCACGGGGTGCCGTAGAAGCCCTCGGTCATGCCGCGCACGGCGGTGCCGGGCCAGTCCCTGATCCGTACGCCGGGGACGAGGCGGGTGCCGTGCGCGCCGCCGACGATCTGCCGCAGGGTCTGTACGCCGTGGAAGAGGCCGTCCGCGCCGGCTCCCGCGACGGCGACGGTGTCGCGTCCGCCGACCCGGCCGACGGCAAGACGGTAGCCGCCCGCCGGCAGGTCGCCGCGCTCGCGGGCGCCGAGGGAGCGCAGCGCCTCTTCGGCGCCGGACCCGCCGGCGCGGACGACCAGGGTGCCGCCCGCGGGCAGCGGCCCGCCGTCCCGCACCTCGGTGATCCGGCGGGCGCCCGCGTCGCGCAGGAGGGCGCGGAGGGCTTCCAGGGCGTACGGGTCGGAATCGGCGCCGTCCGGCTCGCTCCGGGGTGTCCCGCCGCCGGCGGTGACGAGCACGACGTCGTCGCCGACGGTGACGGCGCTGCCGGCCGCGGTCATCGACTGGGGGCGCGGCCAGACGGACGGCAGGCCGGATGCGGCGGCCTCGCGGCCGTCCTTGCCGCCGCCGTCGGGGGACGTGGCGGGGACGCCGGGCCGGCCGGGCGCTCCCGGGGCCGCGAGGGCGCCGTGCGCGCCGCCGAGCGTGCCCGCGATCACGGCGACCGCGATGGCGGCCGCGCCCTTCCTGCGCCGCACCTGCACGGCCCTCGCCCCTGTCCTCGTCCCTCGGGGTCCTTGCGGTCCCTTGCGTCACATGTGGCAGTGAGCCCACCACTGAGGCGCCGGAGGTGTCAACGGGAAGCGGTACCGGGCGGGGGATTCTTCGCGGAACCTGCCCGAATTTCCGGAACGGGGGACTAGAGGGCGCCGATGCCGGACGTCTTCCCGGAAGCGGAGGGGCCGGAGCCTGTTCTTCCGGGGCGGGACGGGCTGCGGGACACAACTTCCGTACGAGGAAGTGAGTGTGACCAGGGTCACGTTGTGGCACCGTATACGTCTGCGAGTCCGCGCACTGGGTAGGGCTGCCGAGACCTGCCCCCTGAAAAGGAGCTCCCACGTGGCCGCTTCCGCCAATCTTCTGCTGTCCGCGCTCTCCAAACAGGTCCCCCACTCCGACAAACAGGTCTCCCACCCCGACTCGGGCCTCGACGGCTCCTTCTCCTGCGGCTGCGGCGAGCCGCCCCTCACCAGCGAGCCCCCGCTCGCCGACGCCGCCCCGCTGACCAGCGAGCCGCCCCTCGCCGACGCCGCGCCGCTGACCAGCGAGCCCACCTCCACCGGTATGGCCTCGGGCCTGGACACCATGGCGGTCTGATGCCCCTTTCCCGGCTGGCCGCTTCGTACGGCGTGGCCACCTCCTACTCTCCGTCCCCGGGGCGTACCGTCCCGGCCTCCGACGCCGCGGTGATCGCCGCCCTGGCCGCCCTGGGTGTGGACGCAAGTACTCCGGAAGCCGCCGGGGCCGCGCTGGCCGCCCGCGAGACGGAGCTGTCCGCGCGCCTGCTCCCGCCGACCGTGGTGCTCTGGACGGACGCCCCCTTGCCCCCGCCCCTCGCGGAACTGCCCGCGGGGTCACGGGTGCGGGTGGACCTTGAGGAGGGCGGAACGGCCGAGTGGACCGTGCCGGGCGGCCCGGGTGGGCCCGGCGGCGCGGCGCGGCCGCCCGAGTCGCTGCCGCCCGGGGTCCACCGGCTCCGTGTGCGGTGTCCCGGCCGGAGCGACGCCGAGGCCCACCTCATCGCCGCGCCCCGCCGGATCAGGACCCCGGAGCGGCGCGCGCACGGCCTGCTGGTCCAGCTCTACTCCCTGCTGTCCCGGCACTCCTGGGGCATGGGGGACCTGAGTGACCTCGCCGATCTCGCCGCGTGGTCCGGCCGCGTCCTGGGCGCGGGCTTCGTCCAGGTCAACCCGCTGCACGCGGCGGTGCCCGGTGCTCCGGAGGGGCCGGGAAGCGATCCCTCCCCGTACCGGCCCTCCTCGCGCCGCTTTCCCGACCCCGTGCACCTGCGCGTCGAGGCGGTCCCGGAGTTCGCGTATCTGCGGGGCGCGGCGCGCGAGCGGGCCGAAGAGCTGTGCCGGCGGGCGGCGCGGCTGCGCGAAGGGGTGCTGGAGCAGGGCGAGTTGATCGACCGTGACGCGGTCTGGGCCCTCAAGCGCGAAGCGCTCGAACTGCTCCACGCCGTCCCCCTCGGCCCCGGCCGCCGCGCCGAGTACAACGCCTTCCTCGCCGAGCAGGGCCCCGCCCTGGAGGACCACGCCACCTGGTCGGCCCTCGCCGAGATCCACGGCCCCGACTGGCACTCCTGGCCCGCCGACCTGCGCGACCCGGACTCGCCCGGCACGGCCCGCGCCCGCCGCGAGGCGATGGACCGCGTCGACTTCCACAGCCGCCTCGCGTGGCTCACCGACACCCAGCTGGCCGCCGCCCAGCGCGCCGCCCGCGAGGCGGGCATGGACATCGGCCTCGTGCACGACCTCGCGGTCGGCGTGCATCCGGGCGGCGCCGACGCCTGGGCGCAGCAGCGGCACTTCGCCCCGCGCATGTCGGTCGGCGCCCCGCCGGACGCCTTCAACGCGCGCGGCCAGGACTGGGGCCTGCCGCCCTGGCGCCCCGACCGCCTCGCCGAGTCCGGCTACGCGCCCTACCGCGCCCTCCTGCGCGGCCTGCTCCGGAACGCGGGCGCGCTCCGCATCGACCACGTCATGGGCCTGTTCCGCCTCTGGTGGGTCCCGGAGGGCCGCGAGCCCACCGAGGGGACGTACGTGCGGTACGACGCCGAGGCGATGCTCGCCGTCCTCGCCCTGGAGGCGCACCGCGCGGACGCCCTCGTCATCGGTGAGGACCTCGGCACGGTCGAGCCGGGCGTCCGCGAGACCCTGCGCGAGCACGGCGTGCTCGGCACCTCCGTGCTCTGGTTCGAGCGGGACTGGGAGGGCACGGGCCGCCCGCTGCCCGCCGACGCCTGGCGCGCCGACTGCGTGGCCACCGCCACCACGCACGACCTGCCCCCGACCGCCGCCCGCCTCACCGGCGAGCACGTCCGGCTCCGCCACGACCTGGGCCTGCTGACCAGGCCGCTGGCGCAGGAGCGGGCCGAGGCCGCCGCGGACGTGCGCGAATGGCTCGGACTGCTCTGCCGGCTCGGCATGCTGCCCGGCGGGATCGGCTGCGAGGAGGACGAGATCCGCGCCGTGCACCGCTTCCTCCTGGCCACCCCGGCCCGCATGATCGGCGTCTGGCTCCCGGACGCGGTCGGCGACCGCAGGCCGCAGAACCTCCCCGGCACCTGGGACCAGTACCCCAACTGGCGCCTGCCCGTGGCCGACGCCACCGGACACCCCGTCACCCTGGAGGAACTCGCCGCCTCACCGCGTCTGCACGCCCTCATGGCGGTGTTCCGCGAAGGGGAGCGCCGAGGGGGCGCGGAGGGCGCGAGTGCTCGTACGGCACCCCCGGGCGCGCACCCCGTTTAGGAGTTCGCTACGTTGGCACCGTGGACAAGAAGAACGCACTGCGCGCCGGCGCCCTGGCCTCCGGCACGACGCTGATGATGCTGCTCATGTCGTCCCCTGCCCTCGCGGCCGTGCGTGACGACGGTGACGACCCGGGCCCCGGCCTGAGCGTCATCGACACGCTCGGCCTGTATGTCGCCGCGCCCATCGTGCTGTTCCTGGTGATCGCGGGCCTCGTGATGGTCGGCGACAAGTCCCGCAAGCAGCAGAAGCAGGGCTGACCCGCAGCTCCCTGGCTTTTCGCGCCGAGGGCGCCCTCCGACGACGTCCGTAGTACGTCGCCGGAGGGCGCCCTCGGCGTGCTTTCCGTGGTTCCCGGTCATGGCCGTTCGGCCGTCAGATAGCGCTGGAGCGTCGGCGCCAGCCAGTCCGTGAGCTCCTCCCGCGTCAGCGCCGCCGACGGCGGGAACCGCAGGACGTACCGCGTCAGGGCGAGCCCCAGCACCTGCGCGGCACAGAGCGCCGCCCGCGTCGGCGCCTCGGCCGGGTCGGGGCAGACCTCGCGCGCGACCGGCAGCAGCTGCTCCGCGAAGACCGCCCGCATGCGCTCCGCGCCCGCCTCATTGGTGATGCCCACCCGGAGCAGTGCGGTGAGCACCTCGTCGCCCTCCCAGACGCTGAGGAAGTGCCTCACCAGGACCCGCCCCACATCCGCCGCGGGCACCTCCGCGAAGTCAGGCAGCCGCAGGTCGACCGAGGTGGCGGCGGCGAAGAGGCCCTCCTTGTTGCCGTAGTAGCGCATCACCATCGACGGGTCGATGCGGGCGTCCTTGGCGATGGCGCGGATCGTCGCACGCTCGTACCCGTCCGCGGCGAAGCGCTCGCGGGCCGCGGCGAGGATGCCGGCACGGGTGGTGTCGGAGCGGCGGGCCGCCGGGGTCGTTTCCGTCATGCCGGCAAACGTAGGCCAACAAACGTAGGCCAACAAGCGTTGACAGTCCGTGGGCGCGGTCGTACGTTGGCCAACAAGCGTTGACCAACAAGCGTTGACCCATCCGTGTTGGCATCAGGAGGCGGCCATGGACGGCACGACCGGCGGCACGAAGAAGAACGCGCATCCCACCGACGGACCCGGCACCGTCGTGGTGGTCGGGGCCGGCCCCACCGGGCTGCTGCTCGCCGGGGACCTCGCCGCCGCGGGTGTCCCCGTCACCCTCGTGGAGAAGCGGGCGCCCGGCATCAGCAACCTCTCCCGCGCGATGGTCCTGCACGCCCGCACCCTGGAGCAGCTGGACGCGCGGGGCCTCGCCGACGAGCTGGAGGCCGAGGGGGAGCCGCTCGACAGGCTCCGCCTCTTCGACCGTCTCTCGCTCGACCTCTCGCGGTTGCCGTCCCGCTTCCGGCACCTTCTCGTCCTCCCGCAGTATGAGGTCGAGCGCGTCCTGGAGCGGCGCGCGGTCGACGCCGGGGTGCGCTTCGCGTACGAGACCGAGGTGGCCGGACTCACCCAGGACGCGGACGGCGTGACGCTCCGGGTCCGCGGCCCCGGCGACGAGCCGGGCACCCTGCGCGCCGCCTACGCCGTCGGCACCGACGGCCTGCGCAGCGCCGTGCGCGAGGCGGTCGGACTGCCCTTCCCCGGCAGGTCCGTCATCCGCTCGCTCGTCCTCGCCGACGTCAGGCTCGCGGAGCCCCCGGAGACGCTGATCGCCGTCAACGCCGTCGGCGACGCCTTCGCCTTCATCGCACCCTTCGCCGACGGCTACCACCGCGTCATCGGCTGGGACCGCTCGCGCGACGTCCCCGACAGCGCGCCGCTCGGCCTCGACGAGGTCAAGGGCATCGTCCGCCAGGCGCTCGGGAGCGACTTCGGAATGCACGACGCCCGCTGGATGTCCCGCTTCCACAGCGACGAACGGCAGGCGCCCGCCTACCGCGTGGGCCGCGTCTTCCTCGCCGGGGACGCCGCGCACGTCCACTCACCGGCCGGCGGCCAGGGCATGAACACCGGACTCCAGGACGCCGCGAACCTGAGCTGGAAACTGGCCGCCGCGGTCCACGGCCGCGCCCCGCACGAGCTCTTGGACAGCCTTCTGGACACCTACGAATCCGAGCGGTACCCGGTCGGAAGGGCGGCGCTGCGCAGCAGTGGCGGGCTCGTCAGGATCGCGATGGCCAAGCACCCGTGGACGCGCGCGGCCCGCGCCGCGCTCGCCGCCTTCGTCAACCGCGTGCCCGCGGTGCGGGCCGGGGCGGCGGGCCGGGTCACCGGCGTCGGGATCGCGTACCGGTCCCCGAAGGGCGCCCACCGGCTCGTCGGGCGGCGGGCACCGGACGTCGCGCTCAAGGAGGGGCGGCTCTACGAGGCCCTGCGCGCGGGCGAGTTCGTGCTCATCGCGCCGGAGGGCGAGGAGAGGTGGGGGACGGGTCGTGCCGTGTCCGCCCACTGGTCGAGCGGCCGTCGCACGACGGTCCTGGTCCGCCCCGACGGATACGTGGCGTGGGCGGCGGACGACGCGGGGGCGGGGGAAGTGGCGGCGGCGCTGGAGGCGTGGGGCGCGGCGTAGCCCACCGCACCCATCACCATTCGCACCATTCGGTTCTCCTTCAAAGAACCGGCGAAAAGATTCGATGGACCTGATGGGTTCGGGGGTGGCACGGTGTTCCCGCACCTCACCGAGACACGGCGAGACAAGGCGAGACACCCCACACCCCCGCCTCCGCGGGGAGAGAGGCAAGGGATACCCCGTGGCCGTCCTGGACCGGACCTCCGCTCACACTGCCGCGTCGGCCGCCACGAAGGCGGCCGCGCGCCCCATCGGCGTCGGCCTCGCCCTCGCGGCCCTCGCCACGGTCGTCTGGTCGGGCAGCTTCGTCACCTCCCGCGCCCTGCACGACAGCGTGCCGCCCGTTCAGCACGCGTTCTGGCGCTGGGTCATCGCCGTCGCGGCGGTCGCGCCGTTCGCGGCACGCCGGACCTGGCGCCAGCGGAAGGCGCTCCGCGAACACTTCAAGTTTCTGCTCCTCGCCTCCCTGTTGGGCGTCACCGTCTACAACACCCTCGTGAACCAGGCGGGCATGACGACCACCGCGGGCAACATGGGCATGATCATGGCCGCGTCGCCCGTCCTGATGGCCCTCTACGAACGCCTCGGCGGCACCCGGCTCGGCGCGCGCCGCGTCATCGGCATGCTCGTCGCCTGCGCCGGGGTGCTGCTCCTGGTCGGCAAGGGCTCGCTCACCATGGACTTCGCGGTCGGCGACCTCTGGATCATCGCGGCCGCGCTCTCCTTCGGCTCGTACAGCGCGCTGCTCAAGCGCAAGCCGGCCGGCATCGGCGGACTCCCCTTCCTCTTCTCGACGTTCGTGCTCGGCGCGCTGATGCTGCTGCCGGTGTTCCTGGTCAGCTACGCGGTCCAGGGCGGCTTCCGGCCCACCCTCGGCACGGTCTCCCCGCTCCTCTACGTCGGCGTGGTGTCGTCGGCGGTCGCCTTCTTCGCCTGGAACAAGGCGATCTCGATCATCGGCGCCGCCCGCGCGGGGGTCGTCTACTACCTCCAGCCGGTCTGCGTCGCCCTGCTCTCCTTCGCGGTCCTCGGCGAGGCGATGGGGTGGCTGCAGGTGCTGTGCATGGGGCTGATCCTGGGCGGGGTCGTGCTCGGTGCGGCCCGCACGAAGTGATGCTCCTGACCAGTCGCTACGTTGGGCTCATGAGCGAGTGGGACATCAAGAAGCTGCAGATCCTGCGCACGCTGAGTGAGCGGGGCACCGTCACGGCGACGGCGCGGACGCTGCGGATGACGCCGTCGGCCGTCTCGCAGCAACTGTCCAACCTCGCCAAGCAGCTGGGCGTACCGCTCCTGGAAGCACACGGGCGGCGGGTCCGCCTCACCGACGCCGCGCATCTCGTGCTGCGGCACGCGGAAGCGGTGTTCGCCCAACTGGAGCGCGCGGACGCGGAGTTGACGGCGTATGCGCAGGGGGAGGCGGGGGAGGTGCGGGTCGGCGCGTTCTCGACGGCCGTGCCCGCGCTGGTCGTGCCCGCGGTGCGGGCGCTGCGGGAGGCGGCGCCCGGCATCTCCGTACGGGTGCGGGAGACCGAGGCGGCCCAGGCGTACGAACTCCTCGCGGCCGGCGAGGTCGACATCGCCCTGTCCCTGGCCGTCCAGGCGCCCGCCGGTACCGACGCGGACACGCGGTTCACGCGGGAGTCACTGCTCGCCGACCCGCTGGACGTGGCGCTGCCCGGCGACCACCGCCTGGCGTCGGCGGAGGGGCTGCGCCTGGCCGACCTGGCCGCCGAACCGTGGAT
Organism: Streptomyces sp. NPDC050732; assembly: GCF_040654255.1. Taxonomy (NCBI): domain Bacteria; kingdom Bacillati; phylum Actinomycetota; class Actinomycetes; order Kitasatosporales; family Streptomycetaceae; genus Streptomyces; species Streptomyces sp. NPDC050732. Next base: position 388,280 of record NZ_JBFAHP010000001.1, read on the forward strand.
CTTCGGCGGCAGCGGGCCCTGGTCCGAGATCACCCGGGCCGCGTGCGAGGGCGCGGGCTTCACTCCGGAGCAGGCGCACTCGGCGTCCGGGTGGACGGCGATCCTGGCGATGGTGGAGGCGGGGATGGGGGTGGCTCTCGTGCCGCGCATGGCTGCGGTGAGTCGCGCTGGTGTGGCCATGCGCGCGCTCTCTGCGGATCATCCGACTCGGCATGTGGTCGCTGCGGTGCGGCGGGGGGCGGCGGGGGGTGCGGCGGTGGCCCGCGTCCTCGCCGCCCTGCGGTCGGCGGTCCCGCCCCGGGGCTCGGCCCCCGCCTGACCCCACTCCCCTGCGGCCCGCGTGCAGCCGTTCGCGCAGTTCCCCGCGCCCCTGGACGCCCGCCTCGGCCGTTCTCTGTCTGCGGGTTGTGGGTGGCTGGTCGCGCAGTTCCCCGCGCCCCTGGGGGGGGGGTCTCGCCGTCTTTCGGGTGCGGGTTGTTTGTGGCTGGTCGCGCCGTTCCCCGCGCCCCTGAGTTGGCCCCCACCCGCCCCTTGGCTGCCGGTAGGCAGTTCAGGGGCGCGGGGAACGGCGCGAGCAACCACGTGCGGCCCGCAGGGGAACGCCCGGATGGAGCGGGCCCCTGCGGGGGTGGAGGTCAGGCGTCTGCCGCGCGGGCGTGCAGGGCGCGTTCCACGCCTGCTCGGGACTCCGTGACGAGGCGGCGCAGCGCCGCCGACGGCTCCGCGGCGGACAGCCACGCGTCCGTCGCGTCCAGCGTGGCCTGGGACACCTGGAGCGACGGGTAGAGCCCGATGGCGATCTGCTGGGCCATCTCGTGGGAGCGGGAGTCCCACGCGTCCTTGACCGTGGCGAAGAACTTCTCCGTGTAGGGAGCGAGCAGCTCGCGCTGGTCGGTCTGGACGAAGCCGCTGATCACCGCCTCCTGGAGGGCGTTGGGGAGGGAGTCGGACTCGACGACGGAGGCCCACGCCGCCGCCTTCGCCTCCGCGGTCGGCAGCGCCGCCCGCGCCGCGGCGGCGTGCCGCTCGCCCGCCGCCGTCCTGTCCCGCTCCAGCTCCGCCGCGATGCCCGCCTCGTCGAGCCGCCCGGTCGCCGCGAGCCGCGCCACGAACGCCCAGCGCAGCTCGGTGTCCACGGCCAGTCCTTCGATCGACTCCGAGCCGTCGAGCAGGCGCTCAAGGAGGGACAGGTCCGCTTCCGTGCGGGCCGTCGCGGCGAAGGCGCGGGCCCACGCCAGCTGGTGGTCGCTGCCGGGCTCGGCCGCCCGCAGGTGCTCCAGCGCCGCCTCGGTCCAGCGGGCCAGCGCCGCGTCCCTGCGCGCCGGGGCCGCGTACAGGTCGAGGGCCAGCTTCACCTGGCGGTGCAGCGACTGCACGACGCCGATGTCGGACTCCTTGCCGATGCCGGAGAGGACCAGGGAGAGGTACGCGTGCGTCGGGAGCTCCGCGTCCCGCGTGGTGTCCCACGCCGACGCCCAGCACAGCGCCCGCGGCAGCGACGCCTCGAAGTCGCCGATGTGGTCCGTGACGAAGGCGAGGGACTCCGCGTCCAGGCGGACCTTCGCGTACGACAGGTCGTCGTCGTTGAGGAGGATGACCGCCGGGCGGCGCTTGCCGACCAGCGCGTCCACGGCGGTCAGTTCGCCGTCGACGTCCAGCTCCACGCGGTCCGTGCGGACCAGCTTGCCGGACGTGTCGTCCAGGTCGTAGAAGCCGATCGCGATCCGGTGCGGACGGAGCGTGGGCTCACCCTTGGCGCCCTCGGGGAGCGCCGGTGCCTCCTGCTTGACGGCGAAGGACGTGATGACCCCGGAGGTGTCGACGTCCACGACCGGACGCAGGATGTTGATGCCCGCCGTCTCCAGCCATTTCTTCGACCAGGTCTTCAGGTCGCGGCCGCTGGTCTCCTCCAGCGCGCCGAGCAGGTCGGACAGGCGCGTGTTGCCGAACGCGTGCCGCTTGAAGTACGCCTGCACGCCCCGGAAGAACTCGTCCTCGCCGACATACGCGACGAGCTGCTTCAGGACGCTCGCGCCCTTCGCGTACGTGATGCCGTCGAAGTTGACGAGGACGTCGTCCAGGTCGCGGATGTCGGCCATGATCGGGTGCGTGGACGGCAGCTGGTCCTGGCGGTACGCCCACGTCTTCATGGAGTTGGCGAACGTCGTCCAGGAGTGCGGCCACTTCGAGTCCGGCGCGTACGCCTGGCAGGCGGCCTCGGCGTAGGTGGCGAACGACTCGTTCAGCCACAGGTCGTTCCACCACTCCATGGTGACCAGGTCGCCGAACCACATGTGGGCGAGCTCGTGCAGGATCGTGGCGGCCCGCACCTCGTACGCCGCGTCGGTCACCTTCGAACGGAACACGTACTGGTCGCGGATGGTCACCGCGCCCGCGTTCTCCATCGCGCCCGCGTTGAACTCCGGCACGAAGAGCTGGTCGTACTTGGCGAACGGGTACGCGTAGTCGAACTTCTCCTGGAACCAGTCGAAGCCCTGCCGCGTCACCTCGAAGATCGCGTCCGAGTCGAGGAACTCGGCGAGCGAGGGACGGCAGTAGATGCCGAGCGGCACGGACTGGCCGCCCGGGCCCTCGTACGACGAGTGGACCGAGTGGTACGGGCCGGCGATCAGGGCCGTGACGTACGTCGACATGCGCGGCGTCGGCTCGAAGGACCAGAGGTCGTCCTTCGGCTCGGGCGTGGGGGAGTTGGAGATCACCGTCCAGCCGGACGGCGCCTTCACCGTGAACCGGAAGGTGGCCTTCAGGTCCGGCTGCTCGAACGACGCGAAGACGCGGCGCGCGTCAGGGACCTCGAACTGCGTGTAGAGGTAGGCCTGTTGGTCGACCGGGTCGACGAACCGGTGCAGTCCCTCACCGGTGTTGGTGTACTCGCAGTCGGCGACGACCCGCAGCTCGTTCGGGCCGGCGTGCAGGTGCCGCAGCGCGATGCGCGAGTCGCGGAACACCGCGGCCACGTCCAGCGCGTGGCCGTTCAGGACGACCTCGTGGACCGCGGGGGCCACCAGGTCGATGAAGGTCTCGGCCCCCGCCTCCGCGGAGTCGAAGCGCACCGTGGTCACGGACCGGTAGGTGCCTCCTTCCTGCGCGCCGGAGAGGTCGAGATCGACCTCGTACGAGTCAACGGTGAGCAGCTTCGCCCGCTGCTGCGCCTCTTCGCGGGTCAGATTGGTGCCGGGCACGCGGTCATCTCCTCGTACGACGTGTCGCGTCTTCGTGGGTGCGACTTGTGGTGTTTCCGGCCATCCTTCCATGCCGCTCCGGATGGCCGCCCGGGCCATTGTTCTCCCGCTGCGGTGCGGCTACGCTCCGCGCGTCCGCACCGGTCCCGGCAGGCCGCAGACCACGGCCACGAGGACGGTCAGGAACCACAGGGGGACACGGAAGATGCTGGGGACCGAGAGACCGGTCGGCACCGGCCGCGCCGCACGACGGCCATGACCGACGTACTCGTGGCGGGCGCGGGCATCGGCGGGCTCACCGCGGCGCTCAGCCTGCACGCGGCGGGCATCGACGTCCGCGTGGTGGACGCCACCGACCAGCTGCGCCCCGCCGGCGTGGGCATCAACCTCCTGCCGCACGCCGTACGGGAGCTGACCGAACTCGGGCTCGGCGACCAGCTCGCGGCGACCGCCGTAGCGCCCGACGTGATGGTCCACTTCGACCGGCACGGCAACCGCGTCTGGGCCGAGCCGCGCGGCCTCGCCCTCGGCTACCGCTGGCCCCAGTACTCCATCCACCGCGGCGCCCTCCAGCTGCTCCTCCTCGACGCGGTCCGCGACCGGCTCGGCGACCACGCGGTCCGCACCGGCACCGCGTTCGTCCGGCTCGCCGAGCACGAGGGCGGCGCGCTGCGGGTGATCCTGCGGGACATGGCGCGCGCCAGGGAGTACGGCGTGCGGGTCCGGGCCCTGGTCGGAGCCGACGGGCTGCACTCGGCCGTACGGGCCGTGCTGCACCCCGGCGAGGGGCCGCCGCTGTGGAACGGCATCCGGATGTGGCGCGGCATCGCCGAGTGGCACCCGGTGCTCGGCGGGCGGACCGTCGCGGTGGCGGGCAGCAACGCCACCGCGAAGCTCGTCGTCTACCCGATCTCCCGGCGGGCCCTGGAGCGGGGCAGGACGCTGCTCAACTGGGTGGCGGAGGTGCGGTTTCCGCCGACGCACCACCACGGGATGGCGGGGCCCGCCGACTGGAACCGCTCCGGGCGGCTCTCCGACGTCCTGCCGCACTACACCGGCTGGCGCATCGGGGACCTGGACGTGCCCGCGCTGCTCGCCGCCACGCGGCACATCCTGGAGTACCCGATGGTCGACCGCGACCCGCTGGCCCGGTGGGGCCGCGGCCCGGTCACCCTGCTCGGCGACGCGGCGCACCCGATGTACCCGGTGGGGTCGAACGGCGGCTCCCAGGCGATCCTCGACGCCCGCGTCCTCGCGCGCTGCCTCGCCCACACCGCGCCGGACCGGGAGGCGGGGCTGCGGGCGTACGAGGAGGTGCGGCGGGAGACCGTCAACGCCATCGTCCTCGCCAACCGCGACATGCCGGCCGACCGCATCCTCCAGACCGTCGCGGAACGCGCTCCGGAGGGCTTCCACCGCGTGGAGGACGTCCTGACCCAGGAGGAACTGGCCGAACTGGACGCGGCCTACCGCAGAACGACGGGCATGGACGTCGCGGAACTGAACGGGCGCGGGTCGTGGGGGGTGGGGTGGGACGGCGCGTGAGCGGGGAACGGCACGCGTAGCGCCACGTCCGGAAACCGCCAGCCCCGCACCGCGCCACGCGCGAGGCTCGCCCCATGACCACCACGCACACGGGCACCACGGCCCCCACGTCCACCGTCCCCGCGTCCACCGCCCACACCCCGCTGCCCATCGCCCCCGAAGTCCTCGCCCGGCTCCGTGACACCGACGACGCGGGGCGGCCCTGCGTCCCGTACGTCGAGGCGGAGGGCGGCAGTCCGCTCCGCTGCTGTCTGCGGCCCGCCGCGCCCGGCGAGCGCATCGCCCTCGTCTCGTACGCACCCCTGCGCCGCTGGGCCGCCGAGACCGGCGCCACCCCCGGCGCCTACGACGAGCAGGGACCCGTCTTCATCCACGCCGACCCCTGCGAGGGGCCTTCGGGACAGCGTGCCGGGTATCCGTTCTCGCGGGCCGGGGCGCTGCGGACGGTCCGTCGCTACAGCGCCGAGGGGCGCATTCTCGGGGGCCGCCTCCTGGAGATCCCCGAGAACCCCGAGGATGAGGAGCGGGGCTTCGACGCCGCGTTCGACGAGGCCTTCGCCGACCCGCGGGTCGCCCTCGTGCACGTCCGTGCCGTGGAGTACGGCTGCTTCCACTTCGAGGTGCGCCGCCCCGGACCGGCCGCGGCCTGACACAGGCTCTCAGGCCCCGTCCGCGCCCACCGCCCGCGCGAACTCCCGTACCCGCTCCGTCTCCCCGTCCCGGTGCCACACCATCCCGAGCACCGAGTCCGGCAGCCCGTCCACCGGCACGAAGACCACGTCCTTGCGGCCGTGGTACTCCGCCGTCGGACGGCACAGCAGCATCGCCCCCCGGTCCGCCGCGACCAGCGTCAGCCCCTCCTGGAGCGTGCGGACCGCCGGGCCCGGCGCGGCGGAAGGGGCGTGCGCCTCGCGCCAGTACGCGGGCGCAGGGGCCGTCGCCGCGATCAGCGGCACCCCCGCCAGCTCCGCCGCCGCGAGCGACTCCCGCCCGGCGAAGGCGTGCCGCACCGACACGGCGACGGTCTGCCGCTCGCTGGAGAAGACCGGGCCGAGCGCCAGATCGGGCTCGGCGACCGGCAGCAGCACGATCGCCGCGTCCACGGCCTTCTCCCGCACCGCGCCGAACGGGTCGGAGAAGGGGATCTCCACGATCTCCGTGGCACAGCCCGGGTGCCGCTCCTGGAAGGCCGCGATGGCCCGCATCAGGCGGTCGTCCGCGGTCCCCTGGAAGCCGATCCGCAGCGTGCCCTCGACACCCCGCGCCGCCGCCCTGGCCCGCCCGACGACCGATGCCAACTCGTCGTACGACGGACGGAGTTCGGCAAGGAAGCGTTCCCCTAGTGTGGTCAGTGCGACCCGTCGGCTCGTACGCTCCAGCAGGCGCGCGCCGATCCGCCGCTCCAGGGCGGCGAGCAGTTGGCTGACGCGGCTCTGCGAGACGTACAACCGCTCGCCGGCCCGTCCGAAGTGCAGCTCTTCGGCAAGCACCAGGAAACACTCCAGTTCCCGGATCTCCAGCCCGTTCCCGCTCATGGCGCGCGGCCCCTTTTCCTTGATCGTCCCGGTCGTCGATCATCGCTGATCGATGAACCCGGCTCATACAAGGATGAGATCTTCCGCGTTGTTCCCCGGCGGGTACCCCCACAGGGTGGATGCCATGTCACAGACCACACAACTCCCCACAGCACCTGCCGCTTTGGAGCGGCGGCGCGGCGGTCCCGCCGTCCTCGCGGTCGCCGCCGCCACCTTCTCCGTCGTCACCACGGAGATGCTCCCCGTCGGACTCCTCACCTCCATCGGCTCCGGCCTGCACGTCTCGGACGGCACCGCGGGCCTCGCCGTCACCCTGCCCGGCCTCGTCGCGGCGCTCGCCGCCCTGCTGCTGCCCGTCGCCGTGCGCCGCGCGGACCGGCGCACGGTCCTCGCCGTCCTGATGGCGCTGCTCGCCGCCGCCAACGTGGCCTCCGCGCTCGCGCCCGCCTTCGGCGTCCTGCTCGCCGCCCGCGTCCTGGTCGGCGTCTGCATCGGCGGCGTGTGGGCCATCGCCGCCGGGCTCGGCGTGCGGCTCGTCGACGAGGAGGGCGCGGGCCGGGCCACCGCGGTCATCTTCAGCGGCATCGCGGTGGCGTCCGTGCTCGGCGTCCCCGCGGGCACGCTTCTGGGCGAACTGGCGGGCTGGCGCTGGGGGTTCGCGGCCCTCGCCGTGCTCGCCCTCGCCGTCGCGGGACTGCTCGCCACGGTCCTGCCCCGGCTCCCCGCCGACCAGGGCATCGGACTCGGCGCGTTCCCCGGCCTGCTGCGCATCGGCAGGCTGCGGGCCGGGCTCCTCGCCGTCATCCTCCTGGTCACCGGCCACTTCGCCGCGTACACGTACATCCGCCCCGTCCTGGAGCGGGTGCCCGGCATCGGCGCGGGCCTGGTCAGCGGGCTGCTCCTCGCCTACGGGATGGCCGGCATCGTCGGCAACTTCGCGGGCGGCGCCGTCGCGGCCCGCGACCCGCGCAGGGCGCTGCTCTCGATCTGCGCCGCGCTCGGCGCCGTGGTGCTGCTGATGGTGCCCGCGGGCGGCTCGCTCGCCGCGTCGGTGGCGCTGCTCGTGGCGTGGGGCCTGGCCTACGGCGGGGTCTCGGTCTCCGCCCAGAACTGGGTGATGGCCGCCGCCCCGCACGCCCGCGAGGCGGCGTCGGCGCTCTTCGCGGGGGTCTTCAACGTGGCGATCGCGCTCGGCGCCTTCGCGGGCGGCCGGGTCGCGGACAGCCGCGGGGCCGGTGGCGTGCTGTGGCTCGGCGGCGCTCTCGCCGGGCTCGCGCTGGTGGCGGTGGCGTGCGCGAAAGGGACGGGGACAGCGAAGGGGACCGGGGCGGCGAAGGGGGCGGCCACCGGGAAGAGGTGACCGCCCCCACAGGCGTACGGCTGCGAGAACTCAGCCCTTGAGCTCCGCCGCGACCAGCTCCGCGATCTGCACGGCGTTCAGCGCCGCGCCCTTGCGGAGGTTGTCGTCGGAGATGAAGAACGCCAGGCCGTTCTCGACGGTCTCGTCGTTGCGGATGCGGCCCACGAAGGAGTCGTCCTTGCCCGCGGCGACCAGCGGCGTCGGGACCTCCGTGACGACGACGCCCTCGGCGGCCTCAAGGAGCTCGGTGGCGCGCGCGGGGCTCAGCGGACGCGCGAAACGGGCGTTGACCTGGAGGGAGTGGCCGGTGAAGACCGGGACGCGCACGCAGGTTCCCGACACCTTCAGCTCCGGGATCTCCAGGATCTTGCGGGACTCGTGGCGGAGCTTCTGCTCCTCGTCCGTCTCGTTCAGACCGTCGTCGACGACCGAGCCCGCCATCGGCAGGACGTTGTACGCGATCGGCGCCACGTACTTGTCCGGCTCGGGGAACTCGACCGAGGAGCCGTCGTGGGTGAGCTTCGGCGCGTCCTCGCCGACCTTCTTGACCTGCTCGAAGAGCTCGTCCACCCCGGCGAGACCGGAGCCGGACACCGCCTGGTAGGTGGCCACGACCAGCGCTTCGAGGCCCGCCTCGGCGTGCAGCGGCTTGAGGACCGGCATCGCGGCCATCGTCGTGCAGTTCGGGTTGGCGATGATGCCCTTGGGGCGGTCCTTGATCGCGTGCGGGTTCACCTCGGAGACGACGAGGGGGACCTCGGGGTGCCGGCGCCAGGCCGAGGAGTTGTCGATCACGACGGCGCCCTGCGAGGCGACCTTCTCGGCGAGGGCCTTCGAGGTGGCGCCGCCGGCCGAGAACAGCACGATGTCCAGGCCCGTGAAGTCGGCCGTGGAGGCGTCCTCGACGGTCACGCCATCGAGGACCGTCCCGGCACTGCGGGCCGACGCGAACAGGCGCAGCTCGTCCACCGGAAACTTCCGCTCGACGAGGATCTTGCGCATGACCTTGCCGACCTGACCGGTGGCTCCGACGATTCCGACCTTCACGGGGATGTCCTCCATATGTGCGTGCGGCCTCGTGACCTCGGCCGGTCTGTGGGGGGTGGCTCCATGATGCGTCTGTCCAGGGCCGCCTTGTCCAATCCATTGTCCGAGGTGCGGGACGCCACATTCGCCGCGCGCCGCCGTGAACGTTTCGGAGGTCCGGGGCGTCCTAGGGGAAACCGGGGAGGGGAGGGGCACGTTGCTGCGCAGAAAATCGCGCCGCGCGCAGGCGGAGGCCGGGGGAGCGGACCCGCTGGATGCGGCCCAGGAGGACCGGGTGCGGGCCGTGCTCGCGCTCGGCGGGGTGCCGCACGCGGATCTGCCGGACGGGGTGCAGCAGGTGCGGCTGAAGCTCCTGGAGCGGGCCGCGGACGGGCGCGAGGCGCCGCGTGACGTGTCGGCGTGGGCGGCGGTCGTCGCCTCCAACCTGGCCATGGACTGGCACCGGGCCCGGCGCAGGCAGGAGCGGCTCGGCGAGCGGCTCGCGGTGCTGTGGCGGGAGGCCACCGACGAGGACGGCGCGGAGGCGCGGGCCACCTCGCTGGCCGTCGCCCAGGGCCTCGGCGAGCTGCCGGACGCCCAGCGGCAGGTCGTCGTCCTGCGTTTCTACGCCGACCTGCCGGTCCGGGCCATCGCCGACGAGCTCGGCATCCCGGAGGGCACGGTCAAGAGCAGGCTGCACACGGCGGTACGGCTCCTGCGGGCGCGGCTGCACGAGGGGGAGGTGGTGTGACGGTGCCGGAGAGGGAACGCGACGCGCTGATGCCGGCGATCACGGGTGAGCCGGTGTCCGAGGAGGACCTGCGCGACCCCGACTTCGCCGCCGAGCACGCGGCGGCCGTCGCGGACGTCGCCCTGCTGAAGGAACGCCTTGGGAACGTGGCCGAGGCGCTCGCGGCCACCGCCGAGCCTGTGGAGCCGGTTGTTCCGCTGAGGCCGCGCGCGGCCCGCCGTCGCGGAACCGTCGCGCTCGGCGCGGTGGCCGCCACGGTGGCCGCCGCCATGGTCGGCGGGCTCGCCTGGCTCGCGGTGGACGCCGGACCCGGCGCCGCCGACAACGACGCGGCGGCGGGCAGCGCCCAGGAGGCGGCGCCGGACGGCAAGAGTCGGCAGGGCGGAGGCGACGACGGGGAGGGGAAGCTTTCCCCGGAGGGCTTCGTGGCGTGCTCGCGGGTCATCGTGGAGGGCACGGTCACGGCGGTCGACGCGGTGCCCGGCGCCGCCCGGCACCGCGTCTCGCTCGACGTGACCCGCTACTACAAACCGCAGTCCGGGGACGGGACGATCACCTTCCCCATGGCCGACGACGTGGACCCCCGCCTGAAGAAGGGCGACCGCGTCATGGTCACCATCCCCGTGGGGGAGGCCCACCCCGACAACTGGGCCATGGGCAAGGATCGCGACAGCCTGCGCCGCATGGTCCTCAAGGCCCTGCCGGGTGCGGCGAAGGTCCGGTGCGCGGACCAGTGAAAAGCGCCGGGCGGGCTCGACGACCGAGCCCGTCCGGCGCTTGTTCACTGCGACACCGTTACGGCGTGACCTTCTCGACCTTCACGCTGCCGCTGCCCGCGACCGTGCCGCCCGCGTTGAGCAGGGACACCTCGCCGAACAGCTCACGGCCCGCGGCGGCCGGGGCCTTCGCGTCGACCTTGGCCTCGACCTGCGCCGACTCACCGTTGCCGAGCTTGACCGTCTTCGACTCATCGACGGTCACCTGGCCGAGCGCGTCCGAGAAGAAGACGTCCCGGTAGTCGTACGCGGTCGAGCCGGACGGCACCGAGTAGCCCGTCACCTCGATCGTGTACGTGCCGGCGGCCGGCTTCTTCAGGCTGACGCTTTCCTCCGAGTCGCCCTCCGCCGAGGAGCCCACGACCTGGCCGTCCTTCTTCACGGCGAGGTCCAGGTCGGCGGCGACGTCCGCGGGGGAGCCGATGGCGACGTCGAGACGTTCCGCGCCCGCGGGCACGACGACCTCGGTGGTCTGCGTCTCGTTCTGCTTGATGGCGGGCCGCGCCGACTTGGCGGAGCCGAGCGCGCCGCCCTTCAGCTTGCCGTCGACGGCCGCGAAGTTGTTCGTGGCCTTCCAGGAGACGGGCGCGGGCGTGCCGACCTTCGCCTCCGGGAGCGTCTGCACGGCCGGGTCGAAGTCGACACCGAGCGCGGCGACGTTCAGCTTGTACGGGTTGTCGAGCAGCGGCGACGTGCGGCGCGACTCGACCTCGATCTCCCAGACACCGGCCTGCGGCTCCGCGTACGAACGCAGGTCCGGGCGGCAGGTGTTGGCCGGGTTCTCGTAGTTCGGGTAGCAGACGATCGACGAGGTGGAGTCGACCGGGACGCCGTACGGGTGGATCGCTATGAAGCGGGTCTGGCTCTTGTCCTTCAGACCGCTGAGCGACACCTCAAGGGACTTGGCGCCCTTGGGGACCGTCACGAAGTAGGACTTCGGGGCGCTGCGCTGCACCGAGTCCTCGGCGGAGAAGGTGAACGACGGCTTGGCGAGCGGCGCCGAGACGACGACCGTCGACATGATCTGCTGGTCGATGCCCTCGGAGCGCTCGTCGTCGACGGTGAGGATCGCGCTGTGCAGCCCGGCGGACTTGGCCTTCGCCTGGACCTTGACGGTGACCGGCTTGTTCAGCGGCAGCGTGACGTCGCCGTCGCCGAGCAGGCGGAACGTCTTCTCGTGGTTGTTGACGAGGTCCAGCTCGTGGCGGACGCCGCGGTCCGGGCCCGAGGTGCGGGTGATCGTGACGTCGTACGTCCGCTTCTGGCCGGCCTTCAGGCCGCCCTCGCGGTCGTAGATGCCGGTGCCGGGCTTCTTGAGCTCCTGCTCAAGGGCGGTGTCGACCGGGGCCTTCACGGTGTACGTGTGGGCCTTCGCGTCGTCCTCGATGGCGTTCCAGGCGTCGACCACGTTGATGCGGCCGGTGCCCTGGGCGTACGCCTGCTCGCCGCGGATGCGGTCCGCGGTCGAGGTCAGCGCGGTGCGCAGCTTCGCCGGGGTGAGGTCGACCTTCTCCCGCTTCGCGGCGGAGAGCAGCAGCGCCGAGGCGCCCGCGGCCTGCGGGGACGCCATCGAGGTGCCCTGCAGCATGGAGTAGCCGGCCGGGAGCTTGTAGCCCGCCTCGGCGACCGGGGAGCCCGGCAGCCAGGTCTGGGTGGTGTTGATGGCCGAGCCGGGCGCCGAGATGACCGGCGCGAAGCCGCCGTCCTCACGCGGGCCGCGCGAGGAGAACGGCATCATCGCGTACGGACGCTCCACCTGGGAGCCGTAGTTGGCGGCCCAGGTCTCCTTGGAGATGGCGGCGCCGACCGAGATGACCTTGTCGGCGAGGCTGGGGTCGCCGATGGTGTTGGCGCCGGGGCCCGAGTTGCCCGCGGAGATCACCAGCTGCACGCCGTAGGTGTCGATGAGGCGCGTGTAGAGCTCGGCGCGCGCGTTGTTGCCGTCGTTGAGGGCGGGCAGGCCGCCGATCGACATGTTGACGATGTCGACGCCGCGCTCGGTGACGAGGTCGATCATGCCCTCGGTCAGCGCGACGTTGGTGCAGCCGCCGGTCCAGGTGCAGGCGCGCGAGGAGACCAGCTTGGCGCCGGGCGCCGCGCCGTTCATCCTGCCGCCGAACAGGCCGTTGGCCGCGGTGATGCCCGCGACGTGCGTGCCGTGCTCCGACTCGATGACGCCGATGTTGACGAAGTCGGCCTTCTTGCCGACCCAGTCGCCGCCGTACGGGTCGGTGGGCACGTCCTTGCGGATCTCGACGACGAACGGGACGCGCTCGACGACGTCGGTCGCCGGGTCGTCCTTGCCGAAGTAGGCGACCTGGTGGCCGTCCTTGTACGGCTTCATCACCTCGTCGTCGGTGAAGTCCTTGTTGTTGTTCAGGTCGACGCGCACGGTGCCCGCGGCCGGGTCGTAGAGCATGCCCCAGCTGTCGGTGGTGTCGCCGTCGCGGTTGATGTCGCCCTTGGCGTCGCCGCCCGTGGTGGCCGACTCGCGGAAGCGGTTGACCTGGAAGGAGCCCGCCGGGGCCTGCCACGTCTCGCTGTCCCAGGTGAAGGTGGGGCCGCTGACCGGGTTGGTCATGCGGCGCCAGGTGCCGTCCGCGTCCACGATCGGGTCGGTCGCCGTCACCCAGTCGGTGATCTTGCGCTCGCCGGTGGTGGTCTTCTTCAGCGCCGGGTGGCCGAGGTCGACGCCGGAGTCGAGGATGCCGATGGTGATGCCGCGGCCGTCCGCCTTCGGGTTCTTCTTCACGAAGTCGACGGCGCCCGTCTCGGCGGCCGGGTTGTACGGGTTGTCCGCCGGGGTGTTCCTGTCCGGGCCCGGGTACGTGCCCCGCGCGCCGGGCTTCGCGCCCTTGGCGCGGTCGGCGGCCGGGGTCGGGTCGTCCAGCTCGATCTCGTGGCGCAGATCGATGGCGTGCACCGACGACAGCTTCGCGGCCGACTTGATCGCCGCGTCGGCCTTGCCGGTCGGCACGGTCGCGCGGACATAGCCGAGCTTGTCGTAGGTGCGGCCGACCGAGCCGCCCTTGACGGCGTCGAGCCGGCCGGCGACCTGCTCGGTGGCGCCGGGCGCGGTGGCGACCATCATGGTGACGGTCTTCTCGCCCTCCGCCTTGGCGTCGGCGAGCAGGTCGGCGTCGGCAGGACCGAGCTTGCCGCCCGCGGACTTGGGGGCGGGGACGGGTATCTCGTCCGCCGCGAAGGCGAGGGGCGCGGCTCCGGTCGCGCAGAGCGCGGCGGTGAGACCGACGGCTATCGCGAGGCGCACCGAGTCTCTTGAGGCCTTGGGTCTCGCGCTGGAACTGGATCTGGGCATCGGCATCCCTGTGCGTGAAGGTCGGGAAGGAGGGTCGACCCGGCCCCCGGTTTCCGAGGAGTTCCGGAATGCGGGGCCGGATGACCGCTCAGCCTTACGCAAGTGACAGCTGTTTGGGGAGAGTTGTCCGAGCTGTGATCAGGGCGTGACGCAATTCCGCCATGCGCCATCGAGGACATGGGCGGCTATAGGGGGACATGGCGGAGCGACCGCACCCGTGGCGGAGACACGGGGGACGGCATGACGAGCCACGGCGAACTCGCAGATGAACGACGGGCAACGGGAGAACCGCCTAGCGTCGACCCCGTGCAGAAAGAACTCCGGGTGGCGGCCTACGCCGTATGCGTACGCGACGGGCAGGTGTTGCTGGCCCGCTGGGTGGCGGGCGACGGCAGCAAACGCTGGACGCTGCCCGGCGGCGGCATGGACCACGGAGAGGACCCCTACGACACCGTGATCCGCGAGGCCGACGAGGAGACCGGCTACGTCGTCGAGCCCGTCGCGCTCCTCGGCATCGACTCGCTGCGCCGCCGCTACCCGCGCAGGCTCGGCGCCGTCGCCGACTTCCACGGACTGCGGATCGTGTACGAGGGGCGCGTCACCGGCGGCGCACTGCGCCACGAGACCGACGGGTCCACCGACCTCGCGGCCTGGCACCCCCTCGGCGCCGTGCCGGACCTCGACCGCGTCGGGCTCGTCGACATCGGCCTGGAGCTGTGGCGCGGCCGCCCGGCCGACGGACACGGCCGCGCCGCGGGCCCTCCCTTCCCCGCGAGGTGAACGCGGAGTGACCGCCTCCTCTCCGGTCGGGGAGGGGTGGATGACCGCGTAGGGTACCGACTGATCCACGTACGGTGATCGGCGCTGCCCGTTGCCGTCTCGTTCACGCACAGGCCATTCCCGATGCCAACGATCCAGTACGAGCGGGAGTTCGCAGGCCGCAGTCAGGCCGGGACGACCGCGACCACTGCCGACGCGTTCGCACTCGGGGAGACCGCGCATGCCGCGCATACGCTCTGTCGCCACCGCAACAGCCGCCGCAACCGCCACCGCCGCGGCCGGTGCCGCCGCCCGGCTCGACCGCCGCGCGTTCCTCGCCGCCACCGGAGCGGTCACCCTCTCCGCGGGCGTCGGCTACGCCCTCGGTCCCGGCGCCGGTTCCGGGAACGCCTCACCCGCGGGTCACGCCACCGTCCCGCGCTCCCGCCCCGCGCCCGCCGCACCCCTCATGCCGTACGAGAACGGCACCACCCTGCTCACCGTCGCCGCCCCGCACGGCACCACCGGCTACCGGCGGCTCGGCGACGGGCCCGCCTGGCCGCGCGTCGTCCGCGGCGACCTCGCGGCGGCCGAGGACGGCCGGGAGGGGCGGCGGACCCCGCTCGCCGCCTTCGTGCAATTCACCGACCTGCACCTCGTCGACGTGCAACACCCGCTGCGGTACGAGTACTTGCGCGCGCAGACCGCGAGCGCCTGGCGGCCCCACGAGTCCCTGTCCGTGGCGGGCGCCGTCGCCCTCGTCGAACGCGTCAACGCGCTGCGCGGCGCGCCCGCCACCGGCGCGCCCCTGCACTGCGTCGTGACGACCGGCGACAACACCGACAACAACTCCCGGGCCGAACTCGACTGGTTCCTCAAGGTGATGAACGGCGGCCGCATCACCCCCAACACGGGCGACCCGCGCCGGTACGAAGGAGTGCAGGCCAGCAGCCTCAAGCTGTACTGGCACCCGGACGACGCCCTGCGCGACGCCGACAAACGGCTCGGCTTCCCGCACCTGCACGGCTTCCTCGACGCCGCGATCCGCGAGGTCAACAGCCCCGGCCTCGGCCTGCCCTGGTACTCCACGGTCGGCAACCACGACGCCCTCCCCGGCGGCTGCTGGGCGCCCAAGGACTCGTACTTCACCGAGTTCGCCGTCGGGGGCAAGAAGCTGATGTCCCTGGACGAGTCGCGCGGAGCCGCCCTGTGGAAGGCGGTCAAGAAGGGCCGCGACCCCAAGGGCGCGCAGTTCAAGGAGCTCCTGCGGAGCGAGAAGCGGCGGATGCGGTCCATCACGCCGGACCCCGCCCGGGCGCCCTTCACCCCCGCCGAGTACCTCCAGGCCCACCTCGACCCCGCGCACACCGGCCCCGGCCCCCACGGCCACGGCTACACCCAGCGGAACCTCGCCACCGCCACCCAGTACTACTCCTTCCGCATCAGCGACGACGTGCTCGGCATCAGCCTCGACACCACCGACCCCGGCGGCCACTACGAAGGCTCCCTCGGCACCGCCCAGCTCCGCTGGCTGGAACGCGAACTCAAGGCCAACGAGCAGCGCGACGGCGGCCCGTCGTACGTCGTCGTATTCAGCCATCACACCAGCAGGACCATGCGCAACCTCCGCCACGACCCGGCGCGCCCCGGCGAGGCCCGGCACGGCGGCGACGAGGTCGTCTCGCTGCTCGGCCGGTACCGCTCCGTCCTCGCCTGGGTCAACGGCCACAGCCACAAGAACAGGATCACCCCGCACCGCACCCCGCACGGCTCCTTCTGGGAGGTCTCCACCGCATCGCACATCGACTTCCCGCAGCTCGCGCGGGTGGTGGAGATCACCGACAACCACGACGGCACGGTCTCCGTCCTCACCACGCTCATCGAATCCGCCGCCCCGCACCGCACCGACTTCGCCGACCTCTCACAGACCGGCCTGGCCGCGCTCTACCGCGAACTCTCCTTCAACGCCCCCGGCGCGAAGCCCGCCCTGGGCGGCGGAAACGATGACAAGAACACCGAACTCGTGCTGCGGAAGGGCTGATCCGGCCCCCGAGCGCCGCCCCTACCTGGGCAGCACCACCACATACGCCGCCGGTTCCCGGTCGGTCGCCGCCATGAGCGCCGTCCGCACCACGGTGGCCTGCTGCTCCAGCGCGTCCCTGAGCTTCCTCGGGGTGATGTGGACGACGGTGATGCCCAGCCGCTCCAGGTGCTCGCGCTTGCGGACGTACTCGGACCAGAGCGCGTCGTCGTCCTGCCGGAGGCCCTGGCGGGGCGCCCGCGTGTCCAGCTCCACCGCCACGGCCTGGTCGGGCCAGTACGCGTCGACACCGCCGAGCAGCGGGCCGCCGGGCATGCGCAGGTCGACGTTCCACAGCGGGGCGGGCAGCCCGTGCTCGTCGACCATCCGGTACAGCCGGTCCTCGGCGATGGCCCGCCCCTCGGCGAGCAGCGAGTCGACGGCGTCCACCACATGCGGCCGGTTCAGCAGCCGGGCGAGGTTCAACTCCCGGACCACGGCCGCCGGTTCGCAGTGGCCGCCGCGCACCGCCTCGGTGAGCAGCCGGCGCACCGCGCCCGCCTCGGAGAGCCGCGCCACGGCATCGGCGACGGCACGCGGCACCGGAGCGACCGGAACTCCCGTGACCTGCTGCGGAGTCGGCATCGCCGGGGTGCGCACGAGCCGGGCGAAGCCCACCGAACGCAGGCGCCGGGTGCGGGGCACCAGGACATCGATGCGGTCCAGGGAGAGCAGCGGGGGAGCGGACGAGAAGCGGTGCAGGGCGAGCGCGGCGAGTCCCGTGATCATCGCGTCCGCGTACGGGGCGTGCGGCTCGCCCGCGCGGGGCTGGGCGGGCACGGCCCCGGCCTGCCGGACCGGCGGCCGCCCCGCGTACAGCAGCGCGCCGTGCAGCCGCTCCTCGCTGGTCGGCGGTCCCGGGTGCAGCAGGCAGACGCCCGGCAGCAGCTGCTGCCAGGGGCCGCCGGGCCGGCAGTGGGCACCGGCGTCCGCCGCGGAGACGCCGTGCGCGCCGAGCTGGGCGGTGCTCATGACGCGGGGCCGGGCATCGGCGAGGTGCCTGAGCGGGAGGGGGAGGGAGAGGGGGGAGAGCGGGGTGTTGTGGTTCATGACCCGGTCGTTCCCTCGCCCGGTCGCCCCGCTAACCGCTGTTACAAGCCCGTCGACAAACCCGGACAAGCTCGCCCTAAAGCACGGGCGTTCGACAACCGATGAGTGCCGGCGCCGACCAGAGCCCTGACCTGCGCGCCCGCGGCCGCCCCACGGTGTCCCCGGAACACCGTGGGGCGGCCGCACCGCTCCAAGTGATCTAGGCCGCGGCCCCCGCGTCGCACGCCTGTGCCCGCAGCGAGCGGGCCAGGTCGTCGCGCGCCTCCAGGACCAGACGGCGCAGGGCCGGCGCGGCCCCCTCGTGGGCGGCGAGCCACTCGTCCGCCGCCGCGAGCGTCGCCGCGTCCCCCTGCAGATGGGGGAAGAGGCCCTTCACCACGTCCATGCCGATCTGGATGGACCGCTCCGCCCACACCCGCTCGACGGCGGCGAAGTACTTCGGCGCGTACGGCGCGGTGAGCTCGCGCTGCGACGGCTGGGTGAACCCCGAGATGGTCGCCTCGACCAGCGCGTTGGACAGCGCGTCGGACTCCACCACGGAGGCCCACGCCTGCGCCTTGACCGCCGCCGAGGGCCGCGCGGCCAGGCACCGCACCTGGTGCCGCTTGCCGGAGGCCGTGTCGTCCCTGGCCAGCTCGGCGGCGAGGACCTCCTCGTCGGCGACGCCGTGCGCGGCCAGCGGGTTCAGGAACGCCCAGCGCAGCTCCTGGTCGACGTCCAGACCGTCGATCTTCGCGGTGCCCGCCAACAGCCCCTCCAGGAGCTGCAGGTCGGCGGCCGACGACGCCACCGCGGCGAAGAACCGCGCCCACGTCAGCTGGTGCTGGCTGCCCGGCGCCGCGATCCGCAGCTCCCGCAGCGCGCCCTCGGCGAGTGCCCGGCCGCCCTCCTCGCGCCACTCGGGCGCGGCGTAGTGCGTGAGGGCGGACCGCATCCAGGCGTGGAGCATCTGCAGCACGCCGATGTCGCTCTCCTGCCCGGCGAAGCGGAGCACGAGACCGATGAAGTCGCGCGCGGGCATCAGTCCGTCCCGCGTGAGGTTCCACAGCGCCGACCAGCACAGGGCGCGGGCCAGCGGGTCGGTGAGGTCGCCGAGGTGCTCCCGCAGCGTGGCGAGGGAGTTCTCGTCGAAGCGGATCTTGCAGTACGTCAGGTCGTCGTCGTTGACCAGGACGAGCTCGGGGGCGGCCTCCCCGGCCAGCTCGGCCACGACGGTGCGCGGCCCGTCGACGTCGGTCTCCGCGCGGGCGTACCGCTCCAGGTCGCCGTCCGGCGTCCTCCGGTAGAGGCCCACGGCCACGCGGTGCGGGCGCAGTTCCGGATGGGACTCCGCGGCCTCCTGGAGGACGGAGAGCTCGGTGATCCGGCCCTCCGCGTTCAGGATGACCTGGGGGGTCAGGGCGTTGACGCCGGCCGTCTGGAGCCAGGACCGCGCCCAGGAACCCATGTCGCGCCCGGACGTCTCCTCCAGGACCGAGAGCAGGTCGCCGAGGACCGTGTTGCCGTACGCGTGGCGCTTGAAGTAGCGGCGGGCGCCCTCCAGGAACGCGTCACGGCCCGCGTACGCCACGAGCTGCTTGAGGACCGAGGCGCCCTTCGCGTAGGTGATCCCGTCGAAGTTGAGCTTGGCGTCCTCCAGGTCGCGGATGTCGGCCGTGACCGGGTGGGTGGAGGGCAGCTGGTCGGCGCGGTAGGCCCAGGCCTTGCGGTTGTTGGCGAAGGTGATCCAGCCGTTGGTGAAGCGGGTCGCCTCCACCATCGAGAAGGAGCCCATGAAGTCGGCGAAGGACTCCTTGAGCCACAGGTCGTCCCACCAGCGCATGGTGACGAGGTCGCCGAACCACATGTGGGCCATCTCGTGGAGGATGACGTTGGCCCGGCGCTCGTACGACGCCTGGGTCACCTTGCCGCGGAAGATGAACTCCTCGCGGAAGGTCACCATGCCCGGGTTCTCCATCGCGCCGAGGTTGTACTCCGGCACGAACGCCTGGTCGTACTTCCCGAAGGGGTACGGGTAGTCGAAGTTGTCGTGGAAGAAGTCCAGGCCCTGCTTGGTGACCAGGAAGACGTCGTCGGCGTCGAAGTGCGGGGCGAGGCCCTTGCGGCACATCGCGCCGAGCGGGATCTCCAGGCGCGTGCCGTCGGCCAGGACGCGGGAGTACGAATCCGTGACGTAGTGATAGGGGCCCGCGACGACCGCCGTGATGTACGTCGAGATCGGCTTCGTCTCGGCGAACCGCCACACCCCGTCGGACAGTTCGCCCACGCCGTTGGACCACGCGGTCCAGCCCTCGGGGGCCTGCACCGAGAAGCGGTAGGGCGCCTTCAGGTCGGGCTGCTCGAAGTTGGCGAAGACGCGGCGGGAGTCCGCGGGCTCGTACTGCGTATAGAGATAGACCTCGCCGTCCTCCGGGTCGACGAAGCGGTGCATGCCCTCACCGGTGCGGCTGTAGGCGCACTGGGCGTCCACCACCAGTTCGTTCTCCTCGGCGAGGTCCTCCAGGGTGATCCTGGTGCCGTCGAAGACCTCGGAGGGGTCCAGGTCCTTGCCGTTGAGCGAGAGGGCCGTGACGCTCGGCGCGATCAGGTCGGCGAAGGTCGCGGCGCCCGGCTCGGCGCTGCGGAACCGGATCGTGGTGACCGAGCGGAACGTGCGCGGCTCCTGACCGCTCTCGCCGACCGCCGACCGCAGGTCGAGGAAGACCTCGTAACCCTCGACGGAGAGCAGCGCGGCCCTCTCGCGGGCCTCGTCGCGGGACAGATTCTCACCGGGCACGGGCGGCACTCCCTTGTGACTCGCATGGCTGTGACTCGCATGATCGGCACGACTCGCATGACTCGCGTGGCTCGTACGAATGTCTACGATCCTCGCATGTGCCGTCTGCGGCCGACATCCGGGAATGCCCCGGTGCGCCACTGACGTTTCCCCGGCCAGATGCGAACGGATTCCCTAGGGAGAGACATGTCCGAGAACGGCAGCAAGACCCCCGTCGACTTCTGGTTCGACCCGCTGTGCCCCTGGGCGTGGATGACGTCGCGCTGGATGCTTGAGGTCGAGAAGGTCCGCGACGTGGAGGTCCGCTGGCACGTGATGAGCCTCGCCGTCCTGAACGAGGACAAGCTCGACGAGCTGCCCGAGGAGTACCGCGAGATGCTGGCGACGCAGGCGTGGGGTCCCGTCCGCGTGGTCGTCGCGGCCCAGCAGAAGCACGGCGACGAGATCACCGGCAAGCTCTACACCGCGCTCGGCACCCGCTTCCACAACCGCGGCGAGGGCCCCACGCGCGAGGCCGTCGTCGGCGCCCTTGAGGACGTCGGCCTGCCTGCCGACCTCGTCGAGTACATGGACTCGGACGCGTACGACACGGAGCTGCGCGCCTCCCACAAGGAGGGCATCGACAAGGTCGGCCAGGAGGTCGGCACGCCCGTCATCGCCGTCCCCGGCGCCGACGGCGGCCAGGTCGCCTTCTTCGGCCCCGTCGTCACCCCGGCCCCCAAGGGCGAGGCCGCGGCGAAGCTCTGGGACGGCACGCTGCTCGTGGCGTCGACGCCGGGCTTCTACGAGATCAAGCGGACCCGCACCCAGGGCCCGATCTTCGACTGACCCACAGCCGCGCCCGCACCACCCCGGCATACCGAAAGGCCCCCGTGAGTCACGTCCTCACGGGGGCCTTTCCTTCATTCACCTGCCTCGGTGAAGGTTGAGAAGACGATCACGAGGCAGGACCTGCACGGGCTGTCACCGGGGGAGCGGACGACAGCCCTGGCTCAGAGCCTGTCTTTCACGGGGCCAGCAGCAGGCTGTTGACCCGCTCCTTGGCTGCGGCGTAACGCTTCGCCACGTCCTGCCAGTTGACGACCTGCCACATGGCCTCGATGAAGTCGACCTTCTGGTTCTTGTACTGCAGGTAGAAGGCGTGCTCCCAGGCGTCGAAGACCAGGATCGGCGTGGAGCCCTGGCCGACGTTGCCCTGGTGGTCGTAGACCTGCTCGACGATGAGGCGGCCGCTGAGCGGCTCGTAGGCGAGCACGCCCCAGCCGGAGCCCTGCGTCGTCGCCGATGCCTTGGTCAGCTGGGCCTTGAACTTGGCGAAGGAGCCGAAGGACTCGGTGATCGCGTCCGCGAGGTCACCGACACCGTCGGCGGCCAGCGGCTCGCCGCCGCCACCGTCCTTCGGGCTGTTCATGTTGTGCCAGTAAATGCTGTGCAGGATGTGACCGGAGAGGTGGAAGGCCAGGTTCTTCTCCAGGCCGTTGATGGCGCCCCACGTCTCCTTGTCGCGAGCCTCCTCCAGCTGCTCAAGGGTGTCGTTCGCGCCCTTCACGTACGCCGCGTGGTGCTTGTCGTGGTGCAGCTCGATGATCTGCGGGTTGATGACGGGTTCGAGCGCCGCGTAGTCGTACGGAAGTTCAGGAAGCGTGTAAATGGCCATGAGTCCGAGCCCTCCGACTGCTGCTCTGCTGTGGTGCGCTGTTATGTCGCTCAAGTTATTGCAACTGTCTCGCAACTGCAGGCTAGCAGCAGGAACCCCGGGAAGTTGATCAGCCCTTCGTCCTAGGTCCGCGGCGCGGTACCCCGAACGGCCGAGCGCACGAAAAAAGCCCCGGACCGCGAGGTCCGGGGCTTTCCTGGGAAGTTGTCAGGCGGCGGCTGCCGCCCGCTTCTCCGCCATCTTCTGGCGCACGAACCCGATCACGGCGAGCCCCAGCGTCAGCGCGCCCGTGGCGAGCAGCTGTTTGCGCGTGTCCGGCTGGTCGGTCATCAGGTAGAAGACGTACGCCATGGCGGCCAGCGCCACCCACGTGAGGAACGGGAAACCCCACATCTTCACGACCAGCGTCTCCGGGGCCTCGCGCTCCGTCCTGCGGCGCAGGATCAGCTGCGAGACGGCGATGAAGATCCAGACGACCAGGATCATCGCGCCGATCATGTTGAGCAGCCAGGGGAAGACGTCGTCGGGGCGCCAGTAGCTGAGCAGCACGCAGACGAAGCCGAAGACCGAGGAGGCGAGGACGGCCAGGCGCGGCACGCCGCTGTAGACGCGGCCGAGCACCTTCGGGCCCTGGCCGCGCTCGATCAGGGAGTACGACATGCGCGAGGCGCCGTAGATGTTGGCGTTCATCGCGGAGAGCAGGGCGATCAGGACGATGACGTTCATGATCTCGCCGGCGCCGGGGATGCCGAGGTGGTCGAGCGTGGCGACGTAGGGGCCCTTGGCGACGACTTCCTTGTTGTCCCACGGCAGCAGCGTGACGACGACGAGCATCGAGCCGACGTAGAAGACGGCGATGCGCCACATCGCCGTGCGGACGGCCTTGGCGACGCTCCTGACCGGGTTCTCGGACTCGGCGGCGGCGATCGTGACGGTCTCCAGGCCGCCGTACGCGAAGACGGAGGCGAGGAGGCCGATGATCAGGCCGTCCGTGCCGTTCGGCATGAACCCGCCCTCGCCGCTGAGGTTCTCCAGGCCGGGCGCCGGGGCGTCCGAGCCGGGCAGGATGCCGAGGATCGCGAGGGCGCCGATGCCGAGGAAGAGCGTGATGGCGCCGACCTTGAGGGCGGCGAACCAGAACTCGAACTCGCCGAAGTTCTTCACGGCCGTCAGGTTCGCGCCGCAGAACACCAGCATGAAGAGGGCGACCCACGCCCACTCCGGGCTGTCGGGGAACCAGCCCACCATGATCTTCGCGGCGCCGATGCCCTCCAGGCCGACGGCGACACAGAGCAGGAACCAGAAGCCCCAGCCCGCGGTGAAGCCCGCCCACGGACCGATGGCCCGCTCGGCGTGGACCGAGAAGGAGCCCGACGCCGGGTTCGCGGCCGACATCTCGCCCAGCATGCGCATCACCAGCATGACGAGCGCACCGGACAGCGCGTAGGCGAGGACGATCGAGGGGCCGGCCGCGGCGATGCCCGCCCCGGACCCCACGAAGAGACCGGCCCCGATCACGCCGCCGAGGGCGATCATGGAAAGATGCCGCTGCTTGAGGCCGTGCACGAGCGGCGAGTCGGCCTTGGGGACCTCTTCGGGTGCTGCGTCCTGCTGGGTGGACGTCCGAGACATGGGCGTGCCCTGTTCAGTAGCCGAGACGGGGGAGCGAGCGGCCCACAGTCTGAAGTCCGGTACCGCTGACAGGGAACACTTGACCGCTATACGGACACCACGCTCACACGTTGTGAAGAAATGTGCACATCAAGTTCATCTTCTCTTCACGCGTGCCGCGTGCCGCTCCCGCAGCCCCGCGATCACCAGCACGAGCCCCGTCGCCCCGGCCGACCACAGCAGCTGCGGCCGCGCCCCCTCGTCCGTCAGCATCAGCCCGAGCACGGCTGCCATCGCGGCCAGCGCGGCCCACGTCAGATACGGGAACGCCCACATCCGCAGCACCAGCCGCTCCGGCGCCTCCCGCTCGATGCGCCGGCGCAGCCGCAGCTGCGAGACCGCGATCAGCGCCCAGACGAAGAGGAGCACCGCGCCGACGGAGTTGAGCATGTAGAGGAAGACCGAGTCCGGCCACTTCAGATTGAGGACGACGGACACGAAGCCGAAGGCGACGGAGGCGAGGACCGCGCGGCGCGGCACCCCGCCGCCGGACACCTTCAGGAGGGCCTTCGGCGCCTCGCCGCGCTCGGCCAGCGAGAAGACCATCCGGGACGAGCCGTAGAGGTTGGCGTTCAGCGCGGAGAGCAGCGCCACGAACACCACGATGTTCATGATGGTCCCGGCGGACGGCACCCCGATCGAGTCGAGGACCGTGACGTACGGGCTGGCGCCCGCCTGCTGCGCCGTCCAGGGCAGCACCGTCACGATGACGAGCATCGACCCGACGTAGAAGAAGAGGATGCGGTAGACCGCGCTGCGCACCGCGCGGGCGACCGAGCGCACCGGGTCGTCGGACTCGGCGGCCGCGATCGTCACGACCTCAAGGCCGCCGAACGCGAAGACGACGGCGAGGACGCCCGAGACGACGCCCTCCCAGCCGTTCGGCAGGAAACCGCCCTGCTCGGTGAGGTTGGTGAGGCCCACGGGGTCCGTGTCGGGCAGCACGCCGAAGACCGCGAGCAGCCCGAGGACCAGGAACGCGACGATCGCGAAGACCTTCAGGGCCGCGAACCAGAACTCGAACTCGCCGAAGTTCTTCACCGAGGCGAGGTTGGCCGCGGTGAAGACCAGCATGAAGATCAGCACCCAGGCCCACTGCGGCACCGCGGGCGCCCAGCCGTGCGCGATCTGCGCGGCGCCGGTCGCCTCCACGGCGAGCACGACCACAAGCAGGAACCAGTAGAGCCAGCCGACGCTGAACCCCGCCCAGCGGCCGAGCGCGCGCTCCGCGTGCACGGAGAAGGAGCCCGACGCGGGCATCGCGGCCGACATCTCGCCGAGCATCCGCATGACGCACATCGCGAGCGCGCCCGCGATCAGATACGAGACGACGATGCCGGGGCCCGCGACCGAGATCCCCGCCCCCGACCCCACGAACAGTCCGGCGCCGATGACACCGCCGAGCCCGAGCATGGTGAGGTGCCGCTGCTTGAGACCGCCCCCCAGAGGCTGGTCGGGCGGCGATTGGTCGTGCATGGCGTTCAGCTGGCTCTCAGGGTGCTCAGTGGTTTGGCGGGAACCTACAGTCTCCCCGGGCGGCAGCCCCGCGCGCAAAACGGGGCACCCACCCGCCGACCTCCGTGACGAGCGTCACGCCGCCCGAGGTGTACGAACGCCCCTT
The DNA here is from genome assembly GCF_040654255.1 of Streptomyces sp. NPDC050732. NCBI lineage: Bacteria > Bacillati > Actinomycetota > Actinomycetes > Kitasatosporales > Streptomycetaceae > Streptomyces > Streptomyces sp. NPDC050732. Next base: position 413,409 of record NZ_JBFAHP010000001.1, read on the forward strand.
TGTACGGAGCCCACCAAGGCCCCGCCCCCGGGTTGTCGGCCGATGACCGTGTTGCCGCGCCACCGCCTGGGATAGCGTCGACGCGTTCCCCACCTGCCCACGTCCTCGCGGAGTCCCCGATGAGCATCGCCGCTGCCACCACCCGTCCCGGCCAGGTCCTCGCGGACCTGCTGCCCGCGTCCCGCGTGAAGGACGCGGCGCTCGTGCTCGGCGGCGCCGCGCTCACCGGGATCGCCGCCCAGATCGCGGTGCCCGTGCCGGGCTCCCCGGTGCCGGTGACCGGCCAGACCTTCGCCGCGCTGCTCGTCGGCACGTCGCTGGGCGCCCGCCGCGGCTTCCTCTCGCTCGCGGTGTACGCCCTCGTGGGCATGGCGGGCATGCCGTGGTTCGCCCAGGCGGGCTCCGGCGTCGCGGCCCCGTCCCTCGGCTACGTCCTCGGCATGCTGCTCGCCGCCACGGTGGTGGGCGCGCTGGCCCGCCGCGGCGGCGACCGCTCGGTGCTGCGCACGGCGGGCACGATGGTCCTCGGCTCCGCGATCATCTACGCGGTCGGCGTCCCCTACCTGGCCGCCGCCACCGGCATGTCGCTGACCCAGGCCGTCGCCGCCGGGCTCACGCCCTTCCTGATCGGCGACGCCCTGAAGGCCGCGCTCGCGATGGGCGCGCTGCCCACGGCGTGGAAGCTCCTCGACCGCTGACACGCACCGGTGCCTCCGGCCGTCGGCCGGACTATCCGACGCTGTAATTCCGCCTGAAGAGGTTCGCCGGGTCGTACGTGGCCTTCAACGCGGCGAGCCTCTTCAGCGTTTCCGGGTCGTAAAGACCCTCCGGCCGGTCGTTGCCGCCGAAGACGAAGTTGAGGGAGCGCCCCAGGGCCTGCGGCGCGAGGAGCCCGAACGCCTCCGCGTGCACCTTCCGCTGGGTCTCGACGTCCGTCCCGTCCAGCGGTGACAGGAGCCGCAGGAGCCACCCCGCCTCGCGGTAGGGCACCGCGTTCGGCGCGGGCCGCGCCAGGGCCCCGCCCAGGTGGTTGAGCTGCAGGACGTGCATGGTGGCCGCGCCGGGTCCGGCGAGCGCGAGGACGTCGGCGGCCGCGTCGACGTCGAGGCCGCTCAGGAGCACGTTGTCGCCGTAGAAGGCGTGCGGGAAGTCCGGGTCGCCGTGGATGGAGGGGCTCTCGGCGTACGGCATCTCGCGCATCGTGTCCGACACGGTGGGCCCGATCTCCCGCAGGGGAGCCACGAGCCGCTCGCCGTCGGCCGCCGAGCCGGTGGAGGCGATCCGGATCAGGAGGAGGTAGCGGCCCTTCAGGTGCGGCGGGAGCTGCGGCAGGTCCGGGTAGACGAGCGCCGCGAGCGACGAGGTCACCTCGTCGGGCAGGGTCCGCGCCCACTGCTCGTAGCCGCGCAGCACGGCGGCCGGGTCGACCGCGCCGCCGTCGAACGCGAGGGCGCCGCCGTACAGCCTGGCCACCGGCATCAGACCGATCTCCAGGCCGGTGACGACTCCGAGGTTCGCGCCGCCGCCCAGCAGCCCCCAGCAGAGCTCGGGGTCGCTGTCCGCCGTGACGTGGCGCAGGACGCCGTCCGCGGTGACGACGTCGAGCGAGCGGACGTGGTCGGCCGCGTAGCCGAACTCGCGGCCGAGGATGCCGAGTCCGCCACCGAGGGTGTACGAGACAGCGCCCACGCTCGGCGCCGTGCCGTTCGGCGGGGCGAGGCCGTGCTCCACCGCGGCCTCGACGACCTGGCCCCAGCGGGCGCCGGCGCCCACGGTGACGGAGCGCGCCTCGGGGTCGACGCGCACGGAGTCCATCCGCCGCGTACTGATCAGGACGCCGCCCTCCGACGCTCCCGGCACGCCGTGCCCGGTGGCCTGGACGCCGACGGGGAGGCCGGCCTCGGCGGCGTACGACACCGCGGCGACGACGTCGTCGGCGCTCCCCGCGCCGAAGACGATGGCGGGCCGCGTCGCGAAGCCGGTCTGCATGCCGGCGAGTTCCTCGTCGTATCCGGGATCACCCGGCCGGAACACGAGTCGCTGTGCGGTGAAGTCCACGGGAGCCTCCGTTGAACGGCCGGGCGGCGGCCGACCGCCGCCCTGCCTGCATACGTCGAGACGGGTGTCTCGTCTGACAGGGAGAGCATCCCTCACAGACGTGAACACCCGTCGTCAACTGTCCCGGCGCTCCACCGGAATTCAGGTCAGGACGCCACCCGGGGCCGCACCTTCTCGCGCACGAGCGAGAAGACGACGACGAAGGCGGCGGCGAGGAGCGAGAGCAGCACCTGCTTGCGGCCGGCCTCGTCGGTCAGCATGTAGACGAGTACGAACGAGATCATCGCGATCGTGACCCACGTCAGGTACGGGAAGAGCCACATCTTCACGACGAGCTTCTCCGGCTCCTCGCGCAGGATGATGCCGCGCATCCGCAGCTGCGTGAAGCTGATGATCAGCCACACGAAGAGGGCCACCGCGCCCGAGGAGTTGAGCAGGAAGTCGAAGACGGTGTCCTTCCACTGGTAGTTGAACCAGACGGCGACGAAACCGAAGACGACGGAGCCGAGGATCGCGGCCTGCGGGACGCCCCGCGCGTTGGTGCGCGCGAAGGACTTGGGCGCGTCGCCGCGCTGGCCGAGCGAGAAGGCCATGCGGGACGCGGTGTAGAGGCCGGAGTTGAGGCAGGAGAGCACGGCGGTGAGGACGATGACGTTCATGACCTGGCCGGCGTGCGGGATGCCGATCGAGTTCAGCGCGGCGACGTAACTGCCGTGCTCGGTGATCGACTTGTCGTTCCACGGCAGGAGCGTGATGACGACGAAGATCGAGCCCAGGTAGAAGACGCCGATGCGCCAGATCACGCTGTTCGTCGCCTTGGTGACGGCACGCTGCGGGTCCTCGGACTCACCGGCGGCCAGAGTGACGATCTCGCTGCCCATGAAGGAGAAGACGACCATCAGCACACCGGTGAGGATGGCGCCAGCCCCCTTGGGCATGAAGCCGCCCGCGTCGGTGAGGTGCGCGAATCCGGCGCCGGGGTTGTCCGAGCCGGGCAGCAGGCCGAAGACGGCGAGCAGACCGATGACGACGAAGCCGCCGATGGCGACGACCTTGATCCCGGCGAACCAGAACTCGAACTCGCCGTACGAGCCCACCGACACGAGGTTCGTCGCGGTGAGGACGACCATCACGATCAGCGCCCAGCCCCACTGCGGGACGGCGGGTATCCAGCCGTTGAGGATGACGGCACCGGCGGTGGCCTCCACCGCGAGCACGACGACCCAGAAGAACCAGTACAGCCAGCCGATGGAGAAACCGGCCCAGCGGCCGAGGGCCTGGTCCGCGTAGGTGGAGAAGGAGCCGGAGGCGGGCCGGGCGGCGGCCATCTCGCCGAGCATCCGCATCACGAGGACGACCATCGTGCCGACGAGGGCGTACGAGATGAGGATCGCGGGCCCGGCGGCGGCGATGCCGGAGCTGGAGCCGACGAAGAGACCGGCGCCGATCACGCCGCCGATGGCGATCATCGAGAGGTGGCGGTTCTTCAGACCCGCCTTGAGGCCGTCGCCGGTGTCACCACTCTGGCCTGACTGCGGATCCCCAGGGGATGTGGGGTTGCTGTCTGCCTTCGCAAGGGAGGGTTGCGAGGTCATGGACGAATCCTTAAGTTCTCGGGTCACGAGCCCCCGCATTCAAACTCAGGGGTGAACGGGACGGAAGTCCTGAATCCGGATCGTTGTATTCCGGCCAATGGCCTGGACCAAGGTCCCGCCCGGGGTGATCCCGGGGAGATCTCGACAAGATCAAGCTCCTGCCCGGTCGCGGCTACCCGCCCCGCGACATGCCACACTCGGACCCATGCGCGTGTACCTCGGCTCGGATCATGCCGGCTACGAACTCAAGAACCACCTGGTCGAATGGCTCAAGAGCCACGGCCACGAGCCCGTCGACTGCGGGCCCCACATCTATGACGCCCAGGACGACTACCCGCCGTTCTGCCTGCGCGCCGCGGAGAGGACCGCCGCGGACCCGGAGGCCCTCGGCATCGTCATCGGCGGCTCCGGGAACGGCGAGCAGATCGCCGCGAACAAGGTGAAGGGCGTGCGGGCGGCCCTGGCCTGGAGCGAGCAGACCGCGGCGCTCGGCCGCGAGCACAACAACGCCAACGTGATCTCCATCGGCGGCCGCATGCACACCCAGGAAGAGGCGACGAAGTTCGTCGAGATCTTCCTGGCGACGCCGTACTCGGGTGAGGAGCGTCACACGCGCCGCATCGAGATGCTGGCGCGCTACGAGGAGACGGGCGAGCTGCCCGCGATCCCCGCAGGCCACCCCCAGCAGTAGCGGACGTCACGGGGCTCCGCCCCGGACCCCGCTCCTCAAACGCCGGAGGGGCTGACATCACAGCCCCTCCGCACCACCCCCGGAGGGACCCGTGCCGGAGGGGCACACCATTCATCGGCTTGCGGCCGACCACCGCGACCGCTTCCAGGGCCGTCCGGTGCGGGCGACCAGCCCGCAGGGCAAGTTCTCCGACAGCGCCGCCCTCCTCACCGGCCAGGTGATGGACACCGCGGAGGCCCACGGCAAGCACCTCTTCCTGGGCTTCGCCGAGACCGGCTGGGTCCACATCCACCTCGGCCTCTTCGGCAAGTACGCCGTCGGCGAGTGCCCCGCCCCGCCCCCCACGGACACCGTCCGCCTCCGCCTGCTGAACGAGTCGTACTACTCCGACCTGCGCGGCCCCACCACCTGCGCCCTCATCACGGACGAGGAGAAGCGGGCGATACACGACCGCCTCGGCCCCGACCCCCTGCGGGACGGCGACGACCCGGCGAAGGCCTACCGCCGCATCTCCCGCAGCCGCACCACCGTCGCCGCCCTCCTCATGGACCAGAAGGTCATCGCGGGCGTCGGCAACGTCTACCGCGCGGAGGTCCTCTTCCGGCACGGCATCGACCCGTACACCCAGGGCAAGGACCTCACCGAGGCGCGGTGGACCGCGATCTGGGCGGACCTCGTGGAGCTGATGCGCGAGGGAGTGCGGCTGAACCGCATCGACACCGTCAGGCCCGAGCACACCCCGGAGGCGATGGGCCGCCCGCCGCGCGTCGACGACCACGGCGGCGAGGTGTACGTCTACCGCAGGGCGAACCAGCCCTGCCACCTCTGCGGCACCGGCATCCGCACCGCCGACCTGGCCGCCCGCAACCTCTTCTGGTGCCCCACCTGCCAGCGCCCGGCCTGAGCGGGGCCCCCGCCCCCCCTTAAGATCCAGTGACCGCTTTCACCAGCTCAACGGGGGTTTTCGCATGTTCGGCACCACGTGGATCGACGGGCCGGTCGCCATCGCGATCGGCGTGCTCTTCGTCGCCTTCTTCCTGCTGCCGTCCCTCATCGCCTTCAACCGGGGCGCCGAGCACCGCTGGCTGATCCTCGTCATCAACCTCGCCTTCGGCGCCTCGGTCATCGGCTGGCTGATCGCCCTCTACCTCGCCACCCGCCCGCCCAAGCACTCCCCGGCGCCCCAAACCGTCTAGAACCCGTGCGGCAGCCACGGCGCCACGGCGGAGCCGAAGGCCACCGAGGCCTCGGGCAGGGCGCCCCGGCGCAGCTCCCGTACCCGGCCCGCGCCCGCCAGGGACGTCAGGGACACGCCGCCGAGGTAGGCGGCACCCAACTCCCGTACGGACAGGGCGAGATCGGCCGCGTCGTCCGTGCGCTCGCACGAGGCGCCCTTCGCGTCGCCGGTGAGGCGCCAACGCCCCTCGTTCCAGGGGCAGAAGGCGTCCTCGACCTCGAACACCACGTCCAGGGGCGTCTGGTACGTACGCGCCTCAAGCGCCGCGCCCACCTCGACGAGCCGCACGTGCAGCGAGTCGCCCACCCGCAGGTCGCACCGGCGGACGTCCGTCACGAGCTGGAGCAGCGGGTCGTCCACCGGCCGGTTCCTGGCGAGGACCGACGAGGTCAGGTCGATGTCGAAGAGGAACCGCCACAGCGCCGCGTACGCCGCCGGGTCGAGCCCCTCGATGTCGCGCACCTTCACCACGCCCTTGGGGCCCTTCGTGTCCCACTCCGGCTTGATGGCATACCGCACGTACCCGACGAGCTCGCCCGCGCGCTCGGCGACCACGCACTGCAGCGGTGACGCGCCGTCCCTGTCGTCCTTCGGGTCGAGCAGCCCGAGCCGCTCCCAGCCCGGCTGCCGGGCCAGCATCCCCGGACGCCCGGTGACCCGGCGTGCGTACAGCGCCTCGCACGCGTCGTGGACGTCGGCGGCCTTCGCGTACCGAAGGGATACGTCATCCGTACCGGCGGGGACGGACAGGCGGACCCGGGTCGTGTCGATGTCGGCCCGCAGCTGCTGGGTGGCCGCGCCGTACCCGAAGCGGCCGTAGATGTCCGGCTCCGATGCGGTGAGCACGGCCAGCGCCTCGCCCCGCGCGCGCACGTCGTCGAGCTGCCGCCGCATCATCGACGTCAGGATCCCGCGCCGCCGGTGCGTCGCCGCGACACCCACCATCGTCACGCCCGCCGCGTCCGCCAGCGCGCCGCCCGGCACGGAGAGCCGGAAGGAGAACGCCCCCGCCGCCCCCACACAGGCGTCCCCGTCCCACACGCCCATCGACCGGTCGAACTCGACGAGCCTCCGCCACAGTTCCTGCTCCTCCGCGGCCTCCGGCACGCCGCCGAACGCGACGTCCAACATCCCGTACCAGGTGTCCCACTCGGTCTCCGCGAGCACGCGTAAGTCTGTCGTCATATGCCATGCCTACCAGGGCGATACCGCCCGGTGCGACAGGATTTCCACGCTCCGCGGCCCGCCTCCGGCGGGGGACAACTGGGACCTCCCGTGCGAAGTACGCGGCCCGCTGGATAAGGTCCACGAGCAATGGTGGTACGACGAGAAGGACGCGCACGCCGCGCGCACCGCGAACGGCGCGCGGAAGCCGAGACGTTCACGGCCCGGATGAAGAAGAGGCTGCACCGGGTCCGGATCGTGCTGCGCAAATCCGGGGTCGACTACTTCCGCGGCGACGGCTCCGACTGGGTGGCGCTGGCCGGGCTGCTCCTCACCGTGCCGGTGATCACCTGCTGCACGATCGTCAACAACGTGTGGTTCTCACCGGCCGCGCTCGTCCTGCCCATCGTCGCGGGCGGCCTGCTGCTGCGCCCCGCCAGCCTGCTCGGTCTCTACGCGGCGTCGGCGGTGGCCCTCATCGTGGAGTCCGTCCGGCTCGGTCCGTACACGGAAGGCGCCTCCCGCGTCACACCCGGCGTCGTCCTGGTGGTCGCCGCCTGCGGGTTCTTCGGACTCCTCATCGCCCAGTTCCGCAGCCGGGTCGGCGTCCCCTGGCGCGGCGGCGGCACCATGCTCTTCGACCTGCGCGAACGCATCCGCGTCCAGAGCAAGCTGCCGAAGCTGCCGCGCGGCTGGCACCGCGAGATGGCGCTCCGCCCGGCCGGCGGCCAGTCCTTCTCCGGGGACTTCGTGGTCGCGGCCCGCACGAACGGCGGCCGCACCCTGGAGGCCGTCCTCACCGACGTCTCGGGCAAGGGCATGGACGCGGGGTCGCGGGCGCTGCTGCTCTCCGGCGCGTTCGGCGGCCTGCTCGGCTCGCTGCCCCCGCACGCCTTCCTGCCCGCCGCCAACGGCTATCTGCTCCGCCAGGACTGGGACGAGGGCTTCGCGACCTCCATCCACCTCGTCCTCGACCTGGAGACCGGCGACTACGAACTGTTCTCCGCGGGCCACCCGCCCGGCCTCCAGCTCAGCGCGGGCAGCGGCCGCTGGGAGGAGAAGGCGGGCCAGGGCCCGCTCCTCGGCGTCTACGACGGGGCGCAGTTCGACCCCGTCAAAGGCGTCCTGCGCCCCGGCGACGTCCTGATGCTCTTCACGGACGGCCTCGTCGAGACCTCCGAGCGCGACATCGCCGAGGGCATGGACCGCCTGACGGGCGAGGCCGACCGGTACGTGGCCGGGGGCTTCCACGGCGCGGCCTGGCATCTGATCGAGGCGGTCGCGAAGGACGTGAACGACGACAGGGCGCTGCTGCTGATCTGCCGGGAGGCGTGAACCGTCCCCCACAGGCGGACAGGCCCTAGCGGACGGCTGAACCCGTCTCCGCCGCCGCGAGGTCCCGGCCGCCCGGCAGGATCCGTGCCAGCCACTCCGACCGTCCCGCGGCCAGGGGGCCGAGGACCGCGAGCAGGAGGACGTACCCCGCGATGAAGGGGGAGAGCCGCTCGTCGAGGCCCGCGCCCGCCGCCATCGTGGCGAGGATCAGCGCGAACTCGCCGCGGGCGAGCAGCGTCGTGGAGATGTTCGCCGCGGGGCCCGCCCCGAAGCCGTACACCCGCGCCGCCCCGAGTCCCGCCAGGACGTTCATCAGGAGCGTCACCGCGACCGCCGCGAGGACCGGCCAGAGCACCACCGGCAGGTCGCCGGGGTCGATGGAGAGCCCGAACGCGAAGAAGAAGATCGCCCCGAACGCGTCGCGCAGCGGATGCACCAGCTTGCGGATGCGGTCGCCGGACGCCGTGCTGCCCAGCATCAGACCGACCATGAACGCGCCGATCGCGTCGGCGACCCCGAACCACTCGGAGACCCCGGCGACGAAGACGGCGGCGCCGAGGAAGGAGATGACGAGCAGTTCGTCGTCGCGGGTGTCCATGAGGCGGCCGACGAGCCGCGTGCCGAAGCGTGCCGCGAGCGCGAGGAGGAGCAGGAAGCCGAAGGCCTTGCCGCCGTCGAGGACGGCCGCCGAGAGGCTGTCGGCGCCGGACAGGATCGGCTGGAGCGCCGCGAGGTAGAGGGCCAGGAAGATGTCCTCGACGACGATGATGCCGAGGATCGGCCTGGTCTCCGGATTGCCGAGGCGGCCGGTGTCGACCAGGACCTTCGTGACGATCGCGGAGGACGAGATGCCGAGCACTCCGGCGAGGACCAGCGCTTCGGAGGTGCCCCAGCCGAGCGCGAATCCGAAGCCCAGGCCGGCGCCGACGTTCAGGGCGAGGTAGGTGCCTCCGGCGAGGGCCATCTTCCGGCCGCCGGTCTTGAGGTCGTCCAGGTGGAATTCGAGGCCCAGGTAGAAGAGCAGCAGGACCAGGCCGAGCGCCGAGAGCATCTCCAGGTCGTGGGGGTCGGATACCAGGACCACGCCGGGGGTGTGCGGGCCGAGGAGGATCCCGGCCAGGATGAACAGGGGGATGGTGGGGAGTCCGATGCGGCCGCCGAGGCGCGCGAGGACGGCGGCGGCCAGAAAGGCACCGCCCATGGCTATCAGGGTGTCCGCGTGTCCGATGGGCCCGCTCCTTCTCGTCGAGTTTATGGTCAAGGGTTCGTAAAGAACGCGTCAATAGTTAGCTTACCAAAGGGTTTCCTGGGGGCGCGGATGACCAACGGGGTGGGGTTTCCCCTACCTGGCATCGGCCGGGAGCCGTCATGGTCCACAGCACCCCCTTCTCCGTACGTTCGAGAGGTCGAATTCGTACGGAGAGGTGGACAGGGACATGGGGCTGCGGCGGAAGAAGAACCAGGTCGTCGAGGAGGACGTACGCGTCATCGGCGCGCCGGCACACGGCGACTCGGCCGTCGAACTCCGGGGCGTCCGCCGCCAGTACGGCCGCGGCTCCGGCGCCGTGCACGCCCTCGCCGGCATCGACCTCGCCCTGCCCCGCGGCAGCTTCACCGCCGTCATGGGGCCCTCGGGCTCGGGCAAGTCCACGTTCCTGCAGTGCGCGGCCGGACTCGACCGGCCCACCTCCGGCACCGTCCACCTCGGCGGCACCGAGATCACCGGCATGAGCGAGAACAAGCTCACCGCCCTGCGCCGCACCCGCCTCGGCTTCGTCTTCCAGGCCTTCAACCTGCTGCCGTCGCTGACCGTCGAACAGAACGTCGTCCTGCCGATGCGCCTCGCGGGCCACCGCCCCGACCGCCGCAAGGCCGCCGAAATGCTCACCCGCGTCGGCCTCGGCGACAAGGCGCGCCGCCGCCCCGGCCAGCTCTCCGGCGGCCAGCAGCAGCGCGTCGCCATCGCCCGCGCCCTGGTCACCCGGCCCGACGTGATCTTCGCCGACGAGCCGACCGGCGCCCTGGACACCACCACCGCCACCGAGATCCTCGGCCTGCTTCGCCACGCGGTCGATTCCATGGGCGCCACCGTCGTCATGGTCACCCACGACCCGGCCGCCGCGGCCTACGCCGACCGCGTCCTCTTCCTCGCCGACGGCTCCCTCGTCGACCGCCTGGAGCGCGCCTCCGCCGCACAGATCACCGCCCGCATGACAGCTCTCACCGCGCCCTCGTACGCGGGGGTGGCCGCGTAATGGCGTACGTGCCCAACGGCCTCGCCCGCGCCGCCGTCCGCTTCAAACCCGCCGCGTTCGCCGGCACGTTCGTCGCTCTCATGATGGCCTCGCTGATCGTGGCCGCCTGCGGCATCCTCCTGGAGACGGGGCTGCGCGCCTCCGTGCCGCCCGAGCGCTACGCGGGCGCACCCGTGGTCGCCGCCGCCGACCAGTCCGTCCACTTCGTCGCCGGCAGCGGCGACAGCAAGTCCGAGTCGGACACCCCGCTGCCCGACCAGGCGCGGCTCGACGCCTCCCTGGTCGCGAAGGCCGGTGCGGTGCCCGGCGCCCGCGCCGCCGTCCCCGACGTCACCTTCCCCGTGCACTCCGGCGGCAAGGACGTCACCGCACACGGCTGGGGCTCCACCGCCTTCACCGGCGAGAAGCTGACCGCGGGCCGCGCCCCGCACCCCGGCGAAGTCGTCCTCGCCGCACCCGGTGCCTCCGTCGGCGACCGCACCACGCTCACCACCGCCGACGGGCCGCGCGACGTCCGCGTCTCCGGCACGGTCGAGCCCCGGCAGGGCGCACTCACCGCCTGGTTCGCCGACGCCGAGGCCGTCCGCGTCTCCGGCCACCCCGGCCGCGTCGACGCCATCGCCGTACTGCCCAAGGACGGCATCCCCGCCGACACCCTCAAGTCGCAAGTTGCGCATGCCCTCGGCAAGAAGGCCGACGTGCACACCGGCGACGACCGCAGCGCGGCCGAGGGCTCCGAACTCGCCTACGCCAAGGAACTGCTCACCGCACTCGGCGGCTCCTTCGGCGGCATCGCCGCACTCACCGCCGTCTTCACCTCGGCCGGCACCGTCGCCCTCTCGGTCGGCCAGCGCGCCCGCGAATACGCGCTCCTGCGCGCCATCGGCACCACCCCGCGCCAGATCCGCCGCACCATCGCCACCGAGACCCTGCTCGTCGCACCGGTCGCGGCAGCGGTCGGCGTGCTGCCCGGCATCGCCCTGGCCGGCTGGTGGTTCGGACAGCTGAAGGAGAAGGGCGCGGTCCCCGAGGCCGTCGACCTGTCCGTCTCCTTCATCCCGCTCGCCGCCGCCGTCGGCGTCGCCGTCCTCACCGCACTCGGCGCCGGATACCTGGCCGCCCGCCGCCCCTCCCGCATCAAGCCCGGCCAGGCACTCAGCGAGGCCTCCGTGGAACGGATGCCGCTCGGCTGGATCCGTACACCGCTGGGCATCGCCGCCGCCGTCGGCGGCGCGGTCTTCGCGGGCTTCGCCGCCCACAACACCGGCGAGGACGCGGCCAACGCGGCGCTCGGCGTCGTCATGCTCTTCATGCTCGCCGTGGCCCTGCTCGGCCCGCTCGTGGCCCGCGGCTGCGCCGCCCTGTTCGGCCTCCCGCTGCGCGGCGCCGGAGCCCCCGCCGCACTGGCCGCCGCCAACTCCCGTACGAACGCCCGCCGCCTGGCCTCCGCGATCACCCCCATCGTGCTCGCCATGGCCTTCTCCTCCGTTCTCGTCTTCATGCACACCAGCGAGGACCGCGTCGCCGCCGACCAGCAGCGCGCGGGCATCACCGCCGACCACATCGTCACCTCCGAGACGGGCCTCGCCCCGGGCGCGGTGACGAAGGCCGCCGACACCGAAGGGGTCACCTCCGCCGTCGGCCTGCTCAAGACCTCCGTGCTCGTCCCCGTCGGCTCCGGCGCCGACCGCTGGCTGGAGTCGGCGTCGACGCAGGGCATCACCGGCTCCGCCGCCGACCTCGCGAAGGTCCAGGACCTGAAGGTCGAGACGGGCGCCCTGACACTCGGCAGGGACCGGATCGCCATCGACGCCAACCTCGCCCGGTCCGCGCACGTGCAGACCGGCGACCGCCTCGACATCCGCCTGCCCGACGGCACCAGGGCCGCGCCGAAGGTCGTGGCGACGTACGGCAGGGGCCTCGGCCTCTCCCAGGTCACCATGTCCGCGGCCGACCTGAAGCAGCACGTCACCTCGTCCTTCGCCACCGAGCTCTGGACCAAGGGCGGCTCGGAACAGGCACTCGCAGGCCTCGGCACCCTCCAGGACCGCGACGGCTACACCACCGCCCAGTCCCTCGACCGCGAGCTCAACGCCTGGGCCAACACCACCATGGCGGCCGTGCTCGGCGGCTTCGCGGCCATCGCCGCGGTCAACACCCTGGTGATGACCGTCCTCGACCGCCGCCGCGAACTCGGCACGCTGCGCCTGATCGGCTCCACGCGCCGCCAGGTGATGCACATGATCCGCTGGGAGGCGCTGCTCGTCGCCTGCGCGGGCATCGTCATCGGCTCGGCGATCGCCCTCGCCACGCTCGTCCCGATGATGAAGGGCCTGACCGGCGAGTCCCCGTACATCCCCCCGCTGACGTACGGCGCCTTCGTCGGCGCAGTCCTGGTCCTCGGCCTCGCCTCGGCGACGATCCCGGCGCGAGCCGCACTAAAGTCCACCGCATGATGTCCCTCCCCGAGGTGGAAGCCCTCGCCCGCGAGGCCCACGCCGGCCAGACCGACAAGGCGGGCCGCCCCTACGCCGAGCACCTGCGGGCCGTGGCCGACGGGGTGCGGGCGCGGGGCGGCGACGACGAGCAGATCGCCGCGGCCTGGCTGCACGACTCCGTCGAGGACGACGCCCTGCCGGAGCGGTGGCTGCGCGAGGCCCCCCTCACCCCGCGCACGAAGGACATCGTCCTGGCACTCACCAAGCGCCCCGCGGAGTCCAAGGAGGCGTACGCGGAACGCATTCTCACCACCCCGGGCGCCCGCCTCGTGAAGGAGGCGGACCTGGCCCACAACGCGGACCCGGCCCGCCTCGCGGTGCTCGACGCGACGACAAGGGCGCGCCTGACGGCGAAGTACGCCACCATGCGCGCCCTGTTGGGGATCGGCTGAGGACCCGCTAGCCGGACCTGCCCCGTTCCCTGGCGAGTTGCGCCGCGTCCCGCTTGAAGGCCCACTCCATCCTGGGCTCCATCGCGAACCGGAACACGCGCTGCACCGGCGGCGTGCACAGCAGGGTCACCACGGTCGCGGCGACCACCGTCACGAAGATCTCGCCGAGCGGCTTGTGCAGCCACTCGTACTCCTCGAACCAGCCCCAGAAACGGGAGCCCTTGGCGAGGAAGCCGTGCAGCAGATAGCCGTACAGCGTGCCGGCGCCGAGGATCGTGAACCACATCTTGCGGCGCGGCACCCACGCGAAGAAGCACGCGGTGAGGACGACGGAACAGCCGAAGAGCGCCAGCGTCATCACGATGCCGACCCACCACGGCACGCCCAGCTCCTGCGCGCTGTCGCGGCGGTAGAACCACACGGAGGTCATCCGCGGCGCCGCCCAGTAGGCGAGGAGGACCGCGGCGGCGAAGACCGGCACGGACAGGATCCGCACCTCACGGCGGCGCACCAGCTGGAAGTACTCGGGCTTCATGAAGAGGCCGAGGACGAAGAAGGGGAGGAACTGCAGGACGCGCTGCAGGTCGAGGTCGTCGCCGATGTCGGGCGAGATCACGGCGAGCATGGCGATGGCCAGCGCGAGCGGCACCGGCCAGCGCACGATCTTCCACAGCGGCACGGTGAGCCGCCACACGAAGAGCGCGACCAGGAACCAGGTGAGGTACCAGGGGTCGAGCAGGCTGATCGGATGGCCGGGATCGTCGTCGGCCCAGCGCTTGAAGAGGCTGTACGCGACCTCGAAGATGACGTACGGCACGGCGACGCCGGTCACGAGCCGCTTCAGGCGGTCGGGACGCATGTCGAAACTGCGCGAGAAGTAGCCGGAGATCACGATGAACGCCGGCATGTGGAAGGTGTAGACGGTCATGTACAGCGCCTCGGCGGCGCGGCTGTGATCCGTCAGCGGTTCCCATGCGTGGGCCATCGCCACGAGGACGATCGCCAGGTACTTGGCGTTGTCGAAGAACGCGTCCCGCTGCTTGGCGGGCTTCGACGCGCTCTGGGCGGTGCTGCGGCTGGCCGGGGCGGTGGGAGCTGTGGGGGCGGCGGCCTGCGAGGGCGGGTGGTGGGCGCGGGGAACGGAGACTCCGGCCGCCGGCACCTGGGCCGGGGGGAGCGGCGCCCGGTGGCGTCCGTGCGGGTGCACCGAGTTGGTCACAGGCCCTCCCACCAGGAACTCGGTGAGACGATCCGGGACCGCACTGCGCCTGCGGGGGTGGTGGCAGCGTGGAACATCTGAGGCACCCTAGCGTCGCGGCGGTGTATTCGTAAAACCCCCGTCGCTTTCGTCGACCCAATCCCCGGGAATCGGCTGAGGTGACAAAGAGAGTCGACAAAGAGATGTGGCAGTATGCGCGGACGCCGCGTCCGGTACGTCACAACTCATCCGGTTTAAATGGTGCATAACGCCCCCGGGTGACTCCGGTGAAATGTCCGGTTGGCCGAATTGGAATTTCTTGCGAACGTCGTGTGTGGCGATGGCAACGATCACGTTGAATTCACGGTGCCCGCAAGCCGTCGAATTGCTGTGCGGCAGTGCGCCGCACGTGCCCCCGCAGGGCGCCCCCGCGCGCCGGGGTCGGAAAGCGTTGGCCGACGATGTGTCACCGGCCGCATGGAGGGCGCCCGTTGGTGGCACGATGGTTTCTGGCGGGGGAGTGCGGGGCCGTACCCCCCGGGCCGGGAGAGCGACCGACCTAGGGTGTGATCAGTGTGGCCATTTCGCTGTCAGTGGTGCTGCTGTTGGCGATCATCCTTGTGGTGCTGATCCGCGGGGGATCGCTCAAGGCGGGCCCCGCGATCGTCGCGGTGCTCTTCGGCTTCTTCCTCGCCTCCACGGGCATGGCTCCGTCCATAAACCGCTTCCTCAACGAAGTGGCGGAGACCATCAACTCGATCAGCTTCTGAGTCCGGACGGGCCGGGGAACGCGGAAACCCCAGACCGTCACCGGCCTGGGGTTTCTCCAGAAGAGCGGGCGACGGGAATCGAACCCGCGTAGCTAGTTTGGAAGACTAGGGCTCTACCATTGAGCTACGCCCGCACAGTTCGCGCCACGAGCGGAAGCCGCGGCACGACAGGCATCGTAGCGGGTCCCGGGGCCCGCCCGCACGTGCCCCCTCGCATCCCGCCGCATCCCGCCCCGTTTAACCGGGAGCCGCACTGCCTGCGGGCATGTACCCTACGTGTCGCACCGACGGGGTGTGGCGCAGCTTGGTAGCGCGTCCGCTTTGGGAGCGGAAGGCCGTGGGTTCAAATCCCGCCACCCCGACCACCTTGTTCCTCCCTGCGAGACCCGCACGAGGTCCGTCGTTCCTCTCCGCGATGCTCCGCCGAAGATCGCATTGTGGCTCGGCTCCCGCTTGCCGTTACTATGCAAGTTGTGTGCCCGTGTGTCTCTGAGCCGGGCAGAATCCCAAGAAGTCAGCCCCAAGGAGACCGAACCGTGAAGAGCGCCGTGGAGACCCTGAACCCGACTCGGGTTCGGCTCACTGTTGAGGTGCCCTTCGAGGAGCTCAAGGACAGCCTCGACGCGGCCTACAAGAAGATCAACCAGCAGGTCACGGTGAAGGGCTTCCGCAAGGGCAAGATCCCGGCCCGAGTCATCGACCAGCGGTTCGGCCGTGGCGCCGTCCTCGAAGAGGCCGTCAACGACGCGCTCCCGAAGTTCTACACCGAGGCCGTCAACGAGGCCGAGCTCAACGTCCTGGGCCAGCCCGAGGTCGACATCACCGAGCTCAAGGACAACGAGACCCTCAACTTCACCGCTGAGGTCGACGTCCGTCCCACCATCGAGATCCCGGACTACTCCGGCATCGAGGTCGAGGTCGACGCCATCGAGGTCAGCGACGAGGACGTCGACAAGGCCGTCGAGGAGCTGCGCGAGCGCTTCGCCTCCACGTCCCCGGTCGAGCGTGCCGCCGAGGACGGCGACGTCGTGACGATCGACCTGCAGGCCAAGGTCGACGGCGAGGTCCTGGAGGACGGCGTCGCCTCCGGCGTGTCCTACACGATCGGTTCCGGCGAGCTCCTCGAAGGCATCGACGACGCCGTGAAGGGCCTGGAGGCCGGTGGCGAGGCCACCTTCACCTCCGAGCTCAAGGGCGGCTCGGCCGCCGGCAAGGAGTCCGAGGTCACCGTCAAGGTCACCCAGGTCGCCAAGCGTGAACTGCCGGAGCTGGACGACGACTTCGCGCAGCTCGCCTCCGAGTTCGACACCCTCGACGAGCTCAAGGCCGACAGCCGCAAGCGTCTTGAGAACATGAAGCAGTACGACCAGGCCACGCAGGCCCAGGAGCGCGTCCTGGAGAAGCTGCTCGACCTGGTCGAGGTCCCCGTCCCCGAGAAGCTCCTCGCGGACGAGATCCAGACCCGCAAGCACAACCTGGTGAACCACCAGCTCGGCCAGATGGGCCTCGACCTCGCGAAGTACCTGGAGATCCAGGGCAAGACCGAGGAAGAGTTCGACGCCGAGACCAAGGAGCAGGCGGAGAAGGGCATCAAGACGCAGTTCGTCCTCGACGAGCTCGTCAACAAGGAGAAGCTGAACGTGAACCAGGAGGAGCTCACCGAGCACCTCATGCGCCGCGCGCAGTCCTCCGGCATGTCCCCCGACCAGTTCGCCCAGGCCGTCGTCGAGGGCGGCCAGGTCCCGATGCTGGTCGGCGAGGTCGCCCGCGGCAAGGCCCTCGCGGTCGTCGTCGAGGCCGCCACGGTCAAGGACACGAACGGCGAGGTCGTCGACCTTGAGGACGACGAGGACGAGACGGCCGAGACCGTCGAGGCGACCTCGGACTCCGCCGAGGACAAGGCCGACGAGAAGACCGAGGCCTGAGCCTCGCTCTGACGCGCGTACGCCGGGCCCCCAGGACTTCATGGTCCCGGGGGCCCGGTGCTTTTTTAGGGGCGCGGGGAACTGCGCGAGCAACCACACACAAGCCGCACCCGCCATCGACCCTCCGGCGGCAGACGCGCCCGCGGCCCTGACGGGGCGCGACCTGCGCTCACAGCGAACAGTTGGCTCTCCGGGATTCCCCGGAGGACCCTGCGCGTTAGGGTCCATGAATACGAGGGCAGGGGAGTCCCCGACGCCGCCCCGGAGCGGCGCCGCACGCGGGCCCCCGCGCCCCAGCTGAAGACGTGAGACGGCCCGGCGCCGTCGTAAGACGAGCAGGTGGATACGTGACGAATCTGATGCCCTCCGCCGCCGGCGACCCCTCCATCGGTGGTGGCCTCGGCGACCAGGTCTACAACCGGCTGCTCGGCGAGCGGATCATCTTCCTCGGCCAGCCGGTCGACGACGACATTGCCAACAAGATCACCGCACAGCTGCTGCTCCTTGCCTCCGACCCGGACAAGGACATCTACCTCTACATCAACAGCCCCGGCGGCTCGATCACGGCCGGCATGGCGATCTACGACACCATGCAGTACATCAAGAACGACGTGGTGACGATCGCGATGGGCATGGCCGCCTCCATGGGCCAGTTCCTGCTCAGCGCCGGCACGCCGGGCAAGCGCTTCGCCCTGCCGAACGCCGAGATCCTGATCCACCAGCCGTCCGCGGGCCTCGCCGGCTCCGCGTCGGACATCAAGATCCACGCCGAGCGCCTCCTTCTCACCAAGAAGAAGATGGCCGAGCTCACGGCCTTCCACACCGGCCAGACCGTCGAGCAGGTCACGCGCGACTCGGACCGCGACCGCTGGTTCGACCCGCAGGAGGCCAAGGAGTACGGCCTCATCGACGACATCATGTCCAGCGCCGCCGGCATGCCGGGCGGGGGCGGGACCGGAGCCTGAGCCCCGTGCTCAGCGCCCCGAAGCCGACACCCAAGCCCCTCCCTTCTCAGGAGATTCAGAGATGAACCACTTCCCCGGCAGCGGCCTCCTCGGGCGTGCGCAGGCCGAGAGCGGCCAGGCCGAGTTCACCGGCGCCAGCGCCGAGTCCCGTTACGTGATCCCGCGCTTCGTCGAGCGCACCTCGCAGGGCGTGCGCGAGTACGACCCGTACGCGAAGCTCTTCGAGGAGCGCGTGATCTTCCTCGGCGTGCAGATCGACGACGCGTCCGCCAACGACGTCATGGCGCAGCTCCTGTGCCTGGAGTCGATGGACCCGGACCGCGACATCTCGATCTACATCAACAGCCCGGGCGGCTCGTTCACGGCCCTCACGGCCATCTACGACACGATGCAGTTCGTGAAGCCCGACGTGCAGACCGTCTGCATGGGCCAGGCCGCGTCCGCCGCCGCCGTGCTCCTCGCGGCCGGTACGCCGGGCAAGCGCATGGCCCTGCCGAACGCGCGGATCCTGATCCACCAGCCCTACAGCGAGACCGGCCGCGGTCAGGTCTCCGACCTGGAGATCGCCGCCAACGAAATCCTCCGGATGCGTGCGCAGCTGGAGGAGATGCTGGCCAAGCACTCCACGACGCCGATCGAGAAGATCCGCGACGACATCGAGCGCGACAAGATCCTCACGGCCGAGGACGCGCTCGCGTACGGCCTGGTCGACCAGATCATCTCCACCCGGAAGATGAACAATTCCTCGGTGGCCTGACGCAGCGCTGTAGCATCTGCCGCTCCTCGGCACGGTTCGCGCACGACTCGCGTCGAAGTGAACCGTGCCAAGGGGGGCCCGAACGGGGGGCCCGGCAAGGTACCGTCGGATAGAGGCACCAGGAGCCGCTGAACGTGGCGTCTCCCAGGCGAAGGGGAAGCACCTCGTGGCACGCATCGGTGACGGCGGCGATCTGCTCAAGTGCTCGTTCTGCGGAAAGAGTCAGAAGCAGGTCAAGAAGCTCATCGCAGGCCCCGGTGTGTACATCTGCGACGAGTGCATCGACCTCTGTAACGAGATCATCGAGGAAGAGCTCGCGGAGACGAGCGAGGTGCGCTGGGAGGAACTCCCCAAGCCTCGCGAGATCTACGAATTCCTTGAGGGCTACGTCGTGGGCCAGGAGCCCGCGAAGAAGGCCCTCTCGGTAGCGGTGTACAACCACTACAAGCGGGTCCAGGCCGGAGAGAACGGCGGCGCACAGGGCCGTGACGACGCGATCGAACTCGCGAAGTCCAACATCCTGCTGCTCGGCCCGACCGGCTCCGGCAAGACACTCCTCGCGCAGACACTCGCCCGCATGCTGAACGTCCCGTTCGCCATCGCGGACGCGACGGCGCTGACGGAGGCGGGCTATGTCGGCGAGGACGTGGAGAACATCCTCCTGAAGCTCATCCAGGCCGCTGACTACGACGTCAAGAAGGCCGAGACCGGGATCATCTACATCGACGAGATCGACAAGGTGGCCCGCAAGAGCGAGAACCCGTCGATCACGCGCGACGTGAGCGGCGAGGGCGTCCAGCAGGCCCTGCTCAAGATCCTGGAGGGCACCACGGCCTCCGTGCCTCCGCAGGGCGGCCGGAAGCACCCGCACCAGGAGTTCATCCAGATCGACACGACGAACGTGCTCTTCATCGTGGGCGGCGCCTTCGCCGGCCTTGAGAAGATCATCGAGTCGCGGGCGGGCGCGAAGGGCATCGGCTTCGGCGCCACCATCCGCTCCAAGCGCGAGCTGGAGGAGAAGGACCAGTTCGAGGACATCATGCCGGAGGACCTGGTGAAGTTCGGGATGATCCCCGAGTTCATCGGCCGCCTCCCCGTGATCACCTCGGTCCACAACCTCGACCGCGAGGCCCTGCTCCAGATCCTCGTCGAGCCGCGCAACGCGCTGGTGAAGCAGTACCAGCGCCTGTTCGAACTCGACGGCGTGGAGCTGGAGTTCGAGCGCGAGGCGCTTGAGGCCATCGCGGACCAGGCGATCCTCCGCCAGACCGGCGCGCGCGGCCTGCGCGCCATCATGGAGGAAGTCCTCCAGTCGGTGATGTACGAGGTCCCGTCCCGCAAGGACGTGGCCCGCGTCGTCATCACGTCGGACGTCGTCCGTTCGAACGTGAACCCGACGCTGGTGCCACGCGACGTGCGCGGTGGCGGCGCCGGGGAGCAGAAGTCCGCGTAGTTCTCTTACGCGGAGAGGGGCGCCCGGCGATTTCGATCGCCGGGGGCCCCTCTCCGTTGCCCGCCCTCTGCCGCTGCTCGACGCCGCTACTTGACCTCTACGCGGACGTCGTCGCGCAGGTTCGCGACCTGGGTGGCGACGTCGTCCAGGGAGATCTCCGCGCCGCTGCCGGTCGTGGCGGCGTCGGAGTAGGTGGCGTACGCGACCGTGCTGTGGTCGCCCCAGACGCACATCGGCGTCTGGAAGCTGTTCGGCACGCCCTGGTCGTCCGCGCCGGTCTCACCCATCTTGAACTCGGCCTTCTGGCATTTCATGATGCCGTTCCCGAAACCGTCCGGAGTGAACTCCTCCGGGCTGCCGATGAGCTTCAGGCCGCCTTCGGTCCTGGCCGAGTCCTTCTCCATCTCGGCGAAGATGGCGTCCACGACCTTCTCCGGGTCGTCGATCTCGCCGTACACACCGGAGTAGTTGAGGGACTTCATCGCCGCACCCTTGCCGTAGTTGTACGCGGCGTGGGCGTCCTTGGGGTTGCTGACGCCCTTCTTCTCCAGGTCCGCGAGGTCGCTCGACGACATCCCGCCGGCGTCACCGGCCGACGTGTCCTTCTTGTAGCTGCCGAGCACGGTCTCGGGCGCCGTCAGCTTGTACGTCTTGCCGTCGTCGGAGACGGAGGAGGCGCTGACCTTGTCGTAGACGAAGTACCCACCGACAGCGAGCGCCGCCACCACGACCACGGCGCCTATGACAAGCCCGGTCTTCTTCTTGCCGCCGCCCTGCGGGGGGACGGGGGGCGGGCCGTAGGGGGCCTGCGGGTACTGGCCGTACGGGCCGGGCTGCTGGGGCTGTGCGGCGTACGGGCCGGGCTGGTTGTAGCTCACTGCGTGGGTTCCCCTCGTTGGCTGTGCGGTGGTGCGGGCCGCGTCAGGACTTGACGCGGACTTCCTTGCGGAACTTCAGCGCGGTGGCCGAGGCGTCGTCGAGCGAGATCTTGCCCGCCATGGCGTCGGAGACCGCGATGGGGACCACGACGCCGACGGTGCTGTGGTCGCCCCAGATGCAGACCGGCATGTGGATCTCCTTGGGAGCCGAGGACGAGCCGCTGCCCGGGTTGTCGTTCTTGATCACTGACTCCTGGCACTTGAGCACGGCGTCGTCCGTGCTGAAGTCCTTGGGGCTGCCGACCAGCTTGCCCGTCTTCGCGCCGGGCTTCTGCGAGTCCTTCTTGACCTTGGCGAACATGCCGTCGACGACCTTGCCGGGGTCGTCGATCTCGCCGTAGACGCCCATGAACTGGATGAGCTTCTGCGACAGGGGATTGCTCTCGTCCCCCGCCTCGTAGGCGGCGTCGACATCCTCGGGGTCCGTCACGCCCGCCTTCTCGGCGGCCTTCATGTCGCTGGAGTTGAAGCCACCGGACTGGTTGCTGCTCTTCTCGTACTCGCTGAGGACCGTCTCGGGCGTCGTCAGCTTGTGCGGGCCGTCGTCCGCCACGGAGGAGCCGCCCCCGCTGTCGCTGCCGCCGAGGACGAAGTACGCGCCGACGCCGAGGGCGGCGACCACGGCGACCGCGCCGATGATGACCCCGGTCTTCTTCTTCCCGCCGCCACCCGGGGGCGGGGGCGGGACCTGCCCGTAGGGGGCGTGGGGCTGCTGGCCGTAGGGGGCCTGCTGCGGGTAGCCGTAGCCGGGCTGGGGCTGCGGTGGGGGAGCCTGCTGGGGGTAGCCGTAGCCGGGCTGGGGAGCCTGTGGCGGCTGGCCGTAGGGGCCGGGCTGCTGGGGCGGCTGGCCGTACGGCCCGGGCTGCTGGGGCGGCTGCCCGCCGTACGGGCCCGGCTGGTTGTAGCTCATGGGGGTTCCCCTCCGAAACGCTTGGGTGCTGCCGACATCCTGACGCAACGGAGCCCGGTCGAATGACCGGGCCGTCGCGCGTGAACAGGCGTCAGATCTTGACGCGGACCTCCCCGCGGAACTTGGCCGTGGTGGCCGCGGCCGCGTCGAGATCGGCGGCCTTGCCCGCCAGGGCGTCCGCCGCGTCGACGTTCACCAGGAAGCCGACGGTGCTGTGGTCGCCCCACACGCAGGTGCCCGCGGACATCTCGCTCGGGCCGGACGAGGGGCCGGACGACGAGCCGGCCGTGCCCGCGCCGCCGCCCAGGTCGACCTTCATCTCCTGGCACTTGAGGACCGCGCCGTCCAGCCCGGCGGGCTTGAACTCCTTCGGTTCCCCGACGAGCGTCACGTCCTCGTCGGTGCCGCCGTCGACCGCGTTCTTCTTCATCTCGCCGAACAGGGCGTCGACGACCTTCTCCGGGTCCTCGATGTCGCCGTAGACGCCGCCGAAGTTGAGGGCCTTCACCGCCAGCGGGTTGCTCTCGTCGCCCGACTGGTAATTGCCGCTGACGTCCTTGGCGTTCTTCACGCCGAACTTCTCGGCGTCCTCGATGTCGCTCGACGACATGCCACCGCCACCGCTGCCGCTGTCGTCACTCTTCTTGAACTCGCCGAGCACCATCGCCGGCGTCGTCAGCTTGTGCGGTCCGTCGTCCTTGATGCCGCCCTCGCCACCGCCGCCCGCGACGCTCGACGAGCCGCCGTTCTTGCCGCCCTTGTCGTCGTCATCGCCGCCCGCGAAGACGAAGTAGCCGCCGACGGCCGCGGCGGCGACCACGGCGACGGCGGCTATGACGAGGCCGGTCTTCTTCTTGCCGCCGCCACCCGGGGGCGGGGGCGGGACCTGCCCGTAGGGGGCGTGCGGCTGCTGGCCGTAGGGGGCGTGGGGCTGCTGGCCGTACGGGGCTTGCTGCGGGTAGCCGTAGCCGGGCTGGGGCTGCGGTGGGGGAGCCTGCTGGGGGTAGCCGTAGCCGGGCTGGGCAGCCTGTGGCGGCTGGCCGTAGGGGCCGGGCTGCTGGGGCGGCTGGCCGTACGGCCCGGGCTGCTGGGGCGGCTGCCCGCCGTACGGGCCCGGCTGGTCGTAGCTCATTGCTGGGGTTCCCTCCCGATGCTTATGTGTTCCGAACATCCTGTCGGATGGGCGTACGGGGTCGGGGCTACGGACCGGATCGATGCGGAGTTGTTGAAGGGCTGTTCCAGAGAGCGGACGTACGAAGGCCCGGAGCGGATCGTCCGCCCCGGGCCGCTGTGTCCGCTCTCCGCGCCCGGTCCCGTTACGCCTTCACGCGGGCGGCCTTGCGCAGGTCGGCCGCGAAGGAGGCGACGGCGTCCGTGGCCATGCCGCCACTGCCCTTCATCATCGCCTCCACGTCGATGCCGAAGACGATCCCGTACGTGCTGTGATCAGCCCAGATGCAGATCGGCAGCTTCGTCTCCTTGCCGTCTTCCGAGATGCTCGCGGTCTGGCACTTCATGACGGCGTTGTCGAGTCCGTCGGGCTCCACGGTCTCGGGGCTGCCGACGAGCTCGAACTTCTCGTCCGCGTCGCCGGTGGCCTCGCCCGACTCCTTCTTCGCGTTCTCGTCGGCCTTGGCGAAGCCGTCGTCGATGGCCTTCTCCGGGTCGTCGATCTCGCCGTACATGCCCTGGAAGCTCATCTGCTTCCCCTTGAGGGCTTCACCGAATTCGTACGAGGCCGCCACATTCTCCGGGTTCTTGATGCCGATGTCCTCGGCGTTCTTCTTGTCGCCGGAGCCGAGCGGGCCGTCGTCGGGGGAGTCGGAGTCGCTGCCCTTCTTGTACTCGCCCACCGAGGCCGGCGGCACCAGCTTGTGCGCCCCGTCGTCCTCCACCGACGTGGAGTCGCTGCCACCGAAGAGGAAGTACGCGCCGACGCCGAGCGCGGCGACCACGGCGACCGCGCCGATGACGAGACCGGTCTTCTTCTTGCCGCCGCCACCGCCACCGGGAGGCATGGGCGGGGGCGGGACCTGCCCGTAGGGGCCGGGCTGTTGGGGCTGGCTGTAGCCGCCCTGCTGGGGTGCCTGAGGGGGCTGCTGCGGGAAGCCGTAGCCGGGCTGGGGCTGCTGCGGCGGGACGCCCTGCGGGGGCTGCCCGTAGGGGCCGGGCTGCTGGGGCTGCTGGCCGCCGTAGGGCCCCGGCTGCTGGGGCTGCTGTCCGTCGTACGGGCCTGGCTGGTGGTGGCTCATGGCGTGGTGTCCCCCTGGAACGCTGATGTATCCCGGTCCGAAACGCTGATGTGTCCCTGTCATCCTGAAGGAAGTCCGGGGCCCGTGGAGCCCGAGACCGAAAGCGATGTCGAACATTCCGGTTTCGGGACCGCTCCACCACCCCTCTAAACTGGCCGGGTGACCGAGAACGCTCAGCAGCAGCCCCCAGCGACCACTCCCGAACTGCCGACCCAGTACGCGCCGGCCGAGGTAGAGGGGCCGCTGTACGAGCGCTGGGTAGAACGGGGTTACTTCTCCGCCGACGAGAAGAGCGAGAAGCCTCCGTACACCGTCGTCATCCCCCCGCCGAACGTGACGGGCGCGCTCCACCTGGGCCACGCCTTCGAGCACACGCTCATCGACGCCCTCACCCGCCGCAAGCGCATGCAGGGCTTCGAGACGCTGTGGCAGCCCGGCATGGACCACGCCGGCATCGCCACGCAGAACGTCGTGGAGCGCGAGCTCGGCAAGGAGGGCAAGTCCCGCCACGACCTCGGACGCGAGGCGTTCATCGAGCGCGTCTGGAAGTGGAAGGGCGAGTCCGGCGGCCAGATCTCCGGCCAGATGCGCCGCCTCGGCGACGGCGTCGACTGGGACCGCGAGCGCTTCACCATGGACGAGGGCCTCTCGCAGGCCGTCCAGACGATCTTCAAGAAGCTCTACGACGACGAGCTGATCTACCGCGCCGAGCGCATCATCAACTGGTGCCCGCGCTGTCTGACGGCGATCTCCGACATCGAGGTCGAGTACCAGGACGACGACGGCGAGCTCGTCTCGATCAAGTACGGCGAGGGGGACGAGACGCTCGTCGTCGCCACCACCCGCGCCGAGACGATGCTCGGCGACACCGCCGTCGCGGTCCACCCCGACGACGAGCGGTACAAGCACTTGGTCGGCAAGCAGATCAAGCTGCCGCTGACCGACCGCACGATCCCCGTCGTCGCCGACGAGCACGTCGACCCCGAGTTCGGCACCGGCGCCGTCAAGGTGACCCCGGCCCACGACCCGAACGACTTCGAGATCGGCCAGCGCCACAGCCTGCCGAACATCGCGGTCATGGACGAGCACGCCGTGATCACCGCGCACGGCCCCTTCCAGGGCCTGGACCGCCTGGAGGCCCGCTCCGCCATCGTCGGCGCGCTGCGCGCCGAGGGCCGCATCGTCGCCGAGAAGCGCCCGTACACCCACTCCGTGGGCCACTGCTCGCGCTGCAAGACCACCATCGAGCCGCGCCTGTCGATGCAGTGGTGGGTCAAGGTCGGCCCGCTCGCGAAGGCCGCGGGTGACGCGGTCCGCGACGGCAAGGTCAAGATCCACCCGCAGGAGATGGAGAAGCGGTACTTCGACTGGGTCGACAACCTCCACGACTGGTGCATCTCGCGCCAGCTCTGGTGGGGCCACCGCATCCCCGTCTGGTACGGCCCGAACGGCGAGGTCGTCTGCGTCGGCCCCGACGACGAGGCGCCCACCGGTGAGGGCTGGACGCAGGACAACGACGTGCTCGACACGTGGTTCTCCTCCGGCCTGTGGCCGTTCTCCACCCTCGGCTGGCCCGAGCAGACCGAGTCGCTCGCGAAGTTCTACCCGAACTCCGTCCTCGTCACCGGCTACGACATCCTCTTCTTCTGGGTCGCCCGGATGATGATGTTCGGCCTGTACGCGATGGACGGCACCCCGCCGTTCCACACGATCGTGCTGCACGGCATGGTCCGCGACCAGTTCGGCAAGAAGATGTCGAAGTCCTTCGGCAACGCGGTCAACCCGCTGGACTGGATGGACAAGTACGGCTCGGACGCCCTGCGCTTCACCCTCGCCCGCGGCGCCAACCCGGGCACGGACGTGCCGATCGGCGAGGACTGGGTCCAGGGCTCCCGCAACTTCGCCAACAAGATCTGGAACGCCACCCGCTTCGCGATGATGAACGGCGCCACGATCGAGGGCGACCTGCCCCCGGCCGAGCAGCTGTCCGCCACCGACCGCTGGGTGCTCTCCCGCCTCAACGCGACCGTCGCCGAAGTCGACGCGCTCTACGACGACTTCCAGTTCGCCAAGCTCTCCGACGCCCTCTTCCACTTCGCGTGGGACGAGGTCTTCGACTGGTACGTCGAGCTGTCCAAGACGACATTCATGGCGGGCGGCGAGGGCGCGAAGGTCTCGGCCCGCGTCCTCGGCGAGGTCCTCGACGTCACGCTGCGCCTGCTCCACCCGATCGTCCCGTTCGTGACGGAGACGCTGTGGACGGCGCTGACCGGCGGCGAGTCGCTCGTCGTCGCCGACTGGCCCTCGGACAGCGGCTTCCGCGACGCCGGTGCCGAGCAGGAGATCGAGACCCTCCAGCAGGTCATCACCGAGGTCCGCCGCTTCCGCGCCGACCAGGGCCTCCAGCCCGGCCAGAAGGTCCCGGCCCGCCTGACCCTGGACGGCACGGCGCTCGCCCCGCACGAGGCCGCCATCCGCCAGCTCCTCCGCCTCCAGCCGGAGGGCGACGCCTTCACGGCGACGGCGACACTGCCGGTCTCGGGCGCGACGGTCGCGCTCGACCTGTCCGGCACGATCGACGTGACGGCCGAGCGCAAGCGCCTCGCCAAGGACCTCGCCGCCGCCGAGAAGGAGAAGGCACAGGCCGAGGCGAAGCTGGGCAACGAAGCGTTCCTGGTGAAGGCCCCCGACCAGGTCGTGGACAAGATCCGCGGCCGCCTCACCAAGGCGGAGGCCGACATCGCCCGCCTGCAGGCGCAGTTGGAGGCGCTGCCGGCCGCGTAACCGCGTACGCACGCGAAGGCCCCGGGACCGGCACAGG